>CACZQV010000021.1 GCA_902783435.1 uncultured Erysipelotrichaceae bacterium | reverse complement strand
GGAATTCGAATCCGTGAATGTTACCTTGAGAGGGTAATGTGTTAAGCCACTTCACCAACAGGCCATATAAAGTACATTAATAATTTAACATAAATTAAATAAAAATACAACAACAATATGCTATAATTTATTAAAGGAAAACCAGGTGATATGATGAAAACATTAGAAAAATTAAGAGACGATGATGGTTTTATAGATATAAGTAAATTTAGAGTAGAAAGACTAGCAAATTATAGACATGTATATACTTTAAATACTAATAATAAATTATATTATTTTAAATGGGTAGATTCTATTTCAGATATCTATAATGAATTAATAGCTGAAGAAATAGCTAATGACTATGGTATTAATCATATTCACTATGATTTAGCTGTATATAATGGAAATATAGGTGTAATAAGTGAAAACTTTTTAAAAGAAAATGAAACTTATACTCCAATATATAACATATTAGAAAAAGTATTTCCTAACGATAAAATAAATCATAATAATCTAACAGATTTATGGGATACATTTGAGATTACTTTTAATAATCAAGAGCTAACAGCTAAATTAATTGATCAAATTGTAAATATGTTTATATTTGATATACTAATAGCCAATAATGATAGACATGATGAAAATTATGGTATTATAACTGGTCCAAATAGTATTAATATATCTCCAGTATATGATAATTCATGTATGTTATCAGGAATATCTTTATATGAAGATGAATATGGTATTAAAGTAGATATTGATGATAAAAATACTATAAAAGATTTTCTAAATATAAGTTCAAGTGAATATACTGAATTACTAAAAAATAAATTATGGATAATTAACGAAGAAAATATTAATAAAGTATTTGATAGAGTAGAAAAAAGAATAAATAGAAAAATCGAAGAAGAATTCAAAGAAAAAATTAAAAAAAGATTTTCTTTTCAATATGATAGATTAAGTAATATATTAGATAATCATATAAAAAAAATTTATAATAAATAACATTTACCATCCAATATAAAGATGTTATACTTATATTAATAATCAGGAGGGTAAAATGAATATAGAACAAGTTAAAAAACTAGCAAAACTAACAAGAAGTACAAGTACTATAGAACTATTATTAGATGAAGATGAAGAACTAACTAAAAGCATTGTCGCAACAGTAGATAGATTAGATAAAGCTGACGTCGTGTATACAGAAGGTTCAATTAATGCCTTTATTGAATTAGTAAAAAATCACACAAAAAAACATAAACAATTTGATGAAGATATATGTACAATATTAAAAGCAATTACTAATAAATATCGTACTAATCAAGAAATAAATATGAATGATATTAATTGTATGATTAAACTATATATTGATGATAATTATAGTATTAATACAATAAATTTAATTAAAAACTTCAAACCAATACTATCAAGAAATAATTTCTTTAAATTATATGATGCCCTAAGTTCAGTAAATTTTGAAATTGACTTAAAAAAATATTCATTATCTAATGAAGACATTAAATCATTTATCCCTACAAGGACAATAGATGAAGTATGTAAATTAATAAAAGATGATTGTGGTCTTACTTCAAAACAAAAAGAAGAAATATATTTTGATGAAGATATATTAAAATATAAAACCTATGAAGAAAGTAAATTACTAGGTCAAAAAGTCTTAGAAGCATATAATTCAGAAGAATATAATAGAAAAATAAATAGTGATAAACATAATGAAAAAACTGATATTGAATTATTAGTAACAGACAAAATACTAGTAACAAGAATGACAAATGATGAACATTTATCAATATTAAATGAATTTATTGATGAACCATCTTATGAATTATATAAAATCTTAACTGATAGAGATTTATTAGAACATAGAACATATTCTGAATTAATGAGATTAATAAAAATATACAAAAGAAACAATAATACATATGAATCTATAGTTAATCATAAATTATTATTATTACCTATAGATATCCAAATAGAGTATATTGATATAATTATTAATACTAAATCACCATATATCAAAGATATAGTATTAAATAGCGATACACCAATAACTATAGATTATTTAGAGAAAATAAAAGAATTAGATGAACCTATAGAAGTAAAAGAACAATTATACTCTTCAAGTATAGATAATTTTATAAAAACATTAGAAGATAATGGTATAGAAGAATTTAATAGTAAAACCCCTATATATGTTAAAAATAAGAAATAATATTTGACTATTAAAGGAAAATATGATAAAATATAGAAACTTAATTAAAGAAGTCATGTACTTCTTTTTATGTGAAAGGGGAAAAAGAAAAAAGGCAATATATTGAAGAAAAAGGAAATAAACTAATCGTTAAAAAAGCTTATGAAAATAATAACGATGGATCATATTGGATAATTGTATCATTTAATAGTAATTCTACTGAAACAATACATAGTAGAACTATGTCAATGCAATTATTTGTAAAAGGTGGAGAAATAGTAAATAGAACTATCACAATCCAAGAATTACCATATATTCTTAGTGTAAGTTCACATAAATATATAGGTGATGTATATGAAGATGCTTCTCGTATACAAATTAATTATAAAAATGAAAACGCAATAAATGAAAAAGAAAGAAATAAACATGATGAAATAGAATTAGACAACTTTACATTAAATGAAAAAGGTGAAAATGTAAGAAACATTCTTACTAAAGAAAAAGAACAAGAAGCAGTAAAAAGTCTATTAGAAATGAATAATATTTTTATAGATACAAATGCTCTTATAAAATTATTTCAAGTTGATTTAGATTATATAAAAAGATTAGCTAAAGAAGAAGAAGAAGAAAAAGAAACAGATTATTTACATTATAAAGAATTTGAAGATAGTATTAATAAAGTGTTTGCTTCTAAAAGAACATTAAGTATTGCACGTTATACAAAAAAATAAAATAGATAATTAATTTTATCTATTTTTTTATTATAATAAAGAATAATACAAATAATATTATCCATACTATTATTGGAGGGATAATATGACACAAAAAGAATTATTATATGTAGAAGACGCTATTAATCATGAAAAAGTAATAATAGAATGTATTAATAATATAATTGATAATTTAGAAGACGAAGACCTAGTAGATTATATGAATAATGAATTAGAAACACATGAAAAAATTAATAATAATTTTATGAATTTATTGGAGAATTATAATGAATGATGAAACATTATTAAATAGTTATTTATTACTATTAAAAAGTACTGTAGAAGTATATGTACATGGTACTTTAGAAAGTTCTAATGAAAAAGTTCATAATCTATTAAAAAAGTCTTTAAACGATACTTTAAATATGCAAAATACTACATATAATGAAATGACTAACTATGGTTGGTATAAAGTAGAAAATGTAAATAAAAATGTAATTCAAAAAACAATTAATAATTTAAGAGCGTAAGCTCTTTTTTTATGTTATAATTTAATTGGTGATAATATGAGAGAAGAAATAGAAAATAGTTTAAATGATGCTTTTAAAGAAGTAAAACCTTCAATAAATGATATGTATCATACTAATGAAATTGATAATTTAATAGATAATCAAAATAATAAAAATATAGAAGATATTAAATATCGAAAAGAATTATTTGATAAATTAGATAATTTAAAAGAATTAGGATTTATTATTGATTATAATGATAAAATGACTAATGAAGAATTAGAAAATATTATTAATAGCGTTAATTATTAAGAAGTGAATACTTCTTTTTATTTTATATTGAAAAAAAGTTTAAAATAGTATAAAATTTATATAGTATAGGATAGGTGAAGAAGAATGAATAATGGGGTAAATAATACTAATAATAATGAACAAAATACATTAGCACCAATGGCAGGAGTAACTTTTGCACCTCCAACAGAAGAACCAGTAAATGCATCAAATGGAAATAGTACTCAAGTTGTAAATGCTAAAGTTGAAACATCACAAACACCACAACCACAGATAACACCTCAAATAGTATTACCACAACCTGAAAAAAAAGGTGATGAATTAAGACCAATGACTACAACACCTGTAGTACAAGAACCGCAACCACAAATAATAGAAACACCACAAATAGTAACTCCGCCACAACCAGTACAAATAGAACCTAAAAAGAAGAAAAAACTTAATATAACACCAATACTATTATTAATAATCGTGTTTTTAATATTTTATATAGTATATACAAATAATAATACTCAAAAACAAATTGCTAATATAAAATATAATTGTACTCCAATCTCATCTAAAAAAGAAACTAAACTAGATGTTAATTCAACTTTAGTAAAAGATCTATATAGTAAAGTTAAAACTGGAATAAGAGAAGATATAGCTAACCCAAACTTTGATGATTCAATGAAATTATATTTAGCATATAGACAAATAAAAGAACAAGATAAATATGATACAAATTGTAATTCATTTAATGTTACTTCAATGGAACCATATGTATGTGAAGTATCTACAAAATTTGTACCTAAAGGATTTAAAGAAGAAGTATTAGAATTAGAAATTAAAAAACTATTTGGAGAAGAATCTAATATACCACTTTCAAATATTCAATTAGGAAAAGACTGTATAGGTGGATATCAATATATTAAAGAAAGAAAAGAATTTGTAGAAGGATATTGTAAAGAAAAAATAGCTACTTCATTTAAAGTTACTAAATCAATAAAAGAAGCTACTTCTACAAAAAATACAATTATATTAAAAGAAGAAGTTAAATATCATGAAAATGAAAAAATGAATTTACCAGAATACTTAAAAAGCGGTATATATACTTATACTTTTAGATTAGATATGAATTATAATTATGTACTAGTAAGTAAAGAATATACACCAAAATATTAGAATAGGGGAGATAACATGGATATAAAAACAGTAGTAACTGGATACTTAGATGAAAACTGTTATATATTAATAAAAAATAAAACATGTTTAGTAGTAGATCCAGGTGATGATTATAATAAAATAAAAGATGAAATAGGGGATAATAAAGTATTAGGAGTACTTATAACTCATTCACATTTTGATCATATAGGAGCATTAAGAAATTTTTTAACTAAAAGAAGTATTAAAATATTTAAAAGAAGTAATTTATTAGAAAATAAAGACTATACTATAGGTGATTTTACTTTTAAATGTATTTATACTCCAGGTCATTCAAAAGACTCAGTAACATTCTATTTTGAAGAAGATAAAAAAATGCTAATTGGGGATTTCATATTTAAAGATAGTATAGGTAGAACAGATTTCCCTGGTGGAAGTGATATTGAAATGAAACAAAGTATTGAAAAAATACTTACATATCCTGATGATATTGAATTATATCCAGGTCATAATGAAACAACTACTTTAGGAGAAGAAAAGAAAAATAATCCTTATTTAAAGTGATTATTTTTTTCTTGAGTTATTACTATTAATATGATATAATATAGAGCCATAAAGAGGTGGGGTACCTATGAAAATATGGTCAAAAGTATTTATAAAAGATAAAAACAAAGATGTAGAATTAATAGCTAAATCATTAACTAATTATTTATATGGATATGGACCTGTATTAGATATTACTAGAAAATATAATATATCAGAACAAGATAGAATTAATTTAGATCAATATACAGCTAATAGAATAGCAGGATTATTAATGTTATACTTAGCCAAAGATACTAAAAGAATTAATGATATCGCAAATAAGTATAATATAAACGCAACTAATTTAAAACAAGTAATACCTGAAATAGAAGGATATATAGAAAAATAAAAAGGACTAAAGTCCTTTTATTTTTTTAGAATAAATTAACTAGTAAACTGAAAAATCCTAATACAGTAGCCACTAACATAATAATTGCTACTATTCTGATTACTTTATCATTCATGATTTATTCACCTCACTATAATCATTATAAAATATTTGTCATAAAAAGTAAAATATTTTTATTTATATTATTAGTATATATGAATATATTTTAGTAGGTGAGAATATGCTAAAACATATAAAAAATAATAAAATACTATCTATACTAATAATACTAACCATACTGACAATAATTATAAGTATAATAACTAATATTATATTAGATAAAACTATTAAAAAAGAAATATTAAATAATATATTAAATTTAAAAAGTAATATAAAATCTAATAAACTAATAACTCCAAATATAATTAAAGATAAATTACTAGGAAATACCCTTTTAAATACCTTTATATGGCTATTAGGAATATCTATAATAGGAATACCCATTATACTAATAATATACCTGTCTAAAGTCTATATATTATCGTTAGAATTAATATCACTAATAATAAATATCAAAAGTACTAATATATTATTTATAATAGTATATTTAATACCTAATATAATTAATTTATTAATTATATTTTTTCTAGTATATTATTCAATAAATTATTCACTAATACTAATAAAATTACTATTCTTTAAAAAAGAATATAATATAAAGAAAATAACAAAAAAATATATAGAAATATTTATAATTACTATAGTATTAATAATAAGTTCAACATTAATAGATTTATTTATAATACCTAGAATATTAAAATTTCTAATATAAATTAAAAAATGTGTCAATTTACACTTGATATTTTACACCCTTACATTTATAATTATATTAGGAGGGTAAAAAAATGAAAGAATTAAATACAGTACTCACAGAATTAGGAATTAGCAAAGTACGTTTAGCTAAATATTTAGGTGTATCTAGACAAATGTTATATAACTATTTAGGTATAAATGATATTAATAATTGGCCTAAAGAAAAAGCAGCTAAACTATTAAGTTTATTAAATATAGAAAATATAGATGATCTAAGTAAAATAAAAATCACTGGAGAATATATTATTGATGTAGAAAATAGATTAAATGAAGGAGTAAAAGATTCTTCTTCTAAAGAAGTAATAGCTGATTTAAAAGGATTTAATAAGAAAGAACAAGAACTTTTATCAGATATTATTAATCTATTAAAAGAAAAATTATCTAATGATAAAACAAAAGATAGTTATAATACTTATGTATATCTATATCAATTTTTACAATCAATGGACGCTAACGATGAATTAAAATATATCTTAGCATTTATGTCTAAATCATTAGGATTTACTGATCCAATGGAATTTAATTTTAATAAAGATAAACAATTCGTATTTGAAAGTATTATGTTTAGTGCAATGACATTATATAATAATGGAGGTTCTTCTAAAGTAAAACTAGCTGAATCACATAAAAGATTTGTACAAAACATAGAACAAAAGAAAGAAGAAAAACTATCACGTACACAAGAATTAAATACAGTTAAAATACAAGCTTTAAAAGAATTAGGATTTACTGAAATTAATGAAGATAATGCTAAAGAAGTATTTGAAAAGATTGCAGAAATCCAATCAAGAAAAGTATCATAGGACTATAAAGTCCTTTTTTATTTAAAGAGTAGGGGAGTAGTAATATGAATAATAATGCAAATAATAGTAAACCAGTAGTTATAATTAAAATAATACTAGCTATAATTGTAGGAGCAATATTTTATATCCAAGTAAAAGAAGCATTTTTTACAAATTCTTTAACAATTGGTTTTGGAATAATATTTTTAATATTTATAACAGTAGAACTTACAAAATTTATTTTAATGACAATACAAGAATCAAATGATGTACCTCAATCATATAAAGTATATGGTAAGAAGTTTATACAAGTATTTAATCTTTTTTATCATATAAGTACTATTATTTTAGGTGTAGTAACAATAATAACTTCAATTAATTTAAATATGTATGATTTATTATTTATAGGATTTATTATTCTAATAAAAGGATTAATTAGTTTAATAGTATATTTAATTAAATCAAATAAAAAGGCATCATAATAGATGTCTATTTCACTCCAAATTAACTTCCTATAATTGATATTATGTTAACTTCTATATATAATTATTATAAAATATACCACTTCCCCTACCAAATTATAATAATTTATAATTCAGAGAAGTGATCATTTACTAATAAAATTATATCATAAAAACATAAAATTTATTTAAATAAAAATTTCAAAAATTTTTTTCATACAAATCATTTACAAATTTATTTTTAATAAAAATCTATATCCTTATTAATATATAAATATAAGGATATATAATATACCCCTATCTAACCCCTATTTTATCAAAAAAAGTAGGGTGAATTTTAAGCGATTTAGAATCAAAAAGATGGGTAGTTCTTAACCTAAAATTACGAGGTGAATTCTAACAAATTTAGAAATAAAAAGTAATATAGTTCATCACCTAAATTTACGAGAATTAACACGCGTATATATCCTTATTATATATAATATAAGGATATATATAATAATACATTTATTAGTATAAAAAAAAATATATTAACCATAATAAAACTATAAGGAGGATTTATTATGGAAAAGAAAGATAAAACAATTAATAAATTACAAAAGGGGAAGTGCCCACCTAAAAAAGAATGTAACTGCCCTACTTCTAAATCATTTGAAAATAGTGGAAGTATCATTACAGATAATGAATATGAAATTACTTCAGAAATAAAAGATAAAGAAAGATATATAGAAAAAGAGACTAATAACTAGTCTCTTTTTTATCTCCCCTACACTATTTACTTATAGTATAATTTAGCGACAATATATTCTAGTTTCTGGATCAGCAAATACGGTTGTTACCCCATCAGTTTGATTTGACATCATCATATTAATTATAATTGTAAATGAATTAAATTCACCAGAATATGAACATGCATGCAAAGTTTGATTATTTTCCTTAACTTCGATAGTTAATGACTCAACCATGAAAGCATCTAAAGGAAATGTTTTAGGTATAGAGGTCTCTATAGAAGCAGAAGTAGTTTCTTCTTGAGGAGTACTAATATAATAAATTACTGCATCTGGATCCTGAGAAAGTTTTACCGGTTTATAAAACCCACCTTTTGTTATAATTTCATTCTTTTTTTGTAATAAATAAGAATTTGAACTACTGCAATCATTAGTATTTTCATCATAATCACATTCATAATTACCATAGTCATAACAGAACGTTTCACCTGTACTTGTAATTATACACGCATCTACATCTGTAGGGACAGTTATTTTAGTTCCCTTAGAAAGTCTCTTATAGCAACTATAAGAAACCCCTTCTTCCTGTTCAGCACTTTCTAAAACAGTATTACAAGCTTCTAGTGAATCATATTTATATCCATACTCATATCCATCCAATTCCTCACCATTTTCAATAGCAATAAAACTATATACATCTTTTTCAGCATACATTTCTTGCATATTAACTTTAAAATAATAATTCCATGTAGGATCTAGTGTAGAACTTTTTCCTAAATGATTTTGATATAAAGTATAATTTTTTAAAGAATCTCTATCTTTTGCATTTTCATCTGCTTGTGTATATGGTAATTTATCTTTAATTTTAAGTTTTTCATTATCACTTGGTAATTCACTTGAATTAGAATCATATTCTATTCTTACCTTGATTTTTTCCCTTGTTGGAGTGTTTATATCTACTCTTTTTGCTAGTTTATGAAATTCTTCAATTGAAGAACCATCTGCATATGTTACAGAATATTTTATATAATTTGGTAATGTAGTTGGTTGTCCATCTTCATCTTCTATTGTTAGTTGTAATCCACCTATCGCTACCATACCATCAATTGTACCTGCATTCACCGCGTCAATAGTAAATTCATAAAAGTCTCCTGGTAACTCCAAAGTAACTTCATATGACACCGTTTGCCCATCATTACTTACTGTAGGTGTTTCTGTTTGAACTGAGTTTTCTGACACTTGTATACTTTTTTCATCCCAATGAATATCCCAAGTATTACCTTTAATTCCTGCAGTACCATTAATATTTAATGTAGTACTAAGAAGTGCAAATCCTACTGTTAATCCTAATATTATCAATAAATGTAAAAACTTATTTATCTTTTTTTTGTTTTTCATACACGACTCCTATTATATTTATAGTTTATCATTATACACTTTTATTATCAATTAAATATATAAAAAAAAAGATATACTTTACGTATATCTTATTCTAATTCTTCTAGAATACTCTCCCCTATTTCTGGCATTTCTACATCAAAGTTATCTGCGATTAAAGCTCCAATATTTCCTAATGTTTCAAATTGAGGAAGTCTCTTAGGAGTTTTAAAGTTTCTACTATATAAAATTACAGGTAAATTTTCTCTTGTATGATTATGTCCTTCCATAGTAGGATCATTACCATGATCTGCAGTAATTATTAATAAATCATCTATATCTAATTTATTTAATATTATAGGTATATCTACATCTAATTCTTCAATAGCTTTACCAAATCCATCTACATCACGAATATTACCATATAATGAATCAAAATCACATAAATTAGTAATACAAAGTCCTGTAAAATTCTTATCTAAAATATCAATTAATTTATTAATAGCTTCATTATTATTACTAGCCTTAATAGTTTTATTAATACCTTGTCCATCTAATATATCATTAATTTTACCAATACCAATAACATTATAATTTGCGTCACTTAAACTATCTAAAATACTCTTTTTAGGAGGTTTAATAGCATAATCACGTCTACCATTATTAATAAATTTATATTTACCCGGAGTACCATTAAATGGTCTAGCTATAACTCTAGCTATTCTCCAATCTTGTTTTAGAGATATTTCTCTTATTTTTTCACAATATTCATGAAGAGTTGCGATAGGAAGAGAATCTTCATGTGCAGCTATTTGAATATCAGAATCAGCTGAAGTATAAATAATTAAAGAACCATAATTATATTGTCTTTCTCCTAATTCTTGAATAACACTATCATCATTACAACAAACATTACCAATAACACGTCTTCCAGTAATTTGTTCTATTGAGCTTAATACATCATAAGTAAAACCTTGATTAAATGTATTAAATGCTACATCATTTTTAATTCCTAACATTTCATAATGACCATTTAAAGTATCTTTACCAGCATTTATTGGTTTAGCTATTGTATAATATGCATCTACATCATCATTTTCACTCATATTTAATGTATCTACAAAACCAATTTTCTTTAAATTAGGAATAAATAAATCACATTGTTCCATCACGTGACCTAATGTATTAGCTCCTACATCACCAAAGTTAACTGCATCAGCTGTTTCCCCTACCCCTAACGAATCTAATACAAGTAAAAATATTCTTTTGAATTTCATAAAATTCACTCCTTTGTACTTCTATAATGATGTTCTCTATATTCTTCAATAACTTTCTCATCACTAACTTTTGTATATATCTTAGTAGTTGATATATCAGAATGTCCAAGCATCTCCTGTATACTACGTAAGTCTGCTCCCCTATTTAATAAATGAGTCGCAAAACTATGTCTCAAAGTATGTGGAGATACATCAGGATTTAATCCTTTTTCTAGTAATAAATGTTTTAACATTTTAAAAAATCCTTGTCTAGTCATTCCCATACCATGATTATTTAAAAATAATTTATTACATACTTTTTCTTTTAAAAGTAAATCTCTATTATCTAAATATAACTCTAAATAATAAATAGAATATTCTCCTAAAGGTACTTCACGTTCTTTACTACCTTTACCCATTATTCTAATAATACAATTAGTCATATCTATATCATTAACCTCTAAATTAACTAATTCACTTACTCTTAAACCACATCCATACATTAATTCTAACATAGCTTTATTACGATAGTCAAATGGGCTGTTTAGTTTAATATCAAGTAATTTATCTACATCTTCTACACTTAAACTCTTAGGTAAATTTTTTCTAAGTTTTGGTCTTTCAATAAACTCAGATACATCTTTATTTACTATTTTTTCTTTTAATAAATATGTATGAAAATTCTTAATAACAGTCAAGTTATGTGCAATAGTACTAGACTCTTCATCACTTCTATATTTTAAATAATCTTTTATATTATCACTACTGATTTTATTTACTGTAGTAACACTATGTTTTTTTAAATATTCAAAATACATTTTTAAATCATTTTTATAAGATAATTTAGTCTTATCAGATAAACCTTTTTCAAATATACAATAATTTAAAAAGTCATCTAAAGCATCTTCTAATTTCATAAAGTTCATCACCTTCAAAACCTTATATATATTATTTATTTTATCAAAAAAGACTAGTTTTTTCCAGTCTTTTAATATTACAATTTGAAGTCGAAATTTTCGACTTCAAATTTTATAATAATCCAACTTCTTTTAATATATCCTTAGTATATTTTCTATCACGCCACTCATGTATTGCGAAACACTTTTTACCTACATCTTTTAATGAAGAACCACATGAATACATAATATATCTATCAAGAATTATAAATCTATCATGAATTTTTTCACATTTTTTAAATGTTACACTCTTATATTGTTTTAAATACTTTTGAGTTAATTTTTCATCTATATTTTCTGATATAATTATAAATTTTCTATCTATATCTTTTATTATATCTAATAACTCTTTACTTATATAATTATCTATTATAATAACTTCTTCTAAAGATTCAGTTAAAATATCCATAATTACAGAATATGCATCATAAAAATCATCTCTAAAGAATAAATAGTCTTTCATTATTTCTTTTGGATTAAATTTATCAAAAAGTTCATCTATTCTTTTTGTATTTTCATCTACTTTTTCTTCTAATAATAAAAACTTATTTGGTAATACATTTTGATGAAAATTAATATAATGTCTCATTTTTACAAATGTATCCATTATTCTAATACTTACCTCAGTAGCAGTTTTTGATTTTAATATAGTCGCAAGCATATAAACACCTTGTTCTGTGAATACTCTCGTATTATATCTTCTACCACCATATGTACCTTTTTCATTTGAGGTCGAAAATTTCGACCTCAAGTTTTTCTCATCGTCTGAACTTAAAACCCAACTAAATCTTATAGGAAACTTTTCAGGATTATTCTTAACTGCCTCATTTATTCTTTTAGTTTCTACATTATATAATTCAGCCAAATCACTATCAAACATCACCTCTATTCCATTAATTTCATATATTTTTTCTTCAATATTTATTTTTTCTTTTATTATTTCATTCATTTTCAAACCCTCCATTTTTAACTTTTTGATTAATTAGAAATTTATGCTGTCTTACTTTTAAAATAAAATCACCCCCTAAAAAAAGCAAAAAAGGGATATACCTTCCCATATGGAAAGTATATCCCGCAGCATGCAAATTTACTCCCTGTCCCAAGTAAATAAACCTTAGCGTCCCAAATTGTCATATTAACGCATGACAGGTTAATTAATACACCACAAGTATACATATAAATAAAAATTAAAGCAATATAAATATACATGTTTTTACATTTTTATTATTATTTGTTAAAATATATCTAGGTGATTAATATGAATAAACCTTTAGCTATAAAACTTGCACCTACTTCACTTAAAGATGTTATAGGACAAGATCATTTAATTGGTAAAGGTAAAATACTTACTAATTTAGTTAAAAATAAAAAACTATTTTCCATGATACTTTATGGTAAACCAGGTATTGGTAAAACAAGTATAGCTAATGCTTTAGTAAATGATCTTGATGTACGTTATAGATTTTTAAATGCTACTACTAATAATAAAAAAGATTTTGATATAGTTGTAGAAGAAGCAAAAATGTATGGTGAATTAGTACTAATAATGGATGAAATACATAGATTAAATAAAGATAAACAAGATTTATTATTACCAGTACTTGAAAGTGGTTTAATTACCCTTATTGGTATGACTACATCTAATCCATATCATGCAATTAATCCTGCTATAAGAAGTAGATGTCAATTATTTGAACTACACGAATTAGAAGAAAAAGATATTATTAAAGGTCTTAAAAAAGCCATAAAACACCCTGATTTAGACGGAATTAAGATAGATAACAAAAGTATCGAGTTAATTGCTAAACTGTCAGGAAACGACTTAAGATACGCTTATAACCTATTAGAAATATCTTACTACTCTACTGATGATAAAACAGTAACTGAAGATAAAATTAAAAGTATAAATAGTCGTCCAGTATTCTTTGCAGATAAAAATGGAGATGGACATTACGATGTATTAAGTGGTCTTCAAAAATCAATTAGAGGAAGTGATGTAGATGCATCTCTTCACTACTTAGCAAGATTAGTTACTGAAGGAGATTTAGAATCAATCTATAGAAGACTTAGTGTTATAGCCTATGAAGATATAGGTCTAGCAAATCCTGCCATTGGTCCAAGACTAGATGCCGCAATTAATGCTTCAGAACGTGTTGGTCTACCAGAAGCAAGAATTCCACTAGGTACAATAGTAACAGAAATGGCACTATCTCCTAAAAGTAATACAGCTCATATTGCCTTTGATGAAGCACTTAAAGATATCGAAGATGGTAATGTAGGTACAATACCAAAACACTTAAAAAATGATAGTAGTAATACTGAATACAAATATCCTCATAACTATCCAGGTGCATATGTAAAACAACAATACTTACCAGATAAAATAAAAAATAAAAAGTATTACCATCCAAAAGATATTGGATATGAAAAAACTATAAAAGAAATATATGACAAAATAGAAAAAATAAAAGAAAGTAATTAATACTTTCTTTTTTATATATTTATAATAAACATTTCAATTAAGTTTTTACCATCTACATCAGTAGTCTTAATCTTATAATCCATATCACTAAGTTTTTGCATTAATCCTAATAATTCATCTTCACTATAAAGTCTAGTTAACTCTCTAGTCTTTTTAATTCTATAATCAGATTTTTCACCTAAAGTATCAGCAATCTCTCTATCACTTAATCTATTCTTCTCAAGTAATTTAACTTGATAAATAATTCTAATTTGACTAGCTAATAATCCTATTATACTTAAAGGTTCTATATTATAATTTAATAATTCATGATACTTTAATAAAGCTTCTTTAATATTTCTTTCAGCTAAACTTCTAGAAAAAGCAAAAGTTAAATCTCTTTCATCTCCTAGTTTTTTAACTACCATTTCTTCTATATCTTCTTTAGTAATAGTTTTTGTATCACTTTTATAATTCATTAATTTAGAACATTCTCCATCAATCTTAGTAATATCACTTTGACAATATTCATCTAATAAATTAATAACTAAATTATCTATCTTATAATCTTTTAAAGTAGTTTTAATATAATCTTTAGAATTAAATTCTACTAATATATATTTACATTTCTTTTTTAATTCTTTAGTAATCTTTAAAGTATTATTAAGTTTTCTAGCTTCTATTATAAGTAAATTATCGGAATTAGGATTATCTATATATTTAAATAAATGATCTATATCTTTCTTATAATCATCATATTTAATAGATTCTATATTTTGTATAACAATAACTTTCTTACTACTTAAGAAACCATAAGTATCTAAGTTTTCTAATGCATTATCAAGTTCTACTTCTTCTAAGTCATATGTACTTATTTCTGCATCTAGAAAGTCATTTTCTTTTATCAAGTTATCTCTTTCTTTTTTCAAAGAAAGAGAGTCTATACTCTCTATTAAATAACTATCCATTATTTATAACCTTTTCAATATGTTTAACAATAGAATCTATTTCACTTGATGTTTTACCTCCACCTTGAGCAAATTTAGGACTTCCTCCTCCATTACCTTCACTTCTTAGTGCAGCATCTTTAACTATTTCTCCAGCGTTAACAAATGAATTACTCTTAGCTATAAAGTTAACACTATCATCTTCCTTAATATTTATAAAGAATATAAATCCATTATCCATTTCATTCATTAAACTGTCAGATACACTCTTAAGTAGATTAACATCTTTATCTTTAACAGCCATTATTAATGTTTTAACTCCGTTAATTTCTTTAATATGTTCACGATAAATATCTAAGTTTTG
>CACZQV010000020.1 GCA_902783435.1 uncultured Erysipelotrichaceae bacterium | reverse complement strand
ATTGTTTTATCTTTATTTGGAATTATAATGATATATTCATCTTCTAGTATTTGGGCTAATTATAAATTTAATGATAGTTTTCATTATATTAAGTATCAATCTTTTTTCTTTATATTAGGATTATTTATTATGATATTTATTTCTAAAATTAATTATAAATTTTATTATAAAAATTCTAATATTATTTTACTTATAAGTTTTATATTATTAGTATTAGTTTTAATACCAGGAATTGGTAGTATTAGAAATGGTAGTAGAAGTTGGTTTGGTATAGGTAGTTTAGGTATACAACCAAGTGAAGCAGCTAAGATTAGTTTAATTATTTTTACTAGTAAATATTTAAGTAAAGGTAATAATAAATTTATAGATATTATTCCTGTTTTATTAATAGTAGGAGTATTCTTTTTACTTATAATGCTTCAACCTGATTTAGGTACAGGATTAATATTATTTATATCAATTATTTCTATTTTATTTATATCTGGAGTTAATATGAAATTTTTTATTGGAGGGGGAATAATTGGAATAATTGGTGTGGTTCTTTTAATTATAATTGCGCCTTATAGAATGAATAGAATAACTTCATTTTTAAATCCATGGAAAGATCCTTTAGGTACAGGATTTCAAATGATACAAAGTTTATATGCGATAGGGCCTGGGGGATTACTTGGAAATGGATATTTACGATCAGTCCAGAAACATTTTTATTTACCAGAACCTCAGACGGATTTTATTTTTTCAATTATATGCGAAGAATTTGGTGTAGTAGGTGCATTAATAGTAGTAGGATTATTTATTATACTTTTATATAGATGTATAAAGATATCTAATAAATGTAATAATTTATTTGGTAAGTATTTATCTTTTGGAATTATATTTCAAATGATATTTCAAACTGTTATGAATTTATCAGTAGTAGTTGGTTTAATTCCTGTTACTGGGGTTACTTTACCATTTCTTAGTTATGGAGGAAGTAGTTTACTTGTATCTATGACAAGTATTGGAATTATTCTTAATATATCTAGGTATAATTAATCTTTAAAAAAATTGTTTTTATGATATAATTATATTAGGGTGAGATAAAATGAATAAAGTAGTTTTGGTTGGTTGTGGTAATGTAGGTATGGCTTATGCATATGCTTTAGTTAATCAAAAAGTATATGTTGATGAGTTAGTGCTTATAGATATTAATAAAGATAAGTGTGAGGGTGAAGCCATGGATTTAAATCATTGTATGGCATATTCTCAATCTAAAATAAAAGTAAGAGTAGGAGATTATAACGATTGTCATGATGCAAAAATTGTAGTTATTGCGGCAGGTGCTAATCAAGCTCCAGGTGAAAGTCGAATGGATTTAATAGATAAGAATAGTAAGATATTTTTCTCAATTATTAATCCTATTATGGCTAGTGGTTTTGATGGTATTATAGTAGTTGCTACTAATCCTTTGGATGTCATGACATATCAAGCATTAAAGTATAGTAGATTACCTGCTAATAAAGTTATTGGATCAGGTACTACTTTAGATACTTCTAGACTTAGATATATATTAAGTGAAAAAACAGGAGTTAATCCTAAAAACATAGAAGCTTATGTAATAGGAGAACATGGTGATTCTGAGTTCATTCCATGGAGTAATGTAAATATTGCCTATAAGAAAGTTTCAGATATTTTTAGGAAAGAAGAATTAGAGGAAATAGAGAATGAAGTTAGAACTTCAGCTTATACAATTATTGATAAAAAAGGTGCTACTGCATATGGTATAGGTATGTGTTTAGTAATGATTACTAATGCAATAATTGAAGATCAAAATATAGTACTTCCTGTATCTAGTTGGGATGAAGAAAATAAAGTATGTATATCAACTCCAGCTATTGTAGGTAGAAATGGAGTTAAAGAAAAGATATTTATTCCATTAAATGAAGAAGAAACTATTAAGATAATTAATTCTATAAAAGTAATAAAAAGAGCTATAGAGCGCGATGAAATAATATAAAAAAAAGAAGATTTTTAAATCTTCTTTTTAATTTACTTTACTAATAAATTGATCCATAGTTATATCATTTAAAATAGGATATCTTGGTATTAAGAATTTATCATTAGTTCTTTTAGCTTTAACATTACCACCTATAAATGACATTTTAAATCCAGAATCTTTTACTGCTTTTAGTGAAGTTTCACTAGTCATATAAAATGGAAAACAGAATGAATCAGTATTTTTAACTATATCTATAGATTTCTTTAAGTCAGCTTTAGCTTCATCATAACTATAACAGTTTATTTGACCTCTACCACAAGTACCATATTGATGCATATCATTAGTATGTGACTGAATATCTAAATAATCACCTCTATAGTTTTCAATATCCCACCAACCTGTTACTAAGAATAGAGTAGCATTAAGTTTATATTGTTCTAGAGTTGGATTTAATAAATTACCATTATGTTTACCAGTACCCATAGCTCCATCATCTACAGTTAATAATATAGATTTAGATGGTATTTCTATTTCTCCATACATCCATTTTCTGAATTCTTCCATAGTTAATGTTTTATAATTATTATTTTTTAAATACTCTAAGTGTTGTCTAAATTTTTGTACTGTTAAACATATACTTTCATTACAACCACCAGTTTCTTCATTATAGAAGAAATGATAATTAAGTACTGGAACACTTTGTGTATTAACTTCTTTATCAGTAGATTGTTTTAATTCTTCTCCATTAGCCATTTTAACTACATCATCAATTGATGTATAATTCTTTATTTGATAACGATCAATTCTTTTTTGATCAGTATTTGGTTTAACACTTTTATAAGTAGAAATAAATCTAAAATTAGCATCTTCTTCTAGTTTTTCTATATTTACTTTTAATTCATTATTTATATTAGTAATATTATCATTATAATTAGCAGTATTAATTAAAATTGCTTTTTCTTTTAAATTTCTCATACCACTAATATAGTTTTTAAATTCTTCTGTAGTAATAGTATAATATCCATTTTCTTTTAATTTATTAATAGTATTTTTAAAATTCTCTGTAGTAGTACAATTATAATCACTACAAGTATCTTGTATAAATTCATAGAATAATACTGATACATGATCTGATGTTTTTTCTTTAGTATTTTTACTATCTATTTCTTTAATAGATTTATCTTTTTTAACTTTATAAATATCATTTAAGAAACTAATATAATAATTATCTTTATCCATTGATTCAATAGGTGCATTTATACCTTTTAATGTAATAATAGTTTTATCTTCTTTTAATAAATTAACTTTCTTACTACTTTTAATATTTTTATTAAAAGGAATATAATTAGTACTATTATTTGTTTTTTCTTTTATTTTTTCTTTATTTTCTTTAACATCTTCATAATATAGATAATAGTCAGTATCTTTTATTCTAAAATATTTATTATCTATTTTATCTAAGTTAAAAGATATGTTTTTTTCTACAGTACCAATATTTCTTTTATATTTATTATAGATATTTGTTTTCTTACTAGTAATTATATTTTTATGATAATAGCTTTTTACTAGTTTTATTTCTTTATCATTTTTAATTTTAAATACTAGGAATATTCCTCCTATAATAATAATTAATACTAAGATGATGATTAAGAATGGTTTTTTCTTCATTTTAACTTTCTTTTTACTCATATACTCTCACCAGTTTAAGTATATTATAGAATTTGTTTTTTAACAATATACAAAATAAAAAAATATGAAGTGTAAAGTATAAAAATAAATACTAATATTTCTTGTTTTTTAAACTTGATTTTAATAAAATTAAGATAGGTGATAATATGAGAAAGAATAAAAAACAAAGAAGAGTAATGTTTTTACTAATATTAATATTAAGTATAACTATAGGATTTGCGTTACTTAGTACTACATTGTTTATTAATGGTACTGCGAATATTAAAAGTAATACATGGAATATTCACTGGGATAGTGACAGTATAGAAGAAACTACTGGAAGTGTTACTGCGACAACTCCTGCTAGTGTTACTGATGCAGAAGAAAAGAATATTTCATTCGCAGTAGAATTTGAATTACCAGGAGACTTTTATGAATTTAGTGCAGATGCAGTAAATGAAGGAAGTATAGATGGTAAGATTGAAACAATTAGTGTTAAATTTTATGAAGCAGATGGAACTACAGAAATAGATAAAGATGATTTACCTGAAGAAATAGTTTGGTCATTTACACATAAAGATGGAACTACAATAGCAGAAAATGAAGTAATAGCTCATGGTGGAACAATAAGTTATAAGTTCAGAATAGGTTATAATAGTGAAACAACTACTTTACCAACTGAACCTATTGTAGTTAAACCAGATATAGAAATAACACCAGTTCAACATAAAGAAAAAGGTATTAAATATGATTTGGGTGATTTAGTATATTTTGATCCAGTTAGTGAAGATACTTGTAATAGTAGTACATTTGATTTAAATGCAGTAAATAATGGTACTAGTACATGTTATAAATGGAGAGTTATTACTCCTGATGATACAGAATCTAAAACTAATATAAGAATTCAATTAGATCATAATATATTTAATAAACCTATGGCTTGGACTAAGACAAGTTCAGCTTCAACATTTGTAAATGATGGTTCAATATTTGATGAAACTAAAAATGCTGCTGGGCCTGGTGGTGCATTATCAATGCTTTCACAATATACTAATAGTTGGGTAAGATTACCTTTATTAAATTATACATATGATACAAGTAATGGAACTTGTTATTATACTGATGGTGATGATAATACTAAATGTCAATATGGAGTATTAAGTTGTATTAATGGAACTTGTAAAATAAGTAAGAATAATCAAGAAAAAGAATTAGTTACTGGTTTAAGAACAAGATTAATAACTGCTGAAGAGATAACTGAAATTACAAATACAGTTGCTTTAGAAGATGCATTATCACAAACTTGGACTATTGCTAATAATTGTAGTGAAAGTAAATATGCATTTACTGGATATAAAAGAATTGGTACTGATTTAGGTGATGATACAAATAATACTGAATTAGCATGGTTAATTGAAAATACAATGTCTTATGCAAATGGAACAAATAATGTGTATAGTGCACCTGGTAATCCTGGTAATAATGAAGGATATTGGACACTTACTTCAGCATCAGGTTCTAATAATAGAGCATGGTTTGTATTCTATGATGGATTCTTAGATTACAATCTTAGTATAGATAATTATGGTAATGGACTTGGTGTAAGACCTGTAACAGAATTAAATAAAACTATGATTACAAAAGAGTAGAAATACTCTTTTTTATTTGATATAATATGTTCAGTTGAGGTGATGGGAATGTGTGATGTAGTAATTATTGGTGGAGGAGCTAGTGGTATTGTTTCTAGTATCTTTGCTAAGAAAAAGAATAATAAAGTAGTTGTTTTAGAACGAAATGATAAAGTACTTAAGAAACTTTTAATGACTGGTAATGGTAGATGTAATTATATGAATGAATCTTATAGTACTAAAAATTATCATAGTGAAGATATTGATATCGTAGATAAAATTATTAGTACTGATAATATTGAAATGGTTAAATCTTTCTTTGAAGAACTAGGTGTTATTCCTAAGATAAAGAATGGTTATTATTATCCATATTCTAATCAAGCTTTAACTATTAAAAATATGTTAGAAGAGAAAGCTATATCTTTAGGAGTTGAAATTAGATATAATTCTTTAGTTACTGATGTATGCAAAGAAAATGATAAATTTGTAGTTTTATGTAATGATGAGAAAATTGTTTGTGATAAGTTAGTTATTTCTACTGGAGGTAGAGCTTATCCTAAGACTGGTAGTGATGGTAAAGGTTATCAATTTCTTAGTAATTTTAATTTAGATATGGTGGAAGTAGTTCCAGCACTTGTTCAACTTGAAAGTGATTTTAAATATTTAAAAGATTGGGATGGAGTTAGAAGTGATGTTAGACTTGAATTATTTGAAGATGAT
>CACZQV010000019.1 GCA_902783435.1 uncultured Erysipelotrichaceae bacterium | reverse complement strand
TAAACTGGGGCGTCGTATGAGAATCGAACTCATGCATACTAGTGCCACAAACTAGCGTGTTAACCACTTCACCAACGGCGCCATTTCAAAATACACATTTATTTTAGCAATTTTTCCTCATTTTGACAAGTATTATTTTAATTTTTTAATAATAAATTATATACAAATAAGTATTATTGTATTAAAATATATTTTATTCGAAGCAATTACTGGGAGGAAAAAATGATTAAACTATATAAAAAAGAAAATAACAAAGAAGTAGAAATAGAAAGCCTTGATAAGGCTACTAATCCATTTATTATAAGTTTAGATGAAACTGATGAAGTACTAAATACTTCTATAATAAATAAGAATAATAATGAAAATATAGATATTATTGGAATAAAGTATTTTGATGATAGTAATGTTTCTAAATCAGAAGAAATAGCAAATAAAATAATATTACCACTTATACGTTCAAATAAATTAAATAAATTAAATTTCATTGCTACAGGTGATAATGTTACTTTATATAAAGTAATTGAATCTATTTTAGAATTAAAAATAAAAGACTTAGGATGCAATCAAGAACAAACAAATTGTATTTTATCAAGAATAACTTTAATATCTTTATTAAGTAAAGTAGATACTAGTATTTTAAAATCTAGTTCAATAGTTTTCACAGATGTTAATAATAAAGAAACTGAAACAGAATTTACAGAAGACTATAAAAATATATTAAAAGAAACTGAAAGAGATAGTATATTTGATCACTATGGTAGTATCAATAATGTAATATATATCCATAATGGTACAGGAAATAATAATTATAGTGATTATTTAAATAATAAAGTATTTCAATCAGTATTATCTTATATATTAGAACAAGCTACTAATAATAAATATAAAAGTGCAAATGAAATATTAAATATACTAGAAAATAATCCTAATGAAGTTAACTATAATATTAGTTATGTTAAACCAAAACAAGAAATAGATATAGCTTTAGAAACTACAAATGAAGTAATAAGATTATATAAAAATGAAGAAAAAGAAAGAATTCGTTTACAAGATCAACTTAATAAACTAATTGCTTCTATAAAAGAATATAGTAGTGATACTACTTATAATCAAATATTAATGGCATCAGGAATCTTAGGTTTTGAAGATCCTAATTTCTTAAATGCAATGAGTGATAAACAAGCAAGAGCGTTTTATGATGAAATAATGAGTAATTCAGATGAAAATGAAAAGAAGAATACTAAATAGTATTCTTTTTTAGTTATATGCCTATACAGATATTTACCTATACTCATAAATTAAAGAGAAGGGAGATATTATGAATAACTATTATTATCAATATGATTGGAGACATAATCCAATGAATAATATGAATAAAGTAAATTTGTTTAATCCAAAAGAAGGATTTGAAAAAGGTAATATGTTTGAAAATATTTATAGTGAATATAAAAACTATAAACCAGAAGTATTAAAACCTACAAATGATCAAGAAAGATTGTTATATAATATTCAGACTATTTGTTTTGCTGCGCATGACTTGAATTTATATCTAGATATGAATCCTAATGATCAGTCTATGTTAACTCTTTTTAATGATTATTTAAAGAAAGAAGAAGAATTAATTAAAGAATATGAATCAAAATATGGTCCAATGACCATTAATAGTAATATTAATGAATGGGTTAATAATAAATGGCCATGGGAGGTAGACAATGTTTAAATATGTTAAAAGATTACAGTATCCTGTAAATATTAAAAAGAAAGATTTAAGAATGGCTAAATATTTAGTTACTCAATATGGAGGTGCTAATGGTGAATTAGGGGCAGCACTTCGTTATTTAAATCAAAGATTAACTATGCCTGATAATAAAGGTAAAGCTCTACTAAACGATATAGGTACTGAAGAGTTAGGTCATGTTGAAATGTTAGAAACAATGATTTATCAATTAATGAAAGATGCAACACTAGAAGAGATTAAAGAAGCAGGACTTGATACTCATTATGCAGAACATGCTAAAGCATTATTCCCAACAGATGCTAATGGAGTACCATTTACTGTATCTTATTTCGCAACTACAGGAGATCCACTAGCTGATATTTCAGAAGATATGGCAGCAGAACAAAAAGCGCGTGCTGTATATGAAAACCTAATAGACCTTACTGATGACCCTGATGTAATAGGACCACTTCTATGGTTAAGACAAAGAGAAATAGTACATTTCGATAGATTTAAAGAACTATTTGAACACTATGAAAAAACATTAAAAAATGGTAATAATGAACCAACTAAAATGAAATATAACAATGAAGACTTCTTTATAAATAATTTAAATTTTAATACATATGAAAATTATATGTAAAAAAAATAAAAATAGTAGTATAATATAAATGAGAATACAAGATTGTTGTGTTTTCCTATGGTGTTAATCTAGCTCTTTTGAGCTAGATGTTTTTTTATATTAATATTACAAATATCAAAATAAATAGTAATATAATTATTAGATATAAAGAACGTTCTCTATATGTCATAATTAATCACCACCTTCCTTGATTCAACCGAACCCAGAAAGGAAAACATCTATCAAGCATCCTCATATATATTATTAACAAAAAAATAGAAATCTGACTAAATGTTGACAAATAAATATATTTATAGTATTATGTATGACAAGTCGAGTGAGTGTGTATAAGTTTAACGAGCTACACAGAGATTAATAATCTTACACGAATTATCGGAGTCACTACATGTTTTGTAGTGCTCCGTTTTTGTTTTTTCTCGACTAGTTTTCATAGATTAAAGTGAGTATGCATAAGTTAAACGAGCTGCATAGGGAGAAATCTTACACGTAAACACGGAGTCACTAATTTGTAAAGTAGTGTCTTTCCGTGTTTTTTTATTTACTAAAATAATTTATAATAGTTTTGATGATATAAGAATCTATGAAGACAAAAATATTTGAAAGGAGTGGTTATATGGCAGTTATTACAGTAAAAAATCTATCAAAGACTTTTAAAGTAAAACTAAAAGAAAAAGGACTTATTGGAAGTTTTAAATCGCTAGTAAAACCTAAATATAAAATCATCAAGGCTGTTAAAAATATTTCTTTTGAGGTAGAAAAAGGGGAAATGATTGCATTCATTGGACCAAATGGTGCAGGTAAGTCTACATCAATTAAAATGATGACAGGTATCCTTTTTCCAGACAAAGGAAAAGTAGATATCTTAGGATTAGATCCAGTCAAGGATAGAAAAAAACTAGCCTACGAAATAGGTTGTGTTTTTGGACAAAAAGAACAATTATGGACTCATTTAACTCCATACGATAATTTTAAATTCTTCGGTGCCATCTATGACATTCCTGAAAAAAGAGTAGAGAAAAAAATAGAAGAAATGAAAGAATTATTTGAGTTAGAAGAATTCATAAATACTCCAGTACGTAATTTGAGTTTAGGACAAAGAATACGTTGTGAGATAGTTGCATCACTAATTCATGAACCTAAAGTATTATTCTTAGATGAACCTACTATAGGACTAGATCCAGTAGTTAAAGAAAATATAAGAGTACTTATAAAGAGAATGAATAAAGAATATAAAACTACAGTAGTATTAACTTCACATGATGTATCAGATATAGAAAAATTATGTAAGAGAGTAATAATTGTTAATAATGGTGGGATAGTAATGGATGATACTATGGAAAACTTAAAGTACCATTACTTAAATAAAAAAATAGTAGAAGTTAAAATGAATAAACAAGTTAATTTAGATGATGAAGAAGGTTTAACTATTCTTAAAGACAAAGGATATAATCTTAAGATAGAAGTAGATACTAAAAAGAAAAGTGTATCTGACGCTATAAAATTATTAAATCCCGATAATATAGTGGATATTAATATTACAAATGTACCTCTAGAAAATATAATTAGTGATATTTATAAAGATGGTGGTAAATAATGAAAAAATACTTATACATTTATAAATCAGAATTAATGACTAATCTACAATATGTATTTGATATCATAATAGGATTTATATCTTATATAATCATGATATTTATATTTCTTAATTTATGGAAATATATCTATAGTGATCCAGAAGAATTAATAAATGGATACAATATGAATCAAATGATATGGTATGTTATCGTTACTGAAATATTATGGATGAGTTTAAAAGGAAGAAAATTATGCGCTAAGATTAGTAGTGATGTTAAAAGTGGTAATATTGCATATAACATAAATAAACCATATAACTATGTAGAATATACTTTATTTAATCACTTAGGAAATGTAACATTAAAATTTGTTATAGTTACTATTATAGGTATGATATTAGGATTCTTATTCCTTCATACTTTTCCTCAAATTAACTTTATACAAATATTAGGAATTCTTTTATCATGTATATTAGCTACTATAATAAATATATTCTTAATTACTAGTTTAGCTCTTATAAGTTTCTTCATAGAAGATGCTTCTCCATTTTACTGGTTATATTCAAAAATGATTCTAGTTATAGGTACAATATTCCCAATAGAATTTTTCCCACAATTTATGCAGCCAATAATTAAATTTAGTCCAATATACGTTGTATCTTATGGACCAGCTAAATTATTTGTTAATTTTACTAATAGTGGTTTTATAAAAATAATAATTGCGCAAATTATTTATGTAATTATAAGTTTTATAATATGTCATTTAATATATAAGAAAGGGGTGAGAAAATTAAATGTCAACGGTGGTTAATCACAAATCAATTCATCCGAAGTTTAGGTCAATCCTAAATCAAATTAAAATATCATTACTATCAATTAAATATGCACTACAAAGAGAAATGTTAAATAAATTTACATTTTTCTCTAATATAATATTTATGATATTAAATAACGCATGCTTTATAGTTCAATGGATAATTCTTTATGCCATTAAAGAAGATGTAGGTGGATATAGTTTTAAACAAGTCCTACTACTATGGGGATTAGCCGCAGGTGGATATGGTATATCTCACTTCTTCTTTAAAGAATCATTCAAACTATCAGAAAATATTAATAGTGGTAAATTAGATAACTATTTAATACAACCAAAAAATGTATTATTATCTTTAATTACTAGTAATGTAGAAGTATCAGCTCTAGGAGATTTATTATATGGAATAATATTATTATTCTTTTATGGATTTAGTATAAAAGTATTAGGATTATTCATATTATTTTCTATAACTAGTGGATTAATAATCACAAGTATCGCAATAATTACTGGATCATTAGCTTTTTGGTTTGGTAAAAGTGATGTGTTTGGAGATACTGTTAATGGATTAATGACAAACTTTGCTACATATCCAGAAGGTATATTTAGTGGAATAATAAAAACATTATTCTATACAATTATTCCATTAGGTTTCTCTATATATTTACCAATTCAAATAATGAGTACATTCAATTTATTTAATACAATTATAGTAATTTTAATAACTATATTCTTAGTACTATTAGCTTTCTTTATATTCTATAGGGGATTAAGAAAATATAGTAGTACAAACTTAATGAACGTAAGAGTGTAACAAAAAAGGAGGTGAGTCTCTATGTCAGACCATTCCTATAGTAAACTATTTTTAAATAAAGATTTTCTAAAAGATAAAGAAAAATTTTCTCTAGTTTATAAAATGTTAAAATCCAAAGAAAAACTATTTCTAAGTGATGAAGAAAATTATCTATTAGCAAAAGGAACTAAAGGGTATCCTACCTGGGTCTGGACTAAAGATAATTTATCTAACGAAAAACTTAAAGAAGTATTAAATCTTTTAAAAGAAAACTATTTAACAGAAGATGAAAATAAATTTACTTGTAAGAAAGAAGTTTATGAATATTTTAAAAATAATTTAGATACATATGATTATTTTGAAATGGGCTTTCTTTTATGTAAAGAATTAAATGATGTAGAAAAAGCAAATGGATTTCTAGATCATGTAAAGTATTCTGATAAAACATTAGTAGCCAAGTACTGGCAAGATAATTCTAAAGAAATGGATTATCAAGAAGAACTAACATACGAAGAAGCCTTAGAAGAAGTTTCAAAATGGTTAGATGATGAACATTATTTTGTATGGCGAAATAATGAAGGACGTGCAGTATCACTAGGATGTTATGGTACTGATAATGGTTTAGCTAAGTTATCCCATGTATATACACCTCCCAAAGAAAGATGTAAGGGATATTGTAGAAGCTTAGTGTACGAAGTAACTAAACAATTATTAGAAGAAGGATTAACTCCAGTCTTATATACAGATCTTCATTATGCAGCAAGTAATCATACATACAAAAAAGTAGGTTATGAAGATAGAGGATACTTAGTAAACTTCAAAGTAAGGGGGAATTAATATAGAAACTTTCAAATTTGAAGAACCTACCATAGAAAGAAAAGAAGATGCTATAGATTATATTAATGAACATAAAAAATATAATTCAGAAATTAATGGTACTGGTGGTTTAAGAAGTTATATAGATGATTATGAAACATGGTTATCAAAAATAGAATTAAGAAAAAGAAACGGTGAATTAACATACTTTTTAGTAAGAGAAAATGATAATAAAATTATTGGTATGATAAACATTCGCCTAATATTAAATGAAAGACTACAAAAATGTGGAGGACATATCGGTTATGGTATTCGTCCTACAGAAAGAAAAAAGGGGTATAATAAAATAAATCTTTATTTAGGACTACAAGTATGTCAAAAATATGGCTTAGATAAAGTATTATTAGATGCTGAAATAGAAAATGAACCTTCTTGGAAAACTATGGAAGCTCTAGGTGGTAAAAGAATAAAAGAATTTTATAATGAAGTAGAATGTATGAATTGTGTAAGATACGAAATAGATATAGAAAAATCACTAAGAGAAAATGAAAAAATTTATGCAAATCAAATAAAAAGGTAGAAATATCTACCTTTTTTTGTTATTATATTAGGAACTGGATGTGATAAAATGACCAATAATTATGATATAAAACTATTAAATAATAAAAGAGAAATTGAAAGAGTCTTTTGGAACTTTGATGTAAGAGGATTACATATACTATTTACTAAAGTATTAATAAACTTAAAACTAGGACAATCATCTTTTTTTATTCCTTATGATACTGCTTTTACTAGTAATAGAAATGAATTATTATTACTATTAAATGAAAAAGATCAAGAAAAGTTTATAAAAAAACTAGATGAAATGAATATATCTTTTCATGAAGTTGATTTTCAAGAAGAAACATATGAATATAAACCACCACAAGATAATAAAAAAATTGTTTTTGTACGTGGATTAAAATCTTTAAGAGAAACATTAGAAGATAGTAAAAGACATAATAGAAATGAATGTATTTATTATCCTAGAGTAAATGGTAAACTAAATCTAAAATATTATTTAAGAGATGATACAAAGGAAGAATTAATTTCTAAAGAAGTTAAAGGGTTAATAGAATTTAATGATAGAATAATTCTATGTCTTAAACAAGAAGAATCTAGAAATATAAACTATAGAAAAGCATTAAATCTATTTGACGAATTAGATATAACTGTATCAATATCTGATGAAACAGAATTTAATAGTATTAGAAAAGAAAAAGAGTTTATAAAAAAATAAACTCTTTTTTATGTTATAATTTTAATAGGTGAATTATATGGAATATAAAATTACTTTAAAAAGAACATTTAAACATCTACATACAGTAAATAAACATAGATTTAAAGTGTTTTTATTATGCTGTAGAGTAGGTATACCACTACAAGGATTACTACATGATTTATCAAAATATTCTCCTGAAGAATTTTGGGAAAGTGTAAAATATTATGAAGGTACTCATAGTCCTATTCATAATTGTAAAAAAGAAAATGGTTATTCTAAAGCATGGATACATCATAAAGGTAGAAATAAACATCACTATGAATATTGGTTTGATTATAATGCACCGGTAGTAACTCCAATTATTCCATTTAAATATGTACTTGAAATGATATGTGATTCATTTGCCGCAGGACAAACTTATCAAGGCAAAAATTGGGATAAAGGATATCAATTAACTTATTGGAATAAAGTAAAAGATAAAGCTATAATGAATCAAAAAATAAAAGACTTACTAGAACGAGTATATACAGAAGTAAGCATCCAAGGATTAAAACCAGTATTAAAAAAGAAATATTTAAAAAAATTATATGATGAGTATACTAAATAGTATACTTTTTTATGTTATAATTAAATTAGGTGATAATATGAGAAAATTTTTAATAGGTTTATTAGTATTTATATTAATTAATGTTATAGGATTATTAATACTATCTTTTACATTAAAAAACATATTAGTAGATGGAATAGTAAAAGAAGTAATAGTTAATCAAATAGATTTACCAATATTTGAAACATCTAATTATCAATATAGATATGAAATAAATAATGATGAAAACATAAATAAAATAACAAATGATGAACGAGTAAAAGAATTATTAAAAAGTGATGAAGTAACAGAACTAATAGATAAATATATGGATAAAATAATAGATGGATATATAGATGAAGAAAAACTTAATGAAATAGAATTAGAAAAAGATATGATAAACTATTTAGAAAATAATAAAGATAAACTAGAAAAAATAACAGGACAAGAAATAACTCAAGAAACAATAGATCAAGCAAAAGAAGAAATAAAAGAAATGAATATTGATGATAAAGTAAAAGAAAGTATAAAAAGTACAAGAAAAACTATGCCTAAAGAGACAATTAAAGTACTAAAAGGATATAAATTCTTTATATCATTAAAATTCAAATTAATACTATTCCTTATAATGATAATAGATATAGTATTAATAGCTTTACTACAAAAATCTATTTATAAATGGATTAAATTATTCGCAATATCTTTAACTACAAATGGTATATTTACACTTATTACTGGTGGAGCAGTATATTTAATAGTATATACAGTTACTAGAGTTAGTTTTAATATTAAATTTGTAATAATACTAGGAATAATAATTACTATATTAGGAATACTAATACAAGTTGTATATGATATTCTTACTAAAAACAAAAATAGTGAGGAAGTGATTAATAATGAAGTATCCCAAATTTCTTAAAGAAGGAGATAGGATAGGTGTACCTGCACCATCAGATGGGGCAAAAGATAAATTTAAAGCAAATAAATTTAAACACTCTATTAAGTATTTTGAAGATAATAATTATAAAGTAACAATATCAGATAATTTATATAATTCAGAAAAAGGTAGAAGTAGTGATCCTAAGACTAGAGGATTAGAAATAAATAATATGTTTAAAGATAAAAACATTGATTTTCTAATATGCGCAGCTGGTGGAGATTTCTTAATAGAATGTCTACCTTATGTAGATTTTGATATTATAAAAAATAATCCAAAATTTATCGTAGGTTTTTCTGATCCTACTGGACTATTATTTCCAATAACTACTAAGTTAGATATCGCAACCATTTATGGATCTAATTTCGCATCATTTGGCGAAGAAAACTTCTATAAATGTCATTATGATTTTTTAGATACTATTAAAGGTGATTTAAAAGAATTAACTTCATATGATTTATATGAAAATGAAAGATCTGAAAAAATTACTGGTTTAGAAGGATTAAATCTGACAGAAAAAGTAGAATGGAAATCTTTAGATAATAAAAATATCAAAGTAGAAGGTAGAATAATAGGTGGATGTTTTGATTTAATTAGTGAACTTATTGGTACTAAATATGATGGTATTTCTGAATTTAATGAGAAGTATAAAAATGATGGAATAATATGGTATTTTGATAATTGTGAATTATCAATGGAAGAAACAATTAGAGTATTATGGAAAATGAATGAATATGATTATTTTAAATACACAAAATTAATTATATTTGGAAGATTTGGAGTAGAAACATCTTGTTATGATTATGATGTTAAATCATGTTTAAAAGATAGTATTTTATCTAAATTAAATATACCTGTAATATATGATGCAGATGTATCTCATAAGGGACCTAGTTTACCTATAATTAATGGAAGTATTGCTCATATTGATTATAGTAAAGGTAAATGTAAATTATTTTACACATTAGACAAATAAAAAGTATAAAATAATTGATATTTAAAAAAATATTATATATACTAAAAGTAATATAGGAGGATATAATATGAAAAGTAAAAAGAAAAGAAATTTAATTTTATTACTAGTTGTTTTATTAGGAATTACTGTTGGATTTGCGCTATTAAGTACAACATTATATATTAATGGTACTTCAACAATTAAAGGAAACGTATGGGATATCCATTGGGATGGAGAAAGTATTACTGAAACACAAGGAAGTGTAACAGCTACAACTCCAGCAGCAATCGTTGATGGATCAGATAATCAACAAATCGAATTTGCTGTAAGTTTTGATTTACCAGGTGATTACTATGAATTTACTGTAGATGCAGTAAATGCAGGTACTATTGATGGTATGTTAAAATCATTTACACCAGCAGTATATACTGCAGATGGTACTACTTTATTAGAACCAGGAGATGATGGTTATCCAGAAGATTTAATCTTTACAGTAACTTATGGAGATAATACTACACCAGTAGTTGATACTGATGTATTAGCAAAAAGAACAGATGCAACACATCCAACAGCTAAAACATATAAAGTAAAAGTACAATTTGATCCAGAAGCAACTGAATTACCAACAATACCAGATGGACAAGATTCAATTAATTATATGTTTAAATTAGATGTTAATTATCAACAACATAAATCTAATTAATAAGAATAAAAAAAGGAAATTAAATTTCCTTTTTTATTTGCTCAAAAACTTTTCCTAAACTATCATAAATAACTAAATCACATAAATGATCATATTGTGTTTTATCTCTATTTATTAATACTAAATGTTTTCCTCTAAAATAATTAATAAATCCCGCTGCCGGATATACATTTAAACTAGTACCTCCAATTATTAATAAGTCACAATTGCTTATTTCATTAATAGCTTTTTTTATCGTTTCAGTATTTAATCCTTCTTCATATAATACTACATCAGGTTTTATTATTCCACCACAACTACATCTAGGTATATCAGAAGATTCAAATACTATTTTTTCATCAAAAAACTTACCACAATCCATACAATAGTTTTTCTTAATAGAACCATGTAATTCTAATACATTAATACTTCCCGCATCAGTATGAAAACCATCTATATTTTGAGTAATAACACTACTAAGTATACCTTTCTTTTCCATTAAAGATAATACATCATGAGTAATATTAGGTTTATAATTTCTAGTATCTAATTTATCTCTATAAAACTTATAAAAATCACTTGTTTTATTTATAAAGAAAGAATGTGATAATATTTCTTCTGGTGGATAATCATACTTTTCATTATATAAGCCATCTTTACTTCTAAAATCTTTTAAACCTGATTCCGTAGATACCCCAGCTCCTCCAAAAAATACTATTTTTTTAGACTCTTTTATCCAATTAATTAATGTATTAATATCGTTCATATACATCACCAAATTCATTATACAACATACCGTCAAATTTGACAAAAAGCCTAAAATTTGGTATAATGACATAGTCAATTATCATTGAAGATGAGATTGATGAGGTTATAAATATGAAAAGAAAAAAAATAATAGGCGGACTTACTTTATGTGCATCAGTAATTATGCTTTCTGTAGGAATTATTATTCAAAATGAATCAGCATATAAAAGTTTAAGTAGAGTAAACGCTAAAGAATTTAAAATTGAAAATATGTCAGCTAGTGTTAGTCAAGCTACTAAAACAAATAAACAACAAGAAGTAGAAACACCAACTGTAACAGATATAAATATGGAAGTTGCTAAAGCTGGAGTACTTAGAGAAGAAGTATATGAAGGTATGACTCTAGATGAAGTAGCTGCTCAATTAAATAAAAGTTTAAAAAATGAAATAGCTGGTAAGGGTATGTTTATTGCATCTAAATCATTAGAACTAGGTGTAGACCCATTCGTAGCTACCGCAATCATAATGCATGAAACTGGATGTGGACAAAATAGTTGTAGTCATATTGCAAGAACATGCTATAACTTTGGTGGACAAAAAGGTTCAGGTTGTGGAGCTTATCAAAGATATGGTTCAATAGATGAAGGACTAGAAGGAATGATTAGTAACCTATATAGAAATTACTATGCTAGAGGTCTTACTACAGTAGAATCAATTGGTCCAAGATATGCCGAAAGTGGTGAATGGATTAGTAAAATCAATTGGTATGTAGGAAGATTAAAATCTGCCTAAGAAAACTACGAAAGTAGTTTTTTTTTTATAATAAAATATGATATAATATGCAGCAATTGGGGGATTACAATGAAAAAAAGGACATTAAAAGAACTAAAATCATTTCTAAAAATATATTTATTTTCATTAACTACTAGTGTAATAACATTAACTGCAATTGATCTATATGCATATAAAGATAATATATACTATCATAATGAAATAAAACTAAGTGATAAAGAAATAGAAGAAATGGAAGAACTAGTAAGTGAAACAGTAGGTGAAGAAATTACAATAAATAATAATTCTATAGTATTAGATGCTGTTATTGAAAATGAAAACTTAACTGAATCAGAAAAAGAATTTATTTATAGTTATAAAAACTTATTAGAAGATAATCCATATTTAGATAAAACAAATGCATATAATAACTTAAAAAAACTAGATATTATATATGACAAAAATGCAGATTATGGCAAAGATGTAATGGGAGTATATATAAATACAGATAATGAAATAACAATTATAGAAGATACACCAGAAAAAGGAACAATATTCCATGAAGTGATACATTGTATATATTCCCATAGATATATAAAAAGATTACCTAGATTCTTTAATGAAGGAATGACAGAAATATTAGCAAACGAATACTTTAGTAAAAATCCTTTTAAAGAAACAACATCTTATCCATATGAAATTACAATGGTAAAAATACTATGTGAAATAGTAGGTGAAGATAAAGTACTAGAAGCATATTCAAAAGAGGATATGACAATAGTAGAAGAAGAATTAAGAAATAAAACAAATATAAGTGAACCAAAAGAAATAATAGAACGTATGGAATCAACTACTACTGCACTACAAAACAATGAAAAAATAGATGCAGAAAAAGTACGAGATATAATAGTTTTCTTAGATAGATATTATGAAAATATAGATAATAATTCAATAGAATATGAAATGTATTTATATAATAAAAATATAGTAAAAGGATTATATGATAAAACTCCTAATATTAAATATATTTGTAATATAGTAGAAAATGGATATTATATAAAACCATATTTTTCTGAAGAATTAAAAGATAAATATAATAATCCGTATCACATAGATTATTATGAAGATATAGAAGGTAATAATGACACTAAAAAATACGTGAAAAATAACGATATTATAAGCATATAATATAGTGTAAAATTTGACATTTTACTGAAAATATGCTATAATTATACACGTAATTGATGGCACATTATTCTAGTCAATTACTTTATTAGGAAGACGAGCTTAAAAATTCGTTAAAGGGCACATCGATGAAACCTTTGGTGTCTGCTTCTTACGCCCAGTTTGGGGTGGATGCTGGAGATGAAGAATCTTGGGCGACTCGTAATGGCATACGAATCCCGACCCATTATTCGTGGAGACCAATTATTGTGGTAAAATCTATACGGACTTCTACTGATGATTTAACTACGAAATTGGATAGAACCTGTATTGTGGCGAAAGCTATGTGCAGCGTAGCCTGTCTTGAGTGAAAATATTGGGATAAATGATCTATTTTATTTATAAGCGGCCACTTATAATAAAAATTGCATTTTGAAATTATTTTTGCAAAAAAGAACTAATAGTAAAGTGTTGGAGAGGAAATCTCCTAGAGTGTATTTTAATATAGGATTGCAGTGGACACTAAGTGGTAATCAAGTCGTATGAAGCGGTAACGCCATATTGATTTCTTTAAAGGGGAACCACATTTCTGGTAACGGATTTGTAGAAATCAGGGAAATCCTACTTGACCTAAGG
>CACZQV010000018.1 GCA_902783435.1 uncultured Erysipelotrichaceae bacterium | reverse complement strand
GAAACAAAGATTATTGTTTTAGGTGGTTTAGGAGAAGTCGGAAAAAATATGTATTGTGTAATGCATAACGACGCTATTGTGATTATTGATGCCGGTGTTAGTTTTCCTGAAAGTGAACTTATGGGTGTAGATTACGTATTACCTGATTTTACTTTCTTAAAAGAAAACGAAGATAAAATTCAAGCTCTATTAATAACTCATGGTCATGAAGATCATATAGGTGGAGTTCCATTCTTATTACAAAGTGTTAATATACCTGCAATTTATGCTCCAAATCACGCTAAAGAATTAATCGCAGTTAAATTACAAGACAGAAATATTAGATATGACAATTTATATGGATATGATGATAAAACTAAATTAAAGTTTAAAGATATAGAAGTAGAATTCTTTAGAATTACTCACTCTATACCAGATTCCCATGGAATTAGTTTAACTACTCCAGATGGAAGAATAGTAACTACAGGAGATTATAAATTTGACTTAACTCCAATAGGACCAATGGCAGATTTATATAAAATGGCTAAACTAGGAGAAGAAGGTGTAGATGTACTTATAGGTGATTCTACAAATGCTTTAAATGAAGGATTCTCTTCAAGTGAATCTGTAGTTGATGAAACTTTAAATGAAATGTTTGGTAAATGGAAAAATAATCGTATTATTATTGCTACATTCGCATCAAATATTTATAGAGTTAAACACATCTTTGAAACATGTTTTAAATATAATAGAAAAATATGTATATTTGGTAGAAGTATGGAGAACAATATAAACATTTCTCTAAATGGAGGATATATTGATCATAAAGAACTACTTGTTTCTCCAGAAGAAGCTAATAACTTAAAACCAAATGAAGTATGTATATTATGTACTGGATCTCAAGGAGAACCACTAGCGGCACTTTCTAGAATTGCTAATGGTACACATAAACAAATTAAATTAAGACCGGATGATGTAGTAATATTCTCATCAAGTGCAATTCCAGGTAATGCTTTAAGTATATCTAAAACAATTAATAAACTATATTTAAAAGGTGTTAAAGTATATACAAATAATATTCTTCAAGACTTACACACATCAGGACATGCTAATGAAGAAGAAATTAAATTAATGATTAGATTAATAAAACCTAAATATTTAATGCCATTCCATGGTGATTATAGAATGTTAAAGAAACAAGCAAACATTGGTATTAACTGTGGAATACCTAAAGAAAATACATTTATCTTAAAAAATGGTGACACACTAACATTAAAAAACCATGTAATAACTCGTGGTGAAAGTTACTCTGGTCAAGATATCTATGTAGATGGAAATCGTATTGGAGAAATTGGTGGAGCTGTTATTAAAGATAGACAAATAATGGCAAAAGATGGAATATTAGTTGTAATTATAAATGTTGATATGAAACGCCGTGAATTATTAATTAAACCTAATATAACTACACGTGGATTTATTTTAGTAAATGAAAATGAAGATTTAATTCATAAAATAGAAAATAAGGCAGAAGAAACTATTACTACTGCCCTACAAAATCCAAAATCAACATTTGCTACTCTAAAAAGTGATATAACTGATGCACTATATCCATATATAAATACATTAACTGGAAGAAAACCAATTATTCTTCCAGTAATACTAGATATAAAAAGAGAAAAATAATTTTCTCTTTTTTATATTCTTATAAAATAATTATTATAAATAAATTCCTTAGTTTCATCTAAATCACTATTAAAGAATAATGATAAATAAAAATAAAACAATCTTTCTTCTTTATTATCAATAGTAAATAATAATTTATATTGATCCCAAGTAATATTATTTAACTTAGAGTAATATATTGGAAAATTTAAATAAAATAATTCCATAAACTTAATATTATCTCTAGTAAATAAAGTACTATTACCAAAATAATATGAAAAATACTTTGAAGAACGCTCTATAATATTATCATATACTTTTCTTTTCTCATAAACTAACTTTCCTATCTTCCAAAAATAAATTAAATTTGTTTTTATAAAATCCATAAATTCCCCCTAGTAAAAAAATAAATATTATAATATAATATTTGTAGGATGTGTTTCAACATATCTGTTTGGGTGGACTAGCTTAGCTAGTCTTTTTATTATTATTTAACTAGTAGTATTATTATAGTGGCTAATAATAAAATTATGATAAATTGAGATATTTCTCTTTTTGTCATAATACCACCTCCTAGAGTTCAACCGAACCCCAGTACAGATAATATTTACTTCACATCCTAATATATTATTAACGAAATTTTCAATTATTTATATAAATTTACAAAAAAAAGAGTTTTTTTAACTCTTTTTTTTATTTAGCTTCTTCAGTAGCTCTAGTTTCACGAATTACAGTAATTTTAATTGTACCTGGATATTTAAGATTAGCTTCAATCTTTTCTTTAACTTCACGAGCAATCTTATGAGCCTCTAAGTCATCAACATCTTCAGGTTTAACAACAACTCTTAATTCTCTACCAGCTTGAACTGCATAAGTTTTTTCAACACCTTCTATTTCATTACCAATCTCTTCTAATTGAGAAAGTCTTTGAATATAGTTTTCTAATGAATCGTTTCTAGCACCAGGTCTACTAGCAGAAATAGCATCTGCAATAGCAACAAGTGAAGCAATAACACTAGTTGGTGCACAATCACCATGATGTGATGCAATAGCATTAACTACCACTTCATTTTCATGATATTTCTTAGCTATATCTACACCGATATCAACATGGCTTCCTTCTACTTCATGATCTATTGCTTTACCAATATCATGTAAAAGACCTGCACGTTTAGCTAAGTTAACATTTTCACCTAACTCACCAGCTAAGATACCAGTAAGTTCAGCTACCTCTTTAGAATGTTGCAACACATTTTGACCATAACTAGTTCTAAAATGTAATCTACCAATAGTTTCAATTAATTCTGGATCAAACTTAGTTAATCCTAATTCAAATGTAGTATCTTGTCCATATTGAATAATTTCTTGTTTCATATCTTTACAAACTTTATCATATAATTCTTCAATACGAGTTGGATGAATTCTTCCATCTTTAATTAAACTTTCAAGAGTAACTCTTGCGATTTCTCTTCTTAATGGATCAAAACTAGATAAAACTACTGCTTCTGGAGTATCATCAATAATTAAATCTACTCCTGTGATAGATTCAATAGTACGAATATTTCTACCTTCTCTACCAATAATTCTACCTTTCATTTCATCATTAGGTAAATCTACTACAGTAACTGTTTGTTCTGAAGCAATATCTGCTGCATATCTTTGCATAGATGTAACTATATACTCTCTAGCTTGTTTATCTGCATTTAACTTAGCTTCATTTTCAGCTTCTTTAATATATTCTGCTATTTCTTTTGACATAGTCTCTTTTACTTTAGCCATAACTAAATCACGAGCTTTGTCTTTACTAAATCCTGAGATTTTTTCAAGTAAATCAAGTTGTTCTTTCTTAATTTCCTCCACTTTACTTTTTTCTTTTTGGATTTCTTCTTGTTTTTCAGATAACTTGTTTTCACGTTCTTCTATAGCACTTTCACGTTTTTGAAACATTTCATCACGTTTATCCATGCTTGCTTCACGTTGTAAGATTCTATCCTCAGTACTTTTTAATTCTTCTTTCTTTTCACGAATTTCTTTGTCTAAATCCATCTTTGCTTTATGAGCTTCTTCTTTTTGCTCAATAGCTGCGTCTCTTTTTAATTTTTCAATTTCTTTCTTAGCTTGATTAATCATTGAATCAGCTTTCTTAGAAGCCATATTACCTCTAAGACCATTGATAATAAAAGCCACAACGAAGCCTACAATTAGGCCTATAACTGCAAGTAAAATGGAGAATACTGTATTACTCATATAACTCCTCCATCTAGATTAGAATAATCCAATCTAATTCTATTTTAGTGTTTATTTTAGTCATTGTCAAGGTAAAGAAAAATAGAACTAAGTTCTATTTTTAAAGTATTTTTCTATTACATCATAATCATTATATTTAATTTTTTTATCCTCAATAGCCATATAATTATCTCTACCTTTTCCAAGTATTAAGACTACACTATTACTAGTCGCAATAGATAAAGCATAATTAATTGCTTCTTCTCTATCTTTAATTCTAATATAATTTTTATTAGTACCTACCATCTCATCAATAATATCATCAACATCTTCATATCTAGGATCATCCATAGTAAATATAGCAATATCACTATTATTAATTACCATATCACCTATAATACTTCTCTTATCATGATCTCTACCACCAGCACACCCAGTAACAGTAATAATATTATCATAATCACTAAATGTTTCTAATATACTTTTAATCCCATTAATAGTATGAGCATAATCAAGTACTATATCAAAATCTTGACCAAAATCTATAAACTCACATCTACCTTTGATAGGTCTAAGTTCTTTAATTCTTCTAAGTAGCAATGATTCATCTATTCCATATAAATATCCCACAATATAAGCTAAGACTACATTATAGACATTATATTTACCTTTTAAAGGACTTTCTATACATATTTTTTTATCTTTGTATTTAATGTCTATTAACACACTTTTTGACATATAATTAACATTTGTAATTGTAAAATCATTAGTATTATTAAAACCAAAAGTATATAAATTATTATGTTTTATATCAAATAAATTAATATCATCACCATTTACGACAACATATCCATCTTTACATACTAGATCTAATAATTTTAATTTAGATTCTTTATAATTTTCAAAACTACCATGTACACTTAAATGATCACCAGTAATATTAGTAAAAGCTACTATATCAAATTTAAAATTATCTACTCTATTATGAAGTAATGCTTCACTAGATACTTCCATAACAGTTGTATTACTACAACTATCTTCAATTTTTCTTAAATCTCTATATAATTCAGATATACAAGGAGTTGTGTTATTAGTACTATAATTTTTATTATCAATAGTAAGACCATTAGTACCAATATAACTACTATTATCTATTATTCTATTAATGATAGTTGCGGTAGTAGTCTTACCATCAGTACCAGTTATTCCAATAAAATGATGTTTTGATAAATCTACATCATAAAACTTTATACACAATTCTTTGTAATAATCATTTATTTTATCAACAACAATGTGTGGAAAATCTATTTTTAATTCTTTATCACATACAACAAAAACACATCCTCTATTAATAGCGTCTTCTATATAATCATAGTGATCTACATTATATCCATGAGTCGCTACAAAAATATATCCCTTATCAACTTCTCTAGAATCATCTGTAATACCAGTAATTTTAATATCTAGTGAAGTATTAATTAAATCTTTAAGTTTTTTCATATTATCCCTCTATTTAATTATAATATAAAAAAAAGGAGTTATTCTCCTTTTTTATCTTTATCTACTGAAATATCATAAAAGTCTCTTACTTTCTTTTCTAATTCTTGACATAATTCTGGATTATCTTTTAAAAGTAATTTAACATTTTCTTTACCTTGTCCTAGTTTTTCTCCATTATATGCATACCATGCACCAGTCTTTTCAATAATACCAGCTTCACTAGCAAGATCTATTACTTCACCTTCTCTAGATACACCTTCACCATACATGATATCTACACTACAAGATTTAAATGGAGGAGCAACTTTATTTTTAACAACTTTAACTGCAGTCTTATTACCTACAACTCCATCACCCATCTTTAATTGTTCACTACGTCTAATTTCAAGTCTAACACTTGAATAAAATTTAAGAGCTCTACCACCAGTAGTAGTTTCAGGATTACCAAACATAACTCCTACTTTTTCTCTTAATTGATTAATAAAGATTACTGTAGTATTAGTCTTACTAATAGTACCATTTAATTTTCTTAACGCTTGAGACATAAGTCTAGCTTGAAGACCAACATGAGAATCTCCCATTTCACCATCTATTTCAGCTTGTGGAACAAGTGCAGCAACTGAATCTATTACAATAATACTAATAGCTTCACTTCTAACTAAAGCATCACAAATTTCTAATGCTTGTTCTCCTGTATCTGGTTGTGAAAGTAATAAATCATCAATATTAACTCCAAGTCGTTCTGCATAAACTGGATCTAGAGCATGTTCTGCATCAATAAAAGCAGCTCTTCCACCTAACTTTTGATGTTCAGCAATTGCTTGTAATGCAAAAGTAGTTTTACCACTAGACTCTGGTCCATATATTTCAATTATTCGTCCTTTTGGATAACCACCAACTCCTAATGCAATATCCAAAGAAAGTACACCACTAGATACAACATCAACTTTCATATGTTTGTTTTCTCCAAGTTTCATAATTGAACCTTTACCAAATTGTTTTTCAATATCATTTAATACTTGTTCTAAAGCTTTATCTTTATCTTTAGAATTATCCTTACTTACAGCCATATTTATCCTCCTCGTAAATAACTTACAATACCATTGTATACTACTTCTAAAACAAAAGTCAATACTTTTTCGAACAATTGTTTTATTAATTTACATATTACTTTTTATATCAAAAATAAAAATTCCCTAAGGGAATTTTATAAATTCATATTATTATTTATTTTAATTAAATTAATTCATCTTTTGAAAATAATAATTTTTTATTTAATTTATAATATTGTACTGCACTTACTACTGACATAATACATGCAAAATACAATAAGAATAAATCTACTCTAATATTAATAAACTCAAATGGCATATTATAGAAAAATACAAGTGTTAATCCTATCATCATAGTAGCTGTTTTCCATTTACCAGATTTAATTGCTGCCACTACTTTACCTTTACTTGCAGCTTGCATCTTAATAGCATCTACTACTATATCTCTAGTAACATAAACAACAGGTACAATTACTGGAATGAATCCATTACAAGCAAGTAATATTAATATTGGATTTACTAATACTTTATCAGCAATAGCATCTAACATCTTACCAGTATCAGTAACCATATTATACTTTCTTGCTAAATGTCCATCTAAAAAATCTGTTAAACTAGCAATTATAAATATAACACCAGCTATAAGTACATTTAATTCAACAACTATTCCATTAATATCATACTTAGGAAAATTAAATCCAAAGAATGTAAAAGGTATACATAGTAATAATATAATCACTACAGTAAGTATTAATCTCATTACTGTAATTTTATTAGGTAAGTTCATAATAAGTTTCTCCTTTTCTTAATTCATCAGTTCTTTTAGGAGTAGTATCTATATTACTAAGTATTAAATAAATAATGCCTATTAATAATAATATTCCTACTACTATAAATACAAATGGCCAAATATTAATTTTTTCTTTATATTCCTTAGTATATGGAGATCTAATTTTTTTCTCCAACTCCTCTTTTTTCTTTTGAGCAGCTAATATATCGTCGATAGATATTTTTGAAGTATGTTGAAATAAAAAATTATTAAATTCATCTAATACCTTATCAGCATCAAGACCTAAGTACTTAGCATATAATTTAATATCATCTCTTAATTCATAAACATCTTTAAACGCTTTTACATTACCACTCTCTATATTTTCAAGTTGAGATGTTGAAAAATCAAGATCTTCGCAAGCTTCAGTTATACTAACGCCATTGCCAATTCTTGTTTGCTTTAAATATTCTCCTAATTCTTTCATAATAACACCTCTATTACAATAACAAAATAATATAAATAAGCCATGTTCTGTACCCTTACGGGCGACAAACATTTATCTACCTTTCGGTCCCTGACTCCATTCGATTCTTTCATCAGGACTCCCCTACCAATTTTGGGTTTCTCACTCGCGGAGTTTACCACGTTTCACTTCTTTCTTTCGAAAGAATTCGTCACTGCGGCACTTTATGGGATATTCCATATCCGAAAACTTAGGACATCTCCCGTCGTTAGTTAAACTACCCTAGGTTATTTATTCCCTAGGCACGAACACTACAATCATCACAGACTGTGTGAGCATGGACTTTCCTCAAGGGTCTCATGAACCCCAGCGTTTGTCTATATATTAATTGTTATTATCATTACTTTTTAAATCATAAACCATCTTTTCTAGTTGAGAAAGTCTACGAATAATATCTACATTAGTAACTTCTCCACTACTATTTCTATTATTAGCTGCAACTTCCATATTTAATTTAGAATTACGTAACTCTTGTTTTAAATTCATAATTTCTCCAAGTAAGTCAGCCTTTTCTTTTTCTAAATTATTAATAATATCAAGAAATTGTTCATAATCACTAATAATATCATCTAAGAATTGATCTACTTCTTTTAAACGATATCCTCGAGTATCAATTTTAAAATTTTTTTCTAAAATATCTTGAGGCATAAGTTTTATTTTATTTTGATACATATTTATCACCAATCCCTTATAGTAGTATTATGTCATTACTTAGTCTTTTTGTCAATTATTAACCCTTTCTTTAACCTATCAATTATTAACAAATTATTAACTTTCTTTGTTTTATTTATCATTTTATTTAAAATTATACTAATTTCTAAATAATTCATTTTATCACCAAAACAATAATAATACAGTTTTTTTCAAAAATCATAAATACGACAAAAAAAGATATAAAAATACATTTAAAACCTATGGTAAAAATATAAACTTTATAGTATAATTAAAGATAGGTGATGAGATGAACTATCCTAATGGTATTAAAAAGGTTATTAATGATACAGATATAAAAAAAAGTCTCTCTCATAAAAATAGAGGTATGACATTAGAAAGTGAATTAAATGATTCTAATGAATACTATAGAGATGAAGATATCGCAATCATATATAAAAAACCTACACCTATAAAAATAGTAAAAGTTGATTACCCATCTCGTGATAAAGCAACCATCAAAGAAGCTTATTTCACAGTACCATCAACCACTGATTATAATGGTATTTATAAAGGTAGATATATTGACTTTGAAGCTAAAGAAACTAAAAGTAAAACTTCATTTTCTTTAGATAATATTCACCCACACCAAATAGAACATCTAAAAAGAATTATTAAACATAATGGTATAGCATTCTTAATAGTAAGATTTACTACATTAAATGAAACATACTTAATGTTTGCAAAAGATTTTTTAGATTTCATAGATAACGAAGAAAGAAAATCTATTCCAATAAACTATTTTAAAGAAAAAGGATATTTAATAAAAGATGGATTTAGACCAAGAATAGATTACTTAAAAGTAATTGATAAAGTATTTGGAGGTATATAAATGTCAAAAAAAGAATTAAAAAGAAGATCAAGTGAAAATATAAAGAAAAGGAAACCTGAACAACAAAAAAAATTAAAGCTTAATACTAAAATAGCTATATTACTAGGTGCTGTTGCAATATTATTAATATCATATATGGCAATGGGTATACTATTAACTGCAGCTGTTGGATTATTATTATTTTTCTGTTGGTGTGTATGGTTAATTGTATCTAGAAAAGGAAAGAAAAGAAGAAAAGTAATTAATATATTCTTAATATTCTTCCTACTTATTGGTATTGCCTGTATGGTAGGATTTAGTTTATTTGTAGTATATATTAAAGGTAAAGCTGATCCTAAATATAATAAGAAAAAATTAAATACAGCAGAAATATCTAGAATCTATGATAGAAATGGTAATGAAATTGCTAAACTAGGTTCTGAAAAACGTGAAAAAGTAACATATGATGAATTACCTGAAGTATTAGTTGATGCAATAATTGCTACAGAGGATTCAAGATTCTTCCAACATAATGGATTAGATGCTCCTCGTTTTATTAAAGCAACATTTGGACAACTTACTAAAGGTTCTGAAGCAGGTGGTGCTTCTACATTATCAATGCAAGTTACTAAGAATAGTTTTACAGATCCATTAGGAAAAGCTTCTTCTGGTATGAAGGGAATTATTCGTAAATTTGAAGATATATACTTAACAGTATTTAAATTAGAAAAAGATTATTCAAAAGAACAAATTATAGAGTTTTATGTTAATAACCACTTCTTAGGTGGAAATATCTACGGTGTTGAAGAAGCATCTAATACATACTTTGGAAAACATGTTAGTGAACTTAATTTAAGTGAAGCTGCTATATTAGCTGGTATGTTTAAATCACCTAACTACTATAGACCTACAGTTAATCCAAAGAATGCAACTGCAAGACGTAAAACTGTTTTATATTTAATGAGAAAACATGGATATATTACTAGAGAAGAAGAAGAATGGGCAAATTCAATTCCAGTAGAATCACTAGTATCAGAAAATGCAATGATGAATGAAAATCCATATCAAGGATTCATTGATACAGTTGCTGAAGAATTAGAAGATAAATATGGTGTTAGTCCATATACTACTCCACTTCTTGTATATACAACATTAGATCCAGGAAGACAAAATGGAGTTAATTCAGTATTAGCTGGTGAAAATTATAACTGGATAGATGATAGAGTTCAAACTGGTGTAGCTGTTCTAGAATCAGATACAGGTGCTATCTTAGCTATTGGTAATGGACGTAATATCAATTCAAGAAACAATGGACAAGCAAGACAATATAATTATGCTACACAAATTAAACGTCAACCAGGATCAAGTGCTAAACCATTATTTGACTATGGACCTGGTATTGAATACAACAACTGGTCAACATATGAACAATTTGATGATGCTCCATATAGCTATTCAAATGGTCGTTCTATAAAGAACTGGGATGGTGGATACTTCGGACAAATAACTTTAAGAAGAGCATTATCTACATCACGTAATATCCCAGCACTTAAAGCCTTCCAAAAAGTTGATAATAATCAAATAAAAGAATTCGTTACTAATTTAGGACTTACTCCTGAAATATGTAACACTGGTTACAAATACGATAAAGTTAATAAGAATTGTGTTAACAAAGAAGATAAAAATGATGTGCAAGAAACAATTGGACTTCACGAAGCTCATTCAATTGGAGCATTTACTGGTGTTTCTCCATTAGAGATGGCTGGTGCATATGCAGCATTCTCAAATGGTGGTTATTACAATGAACCATACTCAGTACAAAAATTTGTATATAGACAAACTGGTGAAACAATAGAACATAAAGCAGATAAAAAACAAGTTATGTCTGATGCAACTGCATTTATGATTTCAAGTGTTCTACAAGACGTTCAATTAACTGGTGGTACACCATATAATGTAGCTTGTAAAACAGGTACTACAAACTTCGATGATGTAACAATGAATAAATATAACATGCCATGGGATGCAATCCGTGATTCATGGGTTGTAGGATACTCAACTAAAACTACTATGTCTATGTGGTATGGATACGACGATTTCACAATGGAATCAATCGCTCAAGGTTATGTATTACATAACGTACCTGCAACAATTCAAAAAGATAGATTATACATTGCTTTAGTTAATTCTGGAGCTATGGAAGCAGATAGAGCTCCATTTGTTCAACCAAATAGTGTTTCTAAAGTAGCAATAGCTCAAGGATCTAATCCTCCTAAACTTGCAGTACCTGGTGGACCTGCAGTATCAGAATACTTCAAGAAAGGTACTGAACCAACTGAATATGACTTTACTAACTACAAATTACCTGCACCTGCTAACCTAAGAGTAGTAGAAGATGGTGGTGGAAAAGTATCAATGTCATGGGGAGCTGTATCTCCTGGTGAATTAGGAAATGAACAACATGGTAAATTTGGATATAACATTTATAAAGATGATGTCTTAGTAACATGGACAGATCACACAAGTTATTCATTTACACCAGATAATGTATATGGTACATATAAAGTAATTGCTACATACAAATCATATAATGATATTCAAAGTAACGCAGCAGTTGCTGAATTAAAGAAAAAAGAGGAGCCTAAACCTCCTACATGTCCATCTGAAGCTCCAGCAGATTCAAGTGGTAATTGTGTATGTACAGATACAAGTAAGACATACGATCCAAATGAAAAGAAATGTAAATAAAAAAGATAAGTAAAAACTTATCTTTTTTTATATATACAAATATCTTTTAATTTACAATTACTACACTCTGGTTTAATTGCTTTACAATAATATCTTCCAAATAAAACTAATTGTAAATGTCTTTTTGCCCATGTATCTTTAGGAAAAACTTTTTCTAACTTCTTCTCTATCTTTAATACATCATCATTCTTATAAGCAAGTTTTAATCTCTTAGAAACTCTCTCTACATGAGTATCTACTGCTATTGCTGGATAATTATAAAACTCACTTAAAAATACATTACTAGTTTTTCTACCTACTCCAGGTAGTTTTATTAATAATTCTCTATCAGTAGGAACTACACCATCATATTCATCTACTAATATAGTAGCTATATCCTTAATATAAGAAGATTTTTTTCTAAATGATCCTACTGGTCTAATAATATACTCTAAATCCCTTAAATTTGCTTCTTTTAACTCATTTAAAGACTTATATCTATTAAATATTATAGGAGTAACAGTATTAACCCTTTTATCAGTAGATTGAGCACTTAATACTATAGCTATTAATAACTCATAATCAGTATTATAATTTAATTCACACTTAGGATTAGGAAATAAATAATCAAGATATTCTTCTATCCTATTCTTCTTCATCAAACCAATTCCAATCTACTATATCGCTAATATCAGTATCATCACTTTTCTTATTCTTATCCTTATTTCTATTCTTTCTACGTTTTTCTACATCTTCCACAGTATTAATACCATCTTTTCCCCATTCATATAAAATCTTATCTATATATCTTAAATTAGATACACCATTAAATACAGCTTCCTTTAAAGCTTCTTTTATTAAATCTTCACTTATATTACTATTTAACCAAGCTTTAATAATTTCTACTTCCATAGAACTTAAAGTCCTTCCAAATTCCTTTTCTATTATCTCAAATATATTAGAATCAGAATTATCATCATTATTAACCTTATCAATAGTAAAATAAGCTAATTTCTGATAAAAATCATCTATTATAACAACCTCTTCCATTACACCCTTATCATTTTTTAAAACTTCTACCTTTATAAGCTTTTTATCAGTCAATACACTAATATAATTCATCACATCTTTTATATCTATATTCAACTCATTAGAAAACTTACTAGGGTCAAATAAAAACTTATTACCAAGATTATATAAATACATCATAAATATAAACTCATCGCTAGTTATATTTAAACTCTTATAATTTTTAAGAATATAAATAGGTATAACTATATTACCATCCTTAAAAATATCTATTAACTTTGAACTTTTCATATAATCATCTCCATTAATTATATTATGATAACACATATTAAAAAAAAAGAGAATCTATCTAAAGAAATTAGTTAGATCAGATTCATCCTTTTCCTCATAAAAATCATCATCTTTATTATCAATATCATCTGATAATTCCTCATTACTAGAAGATTCTCCAGATGAAATATTAAGATTATCAGTATCATTAATATCTTTATCATCAACATTATCATAACTTAAATCTAAAGCCTTTTGTGAATCATCAACAATAGAAGTATTATTAACTTCTATATTATTATTTTCTAAAGATACATTAGTTTGTATACTAGGTTCTAATAATAACAAATCATACTTTTTAGTAAATAATTTTATTAAAACTATTAAGAAAGCTATTAAAACTAAAACACTAGTTATATAAAGTATAAATTTAATTCCCATAAAGAATAGCCCTATAGAAACAACAAATAAAAGAGTTCCAATAAAAGCTACTATCTTACCAAAAGATACTTGAAATGTAACAAATATATTACCTACAGGTATATAAGCTAAAAAACTACTCTTAGAATATATTTTCTTATATAAAGAATTAATAATTGTACCATAAACAATAAATATTATTAAAGCTATAGCAATAGGAAGAATAATTCCCATAGCACCAGATTCTTTAAATTCTTCTAAATACTTACTTAACTTAAGTTCACTTTTACTATCAGTAGATATACCATTAGTAATTTCATCTACTGTTAAACCTTCATAATTATTATATCCACCTATCTTACAATACTTATTTTCATCAAGTATTGATATATATTTAACATCTCCTGGTCCTTTTCCTTTAACAAAATATTTATTATTACTAATTTTAATAGAAAAAGGAGCAGCCTGATTACCATTTAATTTAAACCCTTCATAATTACTACCATAATCTTTATTACTACAATAAGTAACAATACCTATATTCTTTTGATCATTATCAAATAATAATATATTAACACTAACAGGAGTTTTACTAATAGTATTATTAATAATAGAATTAAAACTAATTATAGTATTACCACTACCATCAAGACTAGACCTATAAGAAAAATCTTGATAAGTAAACTTCTCAGTAGATACAGTTGCGTTAGTATCCACAGGAATTAATTGACTAGTTTTATATTCCTCACCAAATACAAATATAGGAGTAAATAAAACTACTATAATAAATAAATAATAGATAAATTTTTTCATAAAACACCTCTATTCTAGTATTTATTAATAATATAATTACTTATAACTTTCCTTTCATTAAGAAGATTTCCATTTAAAATATTAATCTCTAAATCCTCATATATATCTTTTAAATATTTTCCAGGAGCTTTTCCTAAAATCATCATAATAGTATCAGAATCTATATCTATATCATCTCTACTATGAATAACTAAACTATTATAAGATTCTGTAATCTTTTTAATATCCATATTCTTAATCTCACAAGCTACACTACATACATAAAGACCATATTTATATAATACCATATTATCAAAAGAATTTAACTTTAATACCTCATTAATATTATTAATAAGATCTAACTCATTCTTATTAAAAGGATATTTATCTCCTACATTAAGAATACTCCATATACCTATAGAACTAGTAGTATCACTTTCCAATACTCTACTTAAATTAGATATTTCTAATTCCTTATCAAGTCCTAATTCTAATAATAATTTTATACCATTTTTATAATTAGGACTAGTAAAAATCTTATCTAATTCTTCTTTTTTTCTATTATAAGATAAATTACTTAATAAATATTTAGTCTCTATAATAGCATTTCTACACTCTTCATCTAAATTAAAATCAAGTATAGTAGAAAATCTAATAGCTCTAAGTATTCTTAAAGGATCTTCAGAAAACTTACTACTCGCAGAACCAATAGTTCTAATAATATGATTATTTAAATCTTCTCTTCCTCCTAAATAATCCAATATTTTTCCATCAGAATTAATACATAATGTATTTATAACAAAATCACGTCTTAATAAATCTTCGTATAAATCATCTATATATTTAATTTCTATAGGACGTCTATTATCATTATACTCTATTTCGCGTCTAAACGTAGTTATTTCAAATCTAATACCATATCTTTCAACAATAACTGAACCATAATCCTCATTAGGTAAACAACTATCTTCAAAAATTTCTTTTATTTGTTTAGGGGTAGCATTAGTACAAATATCTATATCATTAGATTCTATATTTAATAAATAATCCCTAACAAAACCACCAACTATATATGCTTTGTATGAATGATTTGTTATTTCTCTAAGTAGCTTTAAAGCATTATCTAGCATCTAATCACCTACCTAATACTATTGTATCACAAAAAAAAGAAAAGAACCTAAATTAGGTTCTTTTTTTAACTACTATAAAATTAGTTTACAGCGTCTTTTAAAGCACTACCTGCTTTGAAAGTAACAGCTTTTCTAGCAGCAATTTTAACTGTTTCACCAGTTCTTGGATTACGTCCTTCTCTAGCAGCTCTTTTTGAAACACCGAATGTTCCGAAACCAACTAGTGGAACT
>CACZQV010000017.1 GCA_902783435.1 uncultured Erysipelotrichaceae bacterium | reverse complement strand
AGGAAAATATTTGACTATAAATGTGCATATGATATAGAATTAAAATATAAATAAAATGGTGCGGTTGAGATTTGAATAAAGAAAAAATAACAGTAATCCTGTTATTTTTATGTAATAATCAAAATAAAATATAGATAGGCAATTACTAAAATAATATCTAGTACAATATTTAATAATAATGGTCCTATTTTTAAATGACTCATATTTCTACAATACTCTAATATTTTTCTAGTAGACCAATCCTTTTTCTTTTCTAAAATTCTAGAAACTTTTTCTTTTGCATGAGATAAATATAATGAATTATAAATAATACCAATCATCAATTTAACAATCACTAATATCGCAATCGCAAGAATATCTGATGTAACAACAAACCAACCAAATAATCCTAAAAATATAATTAAATATAAGAAATCTAATGAATAAAATCTTTGATATCTAGCATAAAAATGAGTAAATAAAAATGCTGGTAATGAAAAATATCCTTTCTTTATTTTTTTATAATGATCTCCTACATATTCTTCTAAAAATTCTTCCTCTTTTACTTCTTTTTTCATATTGATCCTCCTTTCTTTTTATGACTCTCTTCTTCCATGATTTCCATATATTCTGAAATTGTGGATACTTTAATGAGTTTTTCAGATAATTCTTTAATGTTTTCTATTATTTCTTGTTTTCTTGCTTCTACTTCTTGTGAATAATCTATTTCACCTAAAGCCATTTTCTTTGCCGCTATTTGCATGGTATAGTTGCATAGGTATATATCTTTACACCTAACATATTCTAATGCTTGATCAATTACATCATCATCTAACTTATACTCTCTTCCTTGGATAGATCCACTAATTCCATTGATATCTTTCCTAGCATATCCTTTCCTATAATTGGTCGTAATTTTTCTTATGGTAGCACGTATATCATCTATATCAATTCCTGCACAAGAGGAATACAAAACAATGGTCCTATACAATTCAGTAGGAGTTGTTTCCATTAATGAGAAAAGCATATTTGGTAATTCTTCTTGATTTGCTTGAATATATTCTAAGACTTGATTCATTAAGTTTTCTTTGTTTTTTGTATTTTGAAATAGTAGAGAAAATCTTTGATAATAATTACATTTCTCTCTCATATACGTATCAAAATCAAGTTTTCCACTATCTATTTCTTCCGCAATTCTTATAATCTTTCGTATATATTCATTTTGTGTTTTCAAACCTGCTTCTTCTATAGCATCTCTCATAGATGTTTCTTCTTTGATTACTCGATTTAAGAGTTTATTAAATCCATCTATACTACTAATTCCAAAGGTATTACAAAAGAAAGGAACTGACATATCAGATTTTGTATATTTATCTACTATAAACAGATAATCCTCTTTCGATGTAATTTTAACATCTCCTTGTAAAGTGAAATACTCTACTAAGTTTCCTTCTTGATCATACCACCTCATATCTCTTCCATTATTATCTAGTAAATCTGAATTATCAATACTTTTTTGTCTATGAAAGCTTTCTTGAATTTGAGGATTATTTCTTAATGATTTTGGTAACAAATCATACATAATCTTTTCTTTATTAGAAATGATCCCATCGATTAATCTTTGATTATCTTCACAATAATCGTCTGGCAATGAACATAAAAATTCACAACTTTGACTCTCTTCAATGGATTCTAAAATATCTTCTATGGTAATATAACCACTCTCTAACATTTTGGGAATCATTTCTTTTCTTTCCGCACATAAAGCGTAAAAGGTTTCTCTTTTATATGGATTATCTGGAATATACTTTTCAATTGTTCCTAACTGAGAAGTTAAAATACTGGGAGAATACTCTTTTCTACCAATTTTTTTATGTGTTGGAAAATATTGTTTTTCTAAATAATCATCAATCTCCCTTATTGTCATAATAATCTTTTCCTCTCATGAGAGCTTCTTCTATTTCTTCCAATTCTTCTATATTTAATTTTTTTAATGATTGTTCATTTTCTAGTACATAGCTAGCTAATTTTAAATAATTATCATCCATATACAAATACCCTCTCTATTATAAGATATCATAAAAAATGGTTTTTCTAAATATTCTATCTCATGATTGACAAAGGAATTGTAAATAAAAAAGAACCCTAAGGTTCTTATTTTTATCATGGTGTCCGCGAGGCGACTCGAACGCCTGACCGATCGCTTAGAAGGCGATTGCTCTATCCAGCTGAGCTACGCAGACTTATCAACTGACAACTAGAATTATACAATAAAAGCACTTGAAATTCAAGTACTTTTTATTGTTTTTTTTATATTATTATCAATCGCCTATATTCTATCTATTAATATATTTTATTTTTTTACTATTAACTTCAAACATAATCATATTAACATTATAACTATCAAACACTGAATAAGCTATTTCATTAAGGACTTTTTCTGTTACTTCTTTATTAGGATCTTCTAAGTATTCATTGAAGTTTAAAAACAAAACATTACTTTCTTCCTTATAATCTATTAGTTTAGTTTTTTCATTTAAATAACTAATTAAATTCTTATTAGTACTTTTTAATTCATCTATTATTATTTCTATTTTTTCTTTATCATTATTTAAATATTTAGTTACTGGTACATAGTAATTATCATTATCTAAATAATATATTGTTACTTTAGTTAGCTTATTTCTATTAGTATATAAGTATTCATTATTAATACCTATAGATTTATCTAAATTAATATATACTGGTTTATTATCTATAAGAATAGATATTTTTTCTATATTAGATAACTCTAATAAAGAATAAGTAATTCCAGATATCATTAAATCTTTATTTTTACTGTTATTTAGTTCTTTAGAAAAATTTAAAGTTAAATATTTTTCATCTAAATAATAATCTAATAATTTAGTATCTTTAGGTATATATCCATTTAATGATACTGGTATTTTATTATTATCTATAGTTAGATAATTAATAATATTTTTGATTTTATCTTTACTATCTATAAATATAGGAGTTTTTACTAATAAATTATTATTATTTACTAAATATATATTATCAGTACCTAGATTAGTTATATCTTTTATTTCTAAATTAGTTCTTAATACTTTTATATTTTGAGTAGTTGGGATAGTATAAATAGTTAATATTATAAACATAGTTAATGTAGTTATAAATATCTTTCTTAAAGCTTTTTGTCTTAACATATTATCACCTATTTAAATATATTTAAAAACGTACTAATTTAGTACGTTATATAGATAATTCATTTAATTTTATTAATTCTATTACTGCGGATGATCTACTTACTACTCCAAGTTTTTGCATTACATTAGATATATGATTTCTAACAGTTTTTTCACTTATATTTAGTTTATTAGATATTTCTTTTGTAGTTTTATTAGTAATAAGTAAATTAAATATTTCTTTTTCTCTATTAGTTAAAATATTATTCATATTAATCACCTAAAATATTCTATGAATAATTCATATTTAGTTGTGGGTTATTTACTTCTTTTGAAATTTTACAGTAATACTTTTTTTATCTTCATATTCTTTTTGAATTAGACGCATTATATTATTTGCGATAGTAGTATCATGATTATTAGAAATACATACTACTGTGATATTTTGATTTTCTTGTTTTACAAAACAATCTAATTTATATTCTTTTTTTATTTTCTTTTCTAAGTTTTCTTCTTTACCTTGTATTTCATTTAAATATTTTAATTCTTCATATAAGTTATTTTTTTCTTCTTTATTTATTTTATTAGAAGTTATTTTTTCTTGTAGAACTTCTATTTTTTCTTGTCGTTCTTCTTGAAGATTTACTCTTAATGCAGTTAATGAATTTTCTTCTTTTACTTCTTCTACTACTGGTTTAGATTCTTTGACATTTACTAATTTTGCTTTTTCTAATAAATCATTGGGTAATGTTACATAATATACTCCTAATATTAGTATTAAACTAAATAGTGTTAAAAACCATAGTTTCTGTTTATTTATCATAATGGCCTCCATTCACTATAAATATATGAAAAAAAGATTAGAATATTCTAATCTTTTTAATTATTAATTAATATTAATTAATACAAATATTATTTATTATTTTTGAAAATAATATCGTTCATTGGTTTAGCACCTTCATATTTAGCATCAGAGAATGCTAAGATACAAACGAAGATTGGGTTTAATAAAATTAATCCAACTGCAAAACCAGTATCTTTACCAAATGATTTAGCTAAACTTACATTTACTAAGATTGCATAGTAAATCATAGCAACCATAAATGCTAAATATCCTAAAATTGGAACGATCATTACGATTGATCCGAAAGTTACTATTAATAACCATCTTTGATCAACACCAGTCTTTTCCATTTGTAGGTAATCACTTACCATTGGGATAAGAGCTTTCCATCCATCAATACCCATTTTCTTGAATAATTTGTATTTAGCAATTAAACATACTACAGCTATAGCTACAGCAATAAGTATAAATACTAAGAAACCAGCTAAGAATGCACCAACAATATCTGCTGGATTAGTTGTAGTTGTTGTTGTTGTATAAGTACTGTACATAGTCTAGATTCCTCCTTTCGTAAGTTTTTGGACAGCCTTCGAAAGACCAATCTTGCCATATGGATAAGTTAGAGATCCTTGCATATAAGCTATGTATGGTTCCCTAATTGGTCCATCACAAGATAATTCTATTGAAGAACCTTGAGTAAATGATCCACTAGCCATGACAACCTTGTCACTATACCCAGGCATATCCCATGCTTCAACTCTAGCGTTTGAATCAATTGCAGAGCCTTCTTGAATTCCACGAGTGAATTCTATT
>CACZQV010000016.1 GCA_902783435.1 uncultured Erysipelotrichaceae bacterium | reverse complement strand
TCAATGGAAGATCAAAAGAGATTTATGTTACATTATAACTTCCCACAATTCTCAGTGGGAGAAACAGGAAGATATGGTGCTCCAGGAAGACGTGAAATTGGTCACGGAGCTTTAGGAGAAAAAGCTTTAGCTCAAGTTATTCCATCAGAAGAAGAATTCCCATATACAATTCGTGTTGTATCAGAAATTCTTGAATCAAATGGTTCTTCATCACAAGCAAGTATTTGTGCTGGATGTATGTCCCTAATGGCAGCAGGTGTTCCAATTAAAGCTCCAGTTGCTGGTATCGCTATGGGTCTTATAACTCATGAAGATAAATATACAATCCTAACAGATATTCAAGGTATGGAAGATCACTTAGGTGATATGGACTTTAAAGTAGCTGGTACTGAATATGGTATCACTGCATTACAAATGGATATCAAAATAAGTGGTATTACAGAAGAGATCTTAAAAGAAGCTCTAGCTCAAGCTAAAAAAGCTCGTATGGAAATCTTAAAAGTAATAGCTAAACAAATTAAAGAACCTCGTAAAGAAGTTTCTAAATATGCTCCAAAGATGGTTACATTTAATATTAATCCATTAAAGATTAAAGATGTAATTGGAAAAGGTGGAGAAATGATTACTAAGATCATTTGTGAAGCATCAAATGTAACAGAAGTTACAAATATCAATGCAGTTAAAGTAGAACTTGAAGATGATGGTAGAGTAATAATTTATCATTCAGATCAAGCAATTATTGATAAAACAAGAGCTATGATTGAAGAAATAGTAAGAGAAGTAGAAGTTGGAAAAATTTATGAAGGTAAAGTAGTAAAAGTAGAAGACTTCGGATGTTTCGTAGAATTATGGCCAGGATGTGAAGGAATGGTACATGTATCACAACTTGCACATGAGCGTGTTGAAAAAGCAGGAGATGTTGTTTCAGTAGGAGATGAAATAATAGTTAAAGCTCTAGGAACAGATAAAAGAGGTAGACAAAACTTTTCAAGAAAAGATGCACTACCTGCACCAAAGAAAAAAGAAGAAAAGAAAGCTAAGAAAGAAGAAGAAAAATAATCTTAGGAGGGGAAATATCATGGTTGAATTAATAAGAAAAATAATTAGATGGATAATTGTAATATTAATAATAATTTTAATAATACATTTATTAATTAAAGTATCTAATAAAAGTAAAACTAAAAATGTAAATAAACCTTTATCTACAGGAATAAAAACAATAAAGAAAAACAATACTACAGATTATGAACGTGGTGGTTCTACAACTAATAATAGTAGTAATAGTAGTAATACTAATACTACAAATACATCAACTGAAACAGTATCTACTCCAGATACAGGAACATCAAGTAATTTATATATTTTAGGTTTAATCATTTTTGGTGGAACTACTTACTATATAGTAAGAAATAGAAAAGTAGAAGAATAATAAAAAGAATTCATTATTGAATTCTTTTTTTCATATACATTAATAGGTGAATTTATGAAAAGTATTATATATAAATTAAGTATTATTATCTTATTAGTATTTAGTTTTTATTATACTAATATGATGATTAATTTTTTAAAAGAAAAAGATCCTATTATGAAACAAATAAAAAATACTACAAAGAAATATAATATTAAATATAAAAATGCTATCATTATAGATGATAATATAATTTCTGGTAAGAATGGTAAAACTATTGATTATAATAAAAGTTATAATAAAATGAAAAAATATGGTACTTATAATGAAACACTCACAGTATTAAAAGAAGTAACCCCTAAAGTATCTATTAATAATAATTATGATAAATATATTATTAAAGGTAATAGTGAAAATAAAAATATTGCTTTAGTATTTATAGTAAATAAAGATACTAATCCAAGTAATATTCTAAGTATTTTAAATAATAAAAGTATAAAATCTACATTCTTCATAGATGGAACTTATCTAGAAGATAATATAGATATGATTAGAAGTATGAAACATCATGAATTAGAATTATTAAGTTATAATAATGAATATACATCTTCATATTTTAAAACATCTCTATACTATTTAGAAAACTTATCAGGGAAGAAATGTAAGTATTGTTTTACCAAGTATAATAATGAAAAATTACTAAATCTATGTAGTAAGAATAAACTTCATACAGTAAAACCAACACTACATTTAAAAAATAATATATATAGTTCTATAAAAAAGAATTTAAATAATTCTATGATAATATCATTAGAAATAAATAACTATGTTGAAAGTGAATTATCTCTATCTATAGATTATATTAAATCTAAAGGATATAGTTTAGTAACTTTAGATACTCTAATTAGCGAATAATGTTTGAAGTTTAAAGGTATTTATTGTATAATATCTATTAGGGTGAAAGATATGTACTTAAAAGGAATAGTGACAAGTGGTTTTAAATCATTTGCAGACAAATTAGAAATAAAATTAGATAATAAAACTACCTGTATTGTAGGACCTAATGGTTCAGGTAAAAGTAATGTAGTAGATGCTGTTCGTTGGGTTTTAGGAGAACAATCAGTTAAATCACTTCGTGGTGAAGGATCAATGTCAGATGTAATATTCTCAGGATCTAAATCAAGATCTCCATTGAATGTCGCATCCGTTGAATTATTATTTGATAATACAGATAATTATCTAAATATTCCTTATTCAGAAATATCTATTAAAAGAAGAGTATATCGTAGTGGAGAAAATGAATATTACCTAAATGGTGAAAAATGCAGACTAAAAGATATTACTAATCTATTATTAGATACTGGTATGGGTAAAGAATCATTTAATATTATTTCTCAAGGTGAAGTAGAAAAAATATTATCAAACTCTGCATATGACAGACGTGTTATTTTTGAAGAAGCATCAGGTATCTTAAAGTACAAAAAAAGAAAAGAAGAAGCCCTTAGAAAACTAGATAGAACTCATAATAACTTAGATAGAGCTAATGATATTATTAATGAGTTAGAATTACAAGTAGGTCCTTTAAAAGAACAAAGTATTAAAGCAAAAGAATACTTAGAAAATAAAGAAGGACTAGATAAATACGAAGTAGCTTTACTTGCTTATGATATAGAAAATTTAAATAGAGAATTAGAAAACTCTAAAACTAGAAAAGAAAAACTAGATAGTGATATACAAACTATTTATAATGAAAATAGTAAAAATGACGCTAAGTCAGAAAAAGATAATAATAAATTAATTAAATTAGAAAATGAATTAAGAGATTTAAATAAAAAGTTATTAGTAGTTACAGAAGAACAAGCTAAACTTGATGGAGAAAAGAACTTATTAAAAGAAAGAAGTAAAACTACTAAAGAAGAAAACGAAATAAAAGAAGAAATAAGATCTCTTTTAGAAGAAAAAGAAAAACTAAATGGTACTATTAAAATAGTAGAAGAAGAATTAAAAGAAATAATAAATGAATCTACTAAAAAAGATACATTATCAGTAGATGTAGAGCGAGAACTACAAAATGCTAAATTAAAAAAGAATATGTTAACTAATGATTATTCTAATCATAATCAAGAATATATTGCGACTCGTCATAAAATAGATAATTTAAAATTAGAAATAGAACAAAATGGAGACTTACCAAATAGTGTAAGAAAAGTATTAAATAATAATGCTTTAACTGGTATTCATAATACTATAGGTAATGTATTATCAGTAGAAGATGAATACGTAAAAGCATTAAATACTGCGATATCTTCTAATAAAAACTTTATTATAACTAAAGATGAAGATGCTGCAAAACGTGCTATTAATTACTTAAAAGATTCTCATTTAGGAAGAGCTACATTCTTTCCAATGAATGTAATTAAAGAAAGATATATTGATAGTGAAAACTTAAATATATTAAAAAGTTCAACAGACTTCTTAGGAGTAATGTCAGACCTAGTTACTTATAATAGAGAATATGATTCTATTATTAAAAATCAATTAGGAATAGTCGCAGTAGTAACTAATATGGATGCAGCTACAAGATTATCTCATATGATTAAAGCTAAGTATAAAATAGTTACTCTAGAAGGAGATGTAGTAAATGTAGGAGGTTCTCTTACAGGAGGATCTATCTATAATGGTAAAAGTACTATTATCCTAAAACAAGAATGTACTCACTTAGAAGATAAAGCAAATCTTCTTAAAAGAGAACAAGATGAAATATCTAAAGAACTATTAGATAATAGTAATGAAATAAATTCTATTGAAGAAAAGCTATTTGAAGTATCAAAAGAAAAAGTAACATTAAAAGAAAAATATGATACTAAGAAAAACGAAATAGAAGAATTAAAAATAAAATTAGATAGTATAACTAATGAATATAAATCATTAGAAGCTATTAATAATAATTCTATAAGTAAAAAAGAAGAAGAATTAATTAAAAAATATCATGAAAAAGTAACTGAAAAAGAAGAAATAGAATTAAGAATAAAAACTATTTCTAAAGAATTAAGTGAATTAAAAGATAAAATAGAAAAAGATCAAGCAGATGAAAAATTAAAGAATAGTACTCTACGTAATCTAGAAAAAGAATCACATGATTTAGAAATAAATATAAATCGTATTGATGTAAAACTAGATAATATGTTAGAAACTTTATCAGTAGATTATGAATTGACTTATGAAAGAGCTAAAGGAGAATATGTACTAGATATAGAACCTGATGAAGCTAGAGTAAAAGTTAATACATATAGAGCTAACATTAAACGTATTGGTATGGTTAACTTAGATGCTATTGAAGAATATGAAAAAGTTAATACAAGATACGAATTTTTAACTAATCAAAGAGAAGACTTATTAAATGCTGAAAATACACTTTTAGAAATTATGAATGAAATGGATGAAGTAATGAAAGAAGAATTTAAAATTACTTTTGAAAAAATCCAAGTAGAATTCCAAAAAGTATTTAAGGAACTATTTAATGGTGGTAAAGCTGATCTTCATTTAACTGATCCAGAAGATTTATTGAATACTGGTATTGACATAGTTGCATCTCCTCCAGGTAAGAAATTAACTACTATTTCATTACTTAGTGGTGGAGAAAAAACATTAACTGCAATTAGTTTATTATTCGCAATACTAAATGTTAGAACTGTACCATTCTGTATCTTCGATGAAGTAGAAGCAGCACTTGATGAAGCTAATGTTGCAGGATTTGGTAAATATCTAGAACATTATAAAGATAGAACACAATTCTTAATAATTACTCATAAAAAGAAAACTATGGAGTATGCTAATACACTTTATGGTATTACAATGCAAGAATCAGGTGTATCTAAACTAGTTAGTGTTAAACTAGAAAACTATCAAGAAGTAATTTAATTACTTCTTTTTTCTTTTCTTTTAACATATATTATGTTAAAATATAAAACATTGACAAAGGGGAATTAACATGCAAGAAATAGCTTTAAAAGAGAGTGATATAAGTAAATTAAAAAAATATCCATTAGATGGAATATGGAGTACTGAAAGTGAAATACTTTATTATAAAAAAGATAAGAATTGGAATAAATCTATTTTAATAAAAAAACTATTCTTTACTGAAGAAAAAAAAGTTCAAAGAAAAATAGATACAATCAAAACTATCCAGAATAGTGAACTATCTGAATATAAAGAATTAGTATTACCAGAAGATATTATTGTAGTAGGTGGAATTAATTCAGGTTTTACTATACCCGAAGTAACAGATTCTGATAATTTAGCTTTAATATTAAAAAATAAAAGAATACATGATAGAGATAAATTAAAAATATTAAAAAAAATAGGAAGACTAATTCATAGAGTAGAAGAACAATCACAAGAATTCTATTTTGGAGATGTTCAAGAATTTAATTTTTTAGTAGATAAAGATGGAAATATATATGTAATAGATTTGGATTCTTCTGCCGTAAATAGAAAAACTCCATTAGAAACAAAATATATAATAATTGATAAAAAGACACATTCAGTTAATAAATATAAGGTAAATAAAGCTGGAAGATCATATCCTAGTAAAAATATAGATATATTTTGTTATAATACAATGATATTAAATTACTTAGCTGGTAGAAGTGTAACAAATTTTACTGATAATGAATATTATGAATATATAGAGTATTTAAAAAAAATAGGAATACCTAAATCTATGGTAGATATTTATCTAAATAATTATACTGATAAAGATAATGAATTAGTATTTGATTATTTAGATGAAATACCAAGTGTACCTAGAGCAGATTATACAGTATTCCAAAAATTAAAAAAATATTCTAATAAGAAGGTGTAGCATGAACTATAATGAAGAAATGTATAAATTATTTAATGAATTAGGAATAAAAGGAGAATTAATTACTATTAGTAAAAAAGATAAAGCTACGCCTAGTGATTATAAAAAATTAGAAGATAAAATATTATTGAAAACAGAAAAAAATAGAAATATGATGTTCCTAAGTGAAATCTATTCACAAGATAATTTACCTTGTGGGAATAATAAAGTATATACAAAAAATAAAAAAGACTAAATGCCACGCATTTGGTCTTTTCCTTTGAATGGATTTTTAGGATCTATATGATCTGTAAATAATATACCATTTAAATGATCAAGTTCATGTTGAAAACAAATTGCTACTTCTTCACGAGCTCTAATATTAAATTTCTTACCATCCATATCATAAGCTTCCATTGTAACTCTAGCATATCTAGGAACTATTCCTTCTACAGGTCTATTTACTGATAAGCAACCTTCTCCTTCTTCAACATAAATTTGTTCTTGAGAATTACTAATAATTCTAGGATTAATTAATATATAAGTTTCAAATTCCTTTTTCTCATCTTCAGGATCACTAATTTCATTAACTACTACAAAATATCTTTTTAATACTCCAAGTTGTACAGCACTCATACCCATACCAGGTCTTAAATCATACTTTTCACTTAATTCTTCTATTTGACTATCATGAAGATATTTAATCATAATATCTATAGTTTCTTTATCTTCTTTAGATAAAGGAAATGTAACTTCTTTACTAACTTGTCTTAATCTTTTATCTTTTTCATCTAAAATGTCTTTAGTTTTTAACACTACAACCACCTCAACGCCTATATTTTATCATAAATTTAAAAAAAAATAAAGAAAAACTATTTTTTATAAATATTAATAGTTTTTCTATTGTATTCATTTACCATTTTTTTAATATTATTTATTAATCTATAATATTTCTTTTTAATATTATTAATATCTTCTAAATATTGTAAATCATCTAAGTAATCAGCTAATCTTTCAAAAGAATTTTCTCCTAAAGTATCATTAAAAGATCTAATAATAGTATCTATACTTCCATCTATAATATTATCTTCAATTAAATTTCTAAATTTAGGATTATCCCATAAAGGTCTAATTAGATCTACACATAATTCATAACTCATATCTTCACTTAATAGACTTCTATCAATATCTAAATCATCTATAGGCAATAATTCAATATTTTCCATCATTTCAGTAGTTTCAATAACATTAATAACTTCATCTAATACATGATAATAATCATATTCATATAAAGTGTCAGTTTTAGGATTATATACACATCTAAAATAACCAATACCATTTCTAATAGTATATTCTGGTTTATCTAAATTTGATGTTTCATCACTAAATTTAACTAAATGATTAAATTCATGTATAAAAGTATTAAGCAGTTCTGTATTATTACAATTAGGATTACATATTATAAAAGGTTTTCCCTTACTAATAATAACCTTATTATTTTCAAATATAAAATCATATCCATTATGAGAAATACCCATATCATCAGCGTTATCTCCAAAATCTACTATTTCTATATTATTCTTCTTTAATACATTTAGTATTGAATCTTTTTCTATATAAATATCTACATCTTTAAAAATGCTTTCTACTAAATCTTTCTTATCATTATATTTATATAGTAGAGTAGATAAAGCTAGTACTAATATATTAAAATATTCATAACTAGAATCATATCTACTAGAAACAAGTTTTAAAGCTAATACATAACTTTCTTCCATACGAACCACCTATAAGTATTATATAAAAAATTATAAATAAAAAAAAGACCATAGGTCTTTTTATTAATTATTATTCCATCTAGTACCAATAACAATAACTAATAATATAAATAATACTAATATAATAGCATAATTAGAATTACTATTACCATACATAGGATAATAATAAGCTGTTTGACTAGTAGGGCATCCTCCATAATTATACATAAAAATCCTCCTTTACTATCTAATATAAAGTATGTTAATTTACATATTTTGTGTCTATATTTTTATGAAAAAACTATATTTTATGATATATTTATAATAGAAGGGATGCCTATGAGAAAGATAATTAAGTATTTAGATAAACCATTATTATTTTCTACTATATTATTATTCATAATTGGATTAATTATGGTTTTTTCAGCGTCTAATGTTACAGCTTATATGACTCACGCAGTAAGTCCATATAATTATTTCTTTAAACAAGGATTTTTCTTAATAGTAGGTTTCTTTTTATTTATATTTATGATTAAATTTAATACTAAAAGTTATGGTATGTTTTCTTGGGGATTATTACTTATATGTATGTGTTCACTAGTAGTATTATTAATATATGGTAATGCCAAGAACCAAGCAATAAGTTGGTTTGATTTAGGTTTTGTATCTATTCAACCAAGTGAATTTATAAAAGTTATAACTATTGTATTTTTAGCTCAATACTATGATAAAAATAGTAAAAGACTAAATACATGGACTAAATGCTTATTTCCAATGGGAATATGTGGAATAGTAGCTGCTTTAATATTTATACAACCAGACTTAGGTACTACTATTATATATTGTGGAATAGTTGGTATTATATTTGTCGCAGTACCTATGTTAAAAGAAATTAAGTATAAAACAATTATTGCTATAGTTGGATTGATTGTCTTTGCAGTACTAGTTTTATTTGGTTCAGGTAAAGGAGTATTATTACAAAGACAAATGGAAAGATTTAATTATAAAGATCCATGTGCAAGAATTCTAGATACAGGTAACCAAGTATGTAACTGCTATATAGCTATTAATAATGGAGGACTAACAGGAGTAGGTTTAGGTAACTCTACACAAAAATATTTATATCTACCAGAACCATATACAGACTTTATATTTGCAATAATAGTAGAAGAATTAGGAGTAGTAACTGGAGTATTTATAATACTTGTTTATATGTTTGTATTATTAAGAATATTAATTATAGGTAGACGTAGTCCTACTAATAAAGGGGCTATAATGTGTTATGGAGTAGCTACTTATATATTCTTACATATAGCTATTAATTTATTAGGTATTATGGGTATGATGCCAATGACAGGAGTACCATTACCATTTATGAGTTATGGTGGTAGTTTTACAATATGTTTAATTGCGGCTTTAACTATAGTACAAAGAGTATCAGTAGAAAATGGAATATTAAAAGAAAAAAATTAAAAGAAGACATATTGTCTTCTTTTTTTTGTTTTGATATAATAATAATCGACTGTAAAAAAATGAGGTAAGTATATGAGTATACAAGAGTATAAAAACTTAAAGGAAACTCTAGAATTAGAAATAAAGAAAAGTTCTAATGTTTTTATAGTTGGTCATAATTCACCAGATTTTGATTCTATAGGTTCAGCTATAGGATTATATAGAATAGTTTATGAATTAGGAAAAAAAGCTTATATTATTGTTGATGATAATGAACTAATGATAGAATCAGGTGTAAAAAGAGTATTAGAAGAATATGATGAAGAATATAGATTTATTAAAAAGAAAGATATAGAAAAACATCAAACTAAAAAATCTATGTTAATTGTAACTGATACTAATAAGAAAAATATGATATCAGTAGGAGATAAGCTAGATACATTTAGAAATGTAATAGTAATAGATCATCACTTAGAAGGTGAAGATACAATTGATACTCCTAATAAATTTATTAATACAGAAGCATCAAGTGCCTCTGAAATAGTAGGTAAATTAATGATGTTATTAAAGATTAAATGTGGACCAAAAGTAGCTAATGCTTTATATGCAGGTATATCACTAGACACTAAAAGATTTAAACAAAATACTACGTCTATTACTCATGATGTCGCAGAAAAACTTATTAATAATGGGGCAGATATTGATTATGTATATAGTTTATTTAGCGAAGAATTTGATAGTTTTTGCCGATTTACTAATTTAATAATAAGTGGTACTAATATAAAAAAATATAGTAAAGATTTACTTGCACCTATTCAAGTATCATTTACCCTAAATAGAAATAATCCACATGAAATATATTTAAAAGAAGATTGTGCAAAAGCTGCAGATCAAATGATGAAATTCTATGGAATAGATGCTGCTATTGCTTTAGGTTATGTGGATGAAAATAATGTTCATATATCCGCACGTAGTAATAAAAAAGTAAATGTTGCTAAAATTATGGATGCTATAGGTGGTGGTGGTACTCCAACTGCTGCAGGTTGTAGAAAAGAAACAGATGATATTTTAGGATTAGAAAAACAAATAATGAGAAAAGTAAAATTAGGTATATCAGAAGAAGAAGAAATATATGAAGAACCTAAATTAGTAAAAACAAAACAAATTAAAAAAAATAAAAAAAATTAAAGAAAAGTTAAAACTTTTCTTTTTTTATTCGAATAATATAATAGGAGGTGATTTTATAACATTCAAATATCGTTATCGAAAACAAATAATAATAGGTCTAATTATATTTATAATTATAGGAACTATTACTACTTTTACTATTATTAATTTAAAAGATAAACCTAAAGATAATGAAATTACTATAGTAAAAAAGAAACCTAAAAAGAAAGTAAAAGAAGAGGTAAGAGAAGAATATCAAGTAGATATTAAAGGTCAAATTGCTTCTCCGGGTATCTATAAAGTTGATTCTAATTTAAGAGTAATGGATGTAATTATGAAAGCTGGAGGACTTACTGAGAATGCGGATACATCAGTAATTAATTTAAGTAAAAAAGTTCAAGATGAAATGGTAATAATTATTTATAGTAGAGATGAAGTATCAAGATTTAGAGAAGTAAAAGAAATAGAAAAACAAGTAAATGATAAATGTAATCAAAAAGATGAAGATTCTCTAATAAATAATGCTTGTATAGAATCTAGTACTAATACACCATCTAAAGTATCTATTAATACAGCTACTTTAGAAGAATTAATGAATTTACCTGGAATAGGAGAATCTAAAGCTAAAGATATAATTAATTATAGAGAAACAAATGGTCCATTTACTTCAATAGAAGATCTATTAAAAATAAAAGGTATAGGAGAAAGTATACTTGCTAAGATTAAGGAAAATATTACTTTGTAATTATATCTATATAACTATATTTATCTTAATATTAATAATTACTATTATTAGATTATCTATTCCTAATAAATCTCATATTAAAGGTAATTCATTTACTGGAATAATTACTAAAATAGAATATAAATCTGATAAAACTAATCTCTATATAACTAATAAAGAAACTATAATTGCTTATACTTATAATAAATTAAATTTAAAATTAGGAGATAAAGTAAAAGTATATGGAGAATTTATTAAACCAAATTCTAATACTACTAATTATTTATTTAATTATAAAAAATATTTAGAAAGAAAAAATATCTTTTACTTAGTAAAACTAACAAGTATTAAAAAACTTAAAAGTAATAATAATATTTATTATTATTTAAAAAATAAATTAATATCTCACCTTGGCAATAATCCCTATCTAAATACTTTCTTAGTTGGCGATAAATCACTCTTAAGAGAAACTGTAAAAAGAAGCTACCAAGAAAATGGAATTAGTCATTTATTCGCAATAAGTGGGATGCATATCACACTTCTTTCTAGTATTATTAAAAGGTTATTGGAAAAATTAAAACTACAAGAAGAAAACTTATTTAAAGTAACTACTATTATTTTATTATTATATTTATTTTTAGTAGGGCTTTCTCCATCTATTTTAAGAGGGGTATTATTCTTTATACTTTTTAGTCTTAATAATATTTATTATTTTTACATAAAACCAGTAAATTTATTTTTATTAGTTTTATCTATCTCTTTATTAATTAATCCTAATTATATATTTGATGTAGGATTTCTTTATTCTTATACAATTAGTTTATCCTTATTAATATCATCTAAATACTTAGAAGGAAGTTATCTAAAATCACTTTTAAAAGTATCTTTTATTTCCTTTTTAGTAAGTGTTCCAATTACTCTTTATAATTTCTATCAAATAAATCTATTAAGTATTATTTATAATTTGTTCTTTGTACCATTAGTAAGTATTATTATATTTCCTTTTACTTTAATAACTATAATTATTAAACCTCTAGAACCAATATATAATATTTTAATTAGTATATTAGAAAATATATCTTTATTTTTAAGTAATATAAATATCACAAAATTAATATTTAAAAGATTACCATTATTTGTATATATTATTTATTTTATAATTATATTTTTATACTTAATAAAAAGAAATAAAAAAATATTAATACCTTTAATTGTCTTATTAACTATTCATTATTTAACTCCATATTTTGATAAATCTGATTATATAAAAATGATAGATGTAGGACAAGGAGATTCAATTTTACTTCATAGTGATAATAAAAATATATTAGTAGACACAGGTGGTTCATACAAAGAAGGTAATATTTTTTATAATACACATCTTTCTCTTTTTAAAAGTGAAGGTATAAAAAAACTAGATTATATTATTTTCAGTCATGGTGATAAAGATCATATAGGAGAAGCTAATACATTAATTAATAATTTCAAAATAGATAAAATAATTATTAATAGTAATAGATTAAATTATTATGAAAAACAATTACCTAAAAATAAAACAATAATAGGAGAAGAAGGATTAACTATAAAACTAAAAGATTTTACTTTAGTAGAATTAAATACTAATTTAGATGATGAAAATGATAGTAGTGGAGTATATTTATTAAATTATAAAAATATAAATATTTTACTAACAGGAGATGCTTCTAAAAGAAGTGAAGAGTATATCTTAGATAATTATGAACTACCACATATAAATATTTTAAAAGTAGGTCATCATGGTTCTAAAACATCAACTAGTGAAAGATTATTAAAAGAGACAAATCCTAATATCGCATTAATATCATGTGGAAAAGATAATAAGTTTAATCATCCAAATAAAGAAACAATAAATGTTTTAAATAAGTATAAAGTTAAATACTATAGAACTGATAAACAAGGTACAATAACTATTAATTTAAATAATAATAAGATAATAACAGAAGGGGGATAAAATGAATTATTATAATGAGATAAAAAATGAATTAATAAACAATGAAATTAATAGAAAAGTTAAGAATTATTCAATTAACAAAAGTGATTTGAATTCTTACTATAATGTTGGAAAAATATTAAATGAAGCAGGTAAGCATTATGGCGAAGGAATAATAAAAGAGTATTCACAAAAATTA
>CACZQV010000015.1 GCA_902783435.1 uncultured Erysipelotrichaceae bacterium | reverse complement strand
AGTTGAAGTTCGCGTTAAAGGTTTAGGTCCAGGTCGTGAAACTGCAATTCGCTCATTACAAACTGCAGGACTAGAAGTAACATCAATCATAGATGTTACACCAATCCCACATAATGGATGTCGTCCACCAAAACGTCCTAGAGGATAATTGGTAGATACTTGTGGAAATAATAAGTAAAATAGTTCGTGAAAAAAGTAAAGGGAGGTTAGTTTCATGTTACAATTTGAAAAACCAATTTATAAAATAACAGATTCTATTGAAAATAATTTTTATGGAAGATTTGAATTAGAACCACTTGAAAGAGGGTTCGGTACTACAATCGGAAATGCATTAAGAAGAGTAATGTTATCATCATTACCAGGAAGTGCAATTAGTAGTATCAAAATAGATGGAGTACTTCATGAATTCCAAACAATTGATGGAGTATATGAAGACGTAACTACTATTATCTTAAATTTAAAAGGAATAGTATTTAAAAATCATTCACAAGAAGAAAAAGTAGTAAGCATTCATGCTACTAAAGAAGGAGAAATTACTGCAGGAGATATTGAACATGATTCAGATATCGAAGTAATTAATCCAGACAAAGTAATTTGTCATTTATCAAAAGGGGCAAGCTTCAATATTGAAATGACTGTAACTAATGGTCGTGGATATGTTAGAAGTGAAGATAACAAAAGAATACATGATATTAAGAAAGTAGGAGAAATTGCTGTTGATTCTTTATATTCTCCTATCGAAAGAGTTTCATATGAAGTAGCTAGTGCTCGTGTTGGTCAAGATGAAAGTTATGATAAATTAATCTTAGACGTTTGGACAAATGGTTCAATTAAACCAGAAGAAGCTATCGCTTTAGCAGCTCGTATCTTAATTGAACACTTAGAAATCGTTACTGACTTATCAAGTATTGCTGATGTAAGTGGTATGATGATTGAAAAGACTGAAGATCCAAAAGTAAAAGCATTAGAAACTTCAATTGAAGACTTAGACTTCTCTGTAAGAGCATATAATTGCTTAAAGAGAGCTGGAATCCATACTCTACAAGACCTTGTTAATAAGAGCGAATCTGATATGATGAAAATCCGTAACTTAGGAAAGAAATCATTAAAAGAAGTATTAGACAAGATCAGAGACATGGGATTAGTTTTACGTGATGAAGATTAAGATAAGGAGGAATAACTATGGCATATAGAAAATTAGGTAGAGATAATAAACATAGAAGAAGTATGTTAGCTACTTTAACTAAACAAGTAATTAACAACGAATCTATTACTACTACTGATACTAGAGCTAAAGAAGTTCGTAAGTTCGTTGATAAAATGATTACTTACGGTAAAAAAGGAGATTTAGTTTCTCGTCGTAAAGCTTTAGCATTCTTACATAATGACAAAGCTACTGTTGAAAAAGTATTCAATGATTTAGCTAAACGTTATGAAAATCGTAATGGTGGATATACTCAAATCTTAAAAGTAGCTGAAAGACGTGGGGATAACTCATTAATGGTTATGATAAGATTAGTAGAAGAAGCTAAAAAAGAAGTAAAAGAAGATAAAAAGGAAGAAAAGAAAGCAACTAAGAAAACAACAAAGAAAGAAGATAAATAATAAAAAGAAACAAGTATAATTACTTGTTTTTTTGTGATATAATAACTTTTAAAGGAGAATTAGTATGAATAAAACATCCAATGAAGAAATAATTTTAATACGTTCTGGTGATCAATCAATGTTCGCATCAGTTAAAAATGGTGAAACAGTATTATTAGGAGATTCTTCAACTTTTGTTTATGCAGGAACTTCTATGAAAGAAGAAAAAAGAAAAATAGAAAATGATTTAGATGATGTTATATATAGTAAACCAGTCGCACTTATAAAAAAATTAGAAAGAAGAATTAAAAAGAAGTAAGGTGATATTATGAAAGCATTAATTACTGGCGCAACAAGTGGTATTGGTCTTGATATGGCAAGATATTTAGCCACTAAGGGATATGAATTAATCTTAGTAGCTAGAAATAAAGAAAACTTAGAAATTATCCAAGAAAAATTACCTACAAAAGTAACTATAGTAGTCGCAGATTTATCAGATGAACAAAAAGTAAAAGAAGTATCACTAATAGCTAGACAAGAGAATATAGATATATTAATAAATAATGCTGGATTTGGTGACTTTGGCTATCTAACAGATACAGATTTATCAAAAGATCTAAATATGATTAATACAAACATAAAAGCAGTACATATTCTAACTAAATCAATAGCAAAAGACTTAGAAAAGAAAGATACTGATACTTATGTATTAAATGTCGCATCATCTGCAGGACTACAACCAGGTGGTCCATTAATGTCTACATATTATGCTACTAAAGCTTATGTTAGAAGTTTCACTGAAAGTTTATACTATGAAGAAAAGAAAAAGAAAACTAAAGTACATGTATCCGTATTATGTCCAGGACCAGTAGATACAAACTTTAATAATGTAGCTGGAGTACACTTTTCAGTTAAACCATTAAAGAGTACTTATGTAGCTAAATATGCTATAGATAAGATGTTTGAAAACAAAATGTTAATAATACCAGGTTCTGGTATGAGATTAGCTAAGTTTATGTCTAGATTTGTATCAGACAAATTCTTACTAAGAATAGCTTATAATGTTCAAAAGAACAAGAAAAAATAATAATTAATCTAGGGGAGAGGTTGTTATGAAAAATAGTATTATGTTATATAATTTTTTTGATGACTATTTATTCGAAAATTTAAATATATTAGTGCCTAAAGATAATTTCATAACTATCTCAGGTCCTAATAATTGTGGTAAAACTACATTATTAAGAATTTTAAATAGAGAAATCATCACAGAAAATAAAATAATAATAGAAAATAGAGGTATAAACAACTACAAAATAGAAGAATATTCTAAAATAGTAAGTTGTGTGATACCTTTAGAAACAATCTTAGAAGAAGAAACAGTAGAAGAAGAATTATTAAGAATAGATAATAAAATAGATAAAATAGTAAAAGGATTAAAGATAACTAAATTATTAAATAAAAATACAAATAATTTAAGTGATAAAGAAATAGTATTAATCCAAATAGCTAAAGCATTATTAAATAAACCAGAAATACTACTTCTAGATGATATATCTTTATATTTTAATAATAAAGAAAAGAAAGATATATTTTTATTCTTAAGAAAACAAAAAATAACTATAGTATATACAACTATATCATTAGAAGATGCTTTATATAGTGATTATATATACATAATAGGAGATAAAAAAGTAGCACTAGAAGGTAATCCATTATATATATTACAAAAAGATAATATAATAAATAAAATAGGTTTAAAACTACCATTTATGATAGATTTATCAGTAAAACTAAAAGACTATGAACTAATAGATAAACAGATACTAGAACCTAAAGAAATGGTGGATGAATTATGGAAATAAAGGTTAAAGACTACGAATTAGGAAAAAATACTATTAGTTTTACTATAAGAGAAGAAATGATTACTGGTATTACTGGTAATTCAAAAGAAGAAATAGAAAATATTATCTATTTAAAGAATAATTATAATGGAAAAATAACTATTAATAGAAAAAGTAATATAAATATAAATGAATACAAAAATAGAATAGTAATAATAAAGAAAAATATGTTAAATAAATACTTTCAAGGTAAAGTATATGAGTCAATGTATTATGAAATAAAAAGAAAAGGTCTAGCTCTAAAAAACCCTAGAAAAAAAATACTAGATTCATTAAAAATAGTAGGATTAGATTATACATATCTAAATAGAGATTTAATTACTTTATCTAGTTCTGAAAAGAAATTAATAGAATTAAGTATATCTTTACTTTCTAATCCAGAATTAATAATAGTAGAAGAACCATTTATTGGTTTAGATATGAAAAAAGAAAAAGAAATATATTCACTTTATCAAAAAATGAAGGAAAAATATCATAAAACTATCGTATTCATAAGTGATGATACAACTATGTTATATAAATACACTGATAATATGATTATTAGTAAGAATAATAAAATAATAATAGAAGATACTACTTCTAATACATTTCAAAGAGTAGATTTCTTAAAGAAAAACTCTATAGAAATACCAGAAATAGTATTAATAACATACTTAGCTAAAAAGAAAGATATAAAAATAGATTATCATAAAGACATAAGAGATATTATAAAAGATATCTATAAACATGTAAAAAGGAGGTAAAATGAGATTTTTAATTAAATTTTCTTATGATGGAACTAATTATTCTGGATTTCAAAAACAAAGAGGATTAGAAACTATTGAAGGAAAACTAGAAGAAGCATTAACTAAAGTTAATAATGGTATTAAAACTACTATTACTGCTACAGGTAGAACAGATAAAGGTGTACATGCACTTGTTCAATATGGACATGCAGATATTAATGTGAATATAACAGAAAAGAAGCTTAAAAGAGCATTAAATTCCAATTTACCAGATGATATACATGTAATAGAAACAAAAGAAGTAGAAAGTGATTTTCACGCAAGATATAATGTAAAAGAAAAAACATATAAGTATATTATTAACACAGGAGAATATAATCCATTAGAAAGAAATTATGTATTTCAATATAATTACAAACTAGATGTAAATAAAATGAAAGAAGCAATAAATCATTTCTTAGGAGAACATGATTTCAGATCTTTTGTAACTGATAATAAAGAAAAAGAAAACTGTATAAGAACTATAACAAAAGTAAATATAAAAGAAGATAAAGATAAAATAATAATTGAATTTACTGGTAATGGATTTTTAAGATATCAAGTAAGAAATATGGTAGGATTGTTAATAAAAATAGGAGAAAACAAATTATCCCCAGAAGATGTGGATAAAATAATTGAAAGCAAAGATAGAACAAAAGCAAGTAAAACTGCTCCATCAGTTGGGCTATACTTAGTAAATATAAAATATTAAGCAATTTATATTGCTTTTTATTTTACATATGATATCATATATACCTGTAGAGGTGAAAAAATGAATATACCAATAGTTGGAAGTATGGCAGTTACATCAACACTAGGAGTAACTAATGTAATTGGATCAGATGACGAAGAAAGAGCAGCAGTTAATCTTGTTGAAACATCTAGTACCCTAACAACAGGTTCAGTATTACTATATAATGGCTACAAAGATGTAAAAATTGATATGGAATTAACAAAAAGCTATATAGAGTCATTATCAGATGATGAATTATATAAGTTAGAACAAAAACTAACTGGGAAAGATGAGAATATAGTAATAGAAGAAACACATAGCAAGTCAATATAACTTGCTATTTTTAGTGTTTTATGTTATAATATGTGCTCAGTGAAGGGGAATTAAAAAAATGAAATTACCAATATTAGGAGCAGTAGCTACAACAACTACAATGGGTTCGGTTACAATTAAATATGAAGACAAAACGAAGATAAACATGAATCCATTTGCATCAACATCAACATCTATAGCTACAGTAGCATTATTAAAAGGATATAATTCAGTAAATATTGATTTTGCAAGTAGATACATAGATTCATTATCAGTAGAACAATTAGCTGAATTAGACCAATTATTAAATGAAAAAGAAGACTATATGCAAATAGAAGAAAATCATAAACATATATAAATATAATAAGGGGCTTGGTTATGGATAAATTAGAAAAGAAAAAACTAAAGAAAAAAATGGAATTTCATAAAGCACTAGGTGCAGAAAAGTTTCAAAAGGTAGTATTTGGAGTAGAAAAAGCAAAATTCAAAGTACTAAAAACAATATGTCCAAATTTTCCAAAGTATTTTGATAAATACTGTGATTTTAAAAAGAAAAGAGCTATTAACAAAGCTACATCAGAAGAACAAATTAATAGTATTATTACAAAAATATCATTTGATAAAATGGCTATGAGAAAAGAATTTAACCAAGAAAAAAATAGAAACTATCATATAGATAATAGAAAACCAACAGAGATAATAAAATACTTAAATTGGAATAAAGATATCCACAAAAAAGGGCTTATTAAAGACGCTATAGTAATACCTTTTTTAGTAGCTGGATCAATTACACAGATACCTGGTGCCCTACCTTTATTAATAATAGAATTAATAAGTGCTGGAATTAACTTCGAATGTATAAATATTCAAGATTATAATATTTGTAGATATAAAATAGCAGAAGAAACATTAAAGAAAAAAGAAGAAAAAAGATTAGAGAAAAATATAGAAGAATATAGTGAAGCAGCTAGTGTAATACATAAAACATTTACTAAAAAAGCAGATGTTCCAACTATTGATGAAATAGTTGATAACATTGAAAATAAAAAACAATTAGAACAATTAAAAAAACTAGTATATGAAGCACAAAAAGAAAGAAAAGAATGTGTATCATATAAAGATAATAAACCAAAACAAATGGTAAGATAGGGGGATATAATAATGGGAATATTAGGAAGTACAGTATTATCATCAACAACTTCAGTTGGAGGAGTAAGTACAACATGTTATACTCTTAATGAAGATGGTACAGTAGATGAAAAGAAAAGAAATAGAGCTTTAACAACTACAGTTTTAACATCTGCAAGTGCTACTGCAGGAGAAATTATTAGTCAATATAACTTAAGAAAAATCCATCATGAATACACATCTGCATACGTAGATTCATTAAATGATGAACAATTAGAAGAGTTATATACTAAATTAAATTTATTAGAAAGTGAAAATATTGATAAAAATAATAATAAAACAGTGTAAATATGAATAAAAGTATTAAAAACTATTGATTTTTAATACTTTTTTTAGTATAATCTTAACTGGTACATTCAAATATCCCACCTTAATTAGACCCT
>CACZQV010000014.1 GCA_902783435.1 uncultured Erysipelotrichaceae bacterium | reverse complement strand
TTCTTTTGGATGAATATGATTCTTTATTGCATATTGTTCTGCAGGTGCACCAAATGCATCCCATCCCATTGGATAAAGTACATTATAACCTTGCATTCTCATCATTCTAGCCATTGCATCTTGCGCAGTATAACTTCTAACATGCCCAACATGTAAACCAGAACCACTTGGATATGGAAACTCTACTAAGATATAATAAGGTTTCTTATTTCCTCCATTTTCTGCTTTAAATGTTTTATTATCATCCCAATACTTTTGCCATTTAGCCTCTATTTCTTTTTGATTCATTATTAATCATTCCCTTCTTCTTGTATACTAAATATACTAATTGATAACTTAATAAAATAATTCCAATAGTAGAAATAAATCCAACTATTATTTCAAGTATAAATACTTTTAGAAGCATTATAATAGTAACTACTAATGCTATATCAATAGAAGATACCATTGATACAACAAACAATAATTTATTATAATCAACTTTTTTTAAATCTAATCCTCTACTAACTAAATAAGTAACCTCCAGTGGTTCTTTAGGTTCTTTTATTCTCTTATCTTTCTTATTAACTAACTTTTTAGGTTTAGCTCTTCTAACTATAAATATTTGATATATTATAAAAACTAATAAAAAAGATAATAAAAACAATATCAATTCTTGAATAACTAATTTCATAATACCTCCTAAAAATAAAAAGATGGTAACCAAAGGACGCAATAGCGTGGTACCACCTTATTTTATACTCTAAATCTATAACGGAATTACCCAATTGCTCCAAAGACAAGTTCATAAAACACTAATATCTATTCACACCAACCATAGACTCTCTTTAAATAGTAATTTTACTACTACTTCTTCTTCATCACAAAATATATAAGTATTATAACACAAAAGAAAAAAAAGTAAATTATAATTTAAACTTTTATTATTTTTAATATTTTATTTATAACACTATTCTTAGTATCAATATCATTCATCATAATAATACTAGATCCTCTATATCCTATATAATTAATAGAACTTCCACAAAGATAAACACAATTTCTATCTAATATTAAATATCTATCATGTATAGAATCATCATAATAAACAATTAAATTATTATAAGTCTTATTATACTTTTCTATATCTAATTTACTTATTTTACTTTTATTGCTAGTAATTAAAATAACACTACAATCTAAATTCTTAATCATATCTAATAAACTCTTATCAGTAAATCTATCTAATATTATTAATTCATTCTTAACTTTCTTAAATATATCTAATACTTTAGAATATGCATCATATTCTTTATCAAAAAAATACTCTTTATCTTCTTCAAATAATTCTTGAAGTAATTTAATACTATTATCATGTTCTAAAACTTTAGTTTCTACATTTGATAATCTATATTCATTATCATTAATGTAATGTCTCATAGATACAAATGCATCCATTATTCTTATACTTGTTTGTGTAGCTACACTTGATTTTATGATAGTCGCAAGCATTGCTACTCCTTGTTCAGTAAAAACTCTAGGATTAGTACGAGACATATTACTTATATTTGTGGTCAAAACTTTTGACCGCAAATCATTTAACTCATCATCAGTAAGCACCCAACTAAATCTTGCAGGAAATTTATCATTATTATTTTTAACTGCTTGATTAACTTCTTTAGTACCATTTTTACAATGATAAAGCTTAGCTAAATCACTATCTAACATTACTTGTTTACCACGTATTTCATATATCATACTTGATATGTCTAATTTTTCTATATTCATAAGAACCTCCTTTGCTACAACACTATACAACAAAAGAAAAATAAACACAAACCAATAAAAATATAAATTTAAGGCAAAATAAAAATGAATTATAATAATTCACTTAGTAAAAAATCAAAATTCATTTTATATTCTTATTCAATTATTAAATTTAGTAAAAATTTGTTTTTTTAAATACTATCTTTAGAAATAACTATAACTGGGCGAACCCCGATGCTGTAGACGCGGTCAAAGAAGTAGCGGCCGAAGGTACCATCAGAATGCACGCCCCACACGCTGTTATTGATGTCAGCCGACCCAAGCCAGAATGATGTATTTGTAATAAATCCATTAGTTGGGCAACGCCATTTAGAAGCATCACATCCTATACTTGAATCTGTTGCTTCTGCATATGTTAATAATCTTGTATCTTTTATTGTTACTCCATATTCTGTTAATTTTGTTTTATATCCATCTACATAATATGCTACTGAATAATTTGATTCACTTGGTGCTCCTTTATAGTTTGTTGCGTCATATACATCTGCTGGATAACTTGTTCCGTATTCTGGTTTTAAACTACTTCCATCATACCAATAGTTTGTTGCGGAGAATGCTACTGTTCCATTAACTGTTGATGCTCCATCTACCCATCCTTTTGCTTCACTACTTTGTAGTCCGTATCCTGGATCACTACTAGTATATTCTCCTATTTTAGTATAACTAATATCATTTTTACATATATTTCCTACTTTTAAGTTATACTTCGTAAGCATTACTATATCTTCATTATTTGTTCCATCATAGTATAGAAAGTTGAAACATTCTCCTCTAATACATACCTCATCTCCTACTGTTAGATTGTCTTTTGTCTTTCCTTCTGGGAATGTATATGTATCTGTTTTATAGTTAAATGTAATTTTAAATGTATAATTTGGATAAGTTGTAACTGTTGACATATCAGTACCACTTATATAATTAAATTTTATTTTATAAGTATCTGTTCCATTAACTGCTAGAGTATGATTTGGTTCTATTTCTGTTCCATCACCTTTAGTTAATTTATATTCGTATGGAGCAGCTAAAGTAACTTCATTTGTTCCATCATATACTTTAACATCTATATTAAATAGATATGGTGTACCAGATCCTTTATTTACTAAAGTTACTGATGTTTCAAAGAAACTATTTACATCACTTGTAAGAGCTGTAGTAAAGTCTACTTCTTTTTTATCATTACCTATTATTGTAGGAGTACCTGTAGTACTTCCTGTAGTTTTACTTACACTTTGTACATATACATTTAATTCAGGTGCTTCTACTGTAACATCTCCATTAATATTTAATGTTGCTTCTAGAAAGGCATATCCAATACCCAAGAATACAACAAACAAAAATATAAGTTTATACAAATTATGAGTTTTTGTTTTTACATTCATACAAATCACTCCTATTATTTTTTACTAGTATTGGACTCCTTTTTATAATCATCATAAACATTACCAATAATATCGTTAAAATCATCAATATTTAAATGAATTAACGCATCTCCTAAATGAAAATTATCATTATCTTCTCCTAATAAAGCTATTTTTATTTTACTTATTAAATTACCCACAGGAATATTATATATACTATTATCTTTGTCTACTCCATAAAGTATTCCTTCTGGATATAAACATAAAATTGCTTTTTGTTCATCTGTAAAATCTTTATAATCATTACTATTCATAGACTTAATAGTATCTACTAATATATCATCATTTATAAAACTATTTCTTAAATAATCTATTATAACTTTATCATTAAAAGAATCAGTTTGTTGAAGTTTAACTAATTGTTTTAAAGAATCTTCGCCATTTTCTTTAGCTATTCTTAATAAGAAATCATAATTATCTAATAATTTAATAGTAATTAAATCATAATCAGCTAAAGAAGCCCCTTCTATAGAATCAATCCAATAAATCTGATTCCCTTCAAAGAAACATAAAGATTTATATTTTCTAGCTAATTCAAATACATCTTTATCATCTTTTGATACATATTTACTTAAAAAATCATCATCAAAACTACCTTTAAATACATTTGATAATAATGTATCATATAAATCTAATCTATTATTATAATCAATTTCATCAGTAAAATTAACTATAGTAGCTTGTTTTAATTTTTCTAATCTTTCTATACGAATATCACTTTTATTCTCCATATTATCCCTCCTAGAACTCTCCTATGTAATCTAATAATTTTAAGAATAAATTCATATAATCTTTTGATAATCCCTTTTTTCTTAACTTTCTAATCGCAATTCTCTTCTTAGGTAATTCTAATTCACCAAACATAATATCTGCGATTTCTTCTTTTAGATAAGTATTAATTTTTAGATCCATTAAGATACTATCAAAATCATCATTTATAAGTCTTACTGCATCTATTTCAATATCTTTACCTTTACAATTTATAGTTAATTGACCTATTGTAGGTACATTTTTAACTTCTACTATAAAGTCATTACCTTCAACATAATTTTCTGAAGTTAACTTATCTGCATTAAAGTAAACAGTTACATTTTCAGCTTCTTTAGTATTTCTAAATACCATTTTATAATTACGTTTTTCAGGTACTATACCACTTTTACCATCAATAGATCTAATTATAACTGTGTAGTTATTTCTTAAATAGTTATAGTCAATTGATGTTTTTAAATAATAACCATCTTTATATAAAGAAGTAATTCCATCATCTTCATATAAAGTATAAGTATTACTTGCACCTGGGAATATTTGAATTTCAAGATCAGTTGGTAAACCTATATTATTATAATCACTTCTATTAGAGAAAGGTACTATTGATCCAGAATGTGCAAATACTGGATAATCATCTTCTCTAAAGAATGATACATATTTCTTATTACCTGGGAATTTCTTACCAGTAACAAAATCATACCAAGTACCATCTGGTACGAAGAATCTATGTATTGTACGGTTCATTATAGGATCTTTTGGTTCCAGTATAGGACACACTAACAATTGTGATCCTAAATAATATTGATTTCTATATAAACTATCATCATATACCCACATATAATTGTAATAGAATGGTTGAATTAAAGGTGTACCACTTCTAGTATAATTATAAGCTTCTGTATATAGATATGGTATTAATCTATGTCTTAATCTTAAATAATCTGCAGCAATATTTTCAGTTTTAGCATCCCATAGCCATGGTTCTTTTTTATAATATTTACCACGTGCTCCATGGAATCTTAATATTGGACCAAAAGTAGATAATTGAACATATCTTAGATATAATTCACCATCTTCAATACCACCATGGTTACCACCTACATCATGACTCCACCAACTAACACCAATGTTAGCGGCATTTAAATATAAAAATGGTAATTGTTTTAAGTTTTGCCAACTTATTTCTGAAGAACCACCATATATAACTGGATATCTATGAGGAGCATATACACTACCTCTAGATAAAATTAAACCTCTTTTATTACTATTTCTTCCTGAATCCATATACATATAATGATCAAGTGCCCAAAGTTTATTAATATCTCCCGCACCATCAGAATCATTCCAGAAGAAGTCTACTCCTAATGCCTCTAGTGGATGTAGGAACATTTTAAATAATAAATCTAATAATTTAGGATTTAATGGATCAAATTGAATCACTGTTTTTGGTTGTACCTGCATAAATTCACTAGCTTGAGGATAATATTGTTCATGTGGATAAATTCCATTAGTTGGATTAATACATAAACCTACTCTTATCCCTCTCTTATGAAAATCTGAAATCATATTTTGTGGATTTTTAAATAACTCAGTATTAAAAGTAAAACCAGTCTTTAACCCATTATATTCCTTAGTATTTCTAATATGCCAATCATGATCAAATAACATAACTGATATAGGTATTTTTTTTCTTTCAAATTTACGTATTAAGTTATTAATACTCTTATCATCATATTCTATATTTCTACTCCACCAGTTACCTAAAGCATATCTAGGTACTAAAGCAGGAGCTCCAGTCATTTTAAAATAATCAAATAAAGCTTGTTTGAAATCTCTATCATACATAAATACATAAATATCCATATGATTAGGAATTGGATTAGCAAGAGTTCCATCTTCCATAATAACCTTACTCAAAGAATCGTCAATAGAAGTAAAACCATCTAATGAATACAATCCTTTTTGCATATTTATTGGAATATTTACATCTACCCCAACCATATTTCCAAGCATATTTCTAGCTTCTGGATGACCTACAAACCAATCTTTACTTCTATCTCTATCACGAGAAAGTAAAGTGATTTTTAGATTTCTCATAGGATCAACCTTAGTACCTACAAAAGGTTGTCCTTTAATATAACTTAAAGAAAAGTATTTTGTAGTTACTTCCACTATAGTAGCATCTTGTCTAACAGAAAAATCCGGTAGACCAATATTACGTTTCTTAATAAGTTGCGTAGGTCTATCGTTAAATTGGCCATTAGGTGAAAACTCAAGTCTAACTATTCTCTCACTAATAACAGAAATTCTATAGTTAGTACCTTGAACTATCGCTTTTTTATCACTCGTAGCCTTTGTATAATCTACTTCAAATTGTTTTCCAAGTGGATACATACCAAACACCTTCTTATACTTTATTACCATAATAACACAAATAAATAAAATATAAAAGAAAAAAAGACTAATTATTAGTCTTTTATTTATCTAAGTATACTGCAAAATACTCCTCATATGCCATAGGATCATCATGTATTACTTTAGCTATTTTCTCACCTACATATCTATAATGCCAAGCCTCACTTCTAAATCCTGTAATTGGTTCATATTGTTTAGTAAATCTTTCTATAAACCCATACTTCCAAGCATTTTCCTTCATCCAATTATATTCATCAGATTCTGCAAATACATTTTTCTTTCTACTACCTATATCAAATGCAAGTCCCGTTTGATGCTCTGAAAAACCAGGCTTTGCCACAAACTTATCTACATAACTTTGTCCATATGTATTTAAATATAAATTAGTTATATCTTCTTGATCCTTATAACTTCTATATCCAGAATTAATAACTAACTCATACCCCTCTTTTTTTGCTTCATCACACATTTTTTTGAACGCATTAAACGCTAATCTACTAGCTTTAATATCATCATCACTCGCATAATCACTAGGTATAGTCATCAAATCATTAGGTTCAAATTTCTTTCCTAATTTTCTATGTTTATTAACTAACATATCTACACTAAATTTTTTTACTTCGATAGCTTCATTATATTCTTCTTTATCCATATCAAGATTAACATATAAAACAGTTACATCTTCATCTTCTCCCATTTCATCAGAATACTTGACATATCTATCATAATTTTCTATTTTAGCGTAATCTAAAGTATAAAATTCTTCTAAATACTTAACCTTTTCTCTCTTAGTAAATTCAGATACACTATCATCAGTACCATGACTAAGTATTATATTAATATCATTATTACTATAACCAATCTTAATTAACTTATTTATATTTTTAATTAAATGTTTTTGATCTACATACTTTATCTTTCTATAATGATCTAAATTTTTCTCATTATAATCATTACTTTCAAAAGCCGCATTTAAAGTTTTATTTTCCCCAACCGATAATATATAATCCTTCTTTTTTCCAAATAATATATTATTACTAGCCTTTTTACTATAACCATATTTAGTAATATCATTAATCTGTTTAGTATAAAATATAAATAAACCTAAAATTACACATAAAATACCCCCAACTATTTTTATTATCATTAAAGGTATAGGTTTAATTGTAATTTTACTTATTTTTTTCATACTCTCACCTATAGTAATAATACCATATTTACTTGATTTTTTCCATAATTTATGGTATAATTAGTACGTTTTTAGAGGGGGTATAGCCATATCGGCCAATATATGAAAACAAGTAAAATATATGAAGGAAATAATTATAAATTTAAAAAGAATAGTATTTTAAAAACAAGAGTAAAATATGATTCTACATATCATTATGTATTAAATAATTCTTTAAAATATAAAAAATACATTAAAGAATTTGAAGATAAAATAAAAGTAGATGATGCAGATAAATTTAATAAAAAATTATTAAAAGCTATGGAATCTACTGCAAAAGACTTTTCTATTAATACTAATAAAGTTTATAATTATAATAGTTTTAATAAAAGTATTATGAAATCTTTTAATAAACTATTAAAAAAAGAAAAGAAAAATCAAATTAAAATTAATTTAAAAGTAGTAAAACTATATAAAATGATAGAAAATAAGAAATATAAAGAATTAAGAGAACAATCTCTTAATAAACCTAATGATTTCTTAAAAGCTATTTATTTATATACTATATGTGAGGATTAATATGAATAACTTTAAATACACCAATTCAAACAAAAGATATCATACACTAGACTATTTTTATAAAAATAAGTTTGGTGAAAAGATATTTAAAGTCAGTTTAAATGCTGGCTTCACTTGTCCAAATATAGATGGAAAAGTTGGGTTTGGAGGGTGTATTTATTGTTCTAAAACAGGAAGTGGAGAGTTTTCTGGCGACCCATCAGATACTTTAGAAGAACAATTTATTTCTATCAGAGATATGATGTTAAAGAAATGGCCTAAAGCTAAGTATATTGCATACTTTCAAGCTAGAACTAACACATATGCACCTGTAGAAAAATTAAAAGAAATATATGAAAAAGTATTAACATTTAAAGATGTTATAGGTATAAATATCGCAACACGTCCAGATTCAATCACAGATGAATGCTTAGACTACTTAGAAGATTTAAGCAAAAGAACTTATTTAACTATAGAATTAGGGTTACAAACAATAAAAGAATCTACATCTAAATTAATAAATAGATGTCATTCACTAGAATGTTTTGAAAATATGGTAAAAGAATTACGTAAAAGAAATATAAATGTAGTAGTGCATATTATTAATGGACTACCATATGAAACTAAAGAAGATATGTTAAATACTATTAAATATCTAAATAATTTAGATATTCAAGGTATAAAAATACATATGTTAAGTATTATAAAAGATACACCACTTGAAGAAATGTATAAGAAAGATAAATTCAAAGTATTAACAAAAGAAGAATACATTGATATTGTAGTAGACGAGTTAGAATTATTAAGACCAGAAATAGTAATTCATAGAATAACAGGTGATCCCAAATTAGATGAATTAGTAGAACCTGATTGGTTAGTAAAAAAATTCTGTGTATTAAACGATATAGATAAAGAAATGGTAAAAAGAGATACTTATCAAGGAAAAAAGATAACTAATAATTAGTTATCTTTTTTTTACATATATAAATTATAGTATTAATTATTTTTCATCTTTGCTTAATGTTTCTTTTAAAACAGTACCAGCAGTTACTAATCCTTGTAAATCACTTGGAACAATAATCTTAGTAGCATTACCATTAGCTACATTAACCATTGCTTCGTAACTTTTTAACTTTAATACTGAATCATCCATTTTAGCATCTTTTAATAATTTTAAACCTTGAGCAGTAGCTTCTTGAATCTTTAAGATAGCAGCAGCTTCAGCTTCAGCTTGTTTAATCTTAGCTTCTTTTTGAGCATCAGCGCGAAGTATTGTACTTTCTTTTTCACCTTCAGCAATTAAGATAGCAGCTTTCTTTTCACCTTCAGCCTTAAGAATAGCTTCACGTCTTTCACGTTCAGCACGCATTTGCTTTTCCATAGATTCTTGAATATCTCTAGGAGGTAAAATATTTTTAACCTCTACACGATTAACTTTAACTCCCCATGGATCAGTAGCTTCATCTAAGATACTTCTCATCTTAGTATTAATTACATCACGAGATGTTAATGTTTCATCTAATTCAAGTTCACCAATAATATTACGAAGTGTAGTAGCAGTTAAGTTTTCTATTGCGTTAATTGGATTTTCAACACCATATGAATATAGTTTTGGATCAGTAATTTGAAAATAAACTACTGTATCAATTTGCATTGTAACATTATCTTTAGTGATAACTGGTTGTGGTGCGAAATCTTTAACAATTTCCTTTAAACTAACATTATTTGATACTCTTTCAATAAATGGGAATACATAATGTAATCCTGTTTGCATAGTTCTATGATATGCTCCTAATCTTTCAACAACATAAGCTTTTGATTGAGGAATAACTTTAATTCCACCTATAAAAATAATTACTAATATTACGATAATTCCAATACCTATCATATTAATCACTCTCCTTCTTTACGATAAGTTTTACTCCTTCAATAGAAAGTACTTTTACTTTTTCTCCCTCTTCTATTGAATCTTCACTCTTAGCAGTCCATACACTATCAAATACTTTTACTTCTCCATATTTGTTAGGACTAATTTTTTTAGTAACTTCACCTATTTTTCCAATTACTCTATCTGAATTCGTTGGAGTAATTTCAAATTTTTTGAACTTCTTTACTAATGGTTTTGTAATAATTAAAGATAAAACTGAAACAACTACAAACACTATTGACTGAATCACAATTGAATCAGTAAAGAATGTCGTAATTACTGCTGCTATTGCTCCTATCGCAAACCATATAGTTACTAATGTAACAGTTATAAGTTCAATGAATACAAATACTAAAAATGCAATAAACCACCAAAACACCATACTCTCACCTCACTTACATTATATGTTATATTTTGATCATTTATCAAGTATTTTCATAACATAATATCATCCCCATTCTAGTAAGGGTATAAAAAAAGACAAGACCCCTACATTTCTGTAAAAGTCTTGTCCATATTTCTACTTTTCATCCGGATTATTCATCGTCTTGACGAATGAAAAACATTCATGAAATGAATGGGACTACTCCCTCTTAACTGATTGTTATTATACCAAAAAAAGCCTATTTTGTCAATAATACCCCCTTGTTAATATTCCTAATATAGGTTATAATTAAAAAAGATAGGAGCTGTGCTTATGAAACTAAATAAAAAACAAATCAGAACACTTTCTATAACATTAGCCATATTTGGAATAACACTAATTGGTAGTAGTTTAATCATGAATGCTCAAGTAAAACCAATTGTTGAAACAAAATATTCAGTTAATGTTAAAACTAAACATATTGAGCAAGCTCAAGCAAAAACTAATGAAATAAAACTTAAAAATCTTGAAATAGAAATAAACAATCCAATAAGTGTAGATATTAAAGATTATTTAGAAGATGTAGATAAAATAAGTGATGACGTATTAAAATCATTAAAGTTAGATACATCATTAGTTAATATAAATCAATCTGGTTCATATCAATATACAATAAAATATAAAAAGAAAAAATATGTAGGAACAATAGTAGTAAAAGAAAAAGAGTTACCTAATGTAACTATCACATTAAAAGAAATAAATTTAACTATAGGTGAATCTTTATCAAGCAATCCAAGATCATTTATAGTAGAAGATATACCAGATGAAGTATATAACAATCTAACATTAGATATATCTAACGTTAAACCAAATACTGCTGGTACATATGAATATTATGTAATATATAAAAATGTTAAGTATCAACAAAAAGTTATAGTAAAAGAACCAGGACCTACAATTATTAGTCCAAAGGATAAAAACAAAGATAAAGTAGTAGAAGACATACATTGTGGAGAAGGTGCTAGATTAAAAAATAATATATGTACATGTGATGATGATACTAAAACTTACAATAAAGAAACTAAAAAATGTGAATAAAAAAAGAAACAACGTTTCTTTTTTTTTAACTTAAATTAACTATTTCTCCATTAACTACATCTATAGATTCATAATTTGGATTTCTAGATAACCCTGGCATAGTAACCATATCACCTAAAAGTACAGTTATAAATCCAGCACCTAAATAAAGATTAATATCTCTGACTGTAACTTCAAAGTTTTCTGGAGCACCAACTTTATTTTTATCATCTGAGAACGAATATTGTGTTTTAGCAACACAAATTGGAAGATGAGACATCTCATTTTTTTCAATAACAGCTATTTTTTGTAATGCTTCTTCTGTGTAATTAATTTTAGAAGCACCATATAATCCACTACATACCTTAACTATCTTATCTGGTATTGATTCAGATTCTTCATATAAATATTTAAAATTATTTTGATTTTCTAACATAACCATTGAAGCTAAATCAAAAGCCCCTTCATTACCTAAAGTATATGCATTACTTGTAGTATGTGGATATCCTTTTTCATCACAATGCTTATTAAATAATTCTATTTCATTAATAGTATCAGTAGCATATTGATTTAAACATACAATTACATCTACCCCAAACTTCTTTAAATTATTATAATGCCTATCTAAATTAGCAAACCCTGCCATTAATGCATTAGGATTTTCTTCATAAATAAATTCTTTCTTTACACCACCATGATATTTTAAAGCTTTAATAGTCGCAACTAACACAACTTTATAAGGAGTAAGTCCACCTACTCTACATTTTATATCAAAGAATTTTTCAGCACCTAATTCTGCACCAAAACCTGCTTCAGTAATAACATAATCAGCCATCGATAAAGCTTTCTTAGTAGCTATTAAACTACTACAACCATGGGCTATATTTGCAAATGGCCCACCGTGAATAAACGCTGGAGTATTATATATAGTTTGAACAAGATTAGGATTAAATGCATCTTTTAATAATGCCATTAAGCTTCCCTCTAATTTTAAATCTTTAACATAAACAAATTCATCACGACTATTAGTCCCAACTATTATTCTACCTAATCTTTCACGTAAATCATCAAGTGAAGTAGCTAAACAGAAAAGCGCCATTATCTCAGAAGCAGAAGTAATATTAAAACTTTCCCCTCTATTACTTAATGTTACATTTCTTAAAGCCCTATCATTAACATCTAAACAACGTTTAAATAAAACTCTTTGTATATCTAAACTATTACCAAAATAAATATGGTTATCAATAGCCGCACTAATCAAATTATTTGCCGAAGTAATCGCATGTAAGTCACCCGTAAAATGTAAATTAATATCTTCCATAGGTACTACTTGAGAAAGACCTCCACCTGTTGCTCCACCTTTCATTCCAAATACAGGACCCATAGATGGTTCTCTTAAACAAATAATAGATTTCTCACCCATAGAAGAAAGTGCATCTCCTAATCCTATACTAACAGTAGTCTTACCTTCACCAAAAGGTGTAGGAGATATCGCAGTAACTAAAATCAACTTACCATATTCATTTATATTATTTACTTTAACCTTAGCCTTATAATCACCATATAAATATAAGTCTTCCTTATTAATACCTATCTTAGAAGCTATTTCAGTAATAGGTAATTTTATACTATTTCTAGAAATCTCGATATCATTCATAATATCACCTCTAAATAATTATATCATATTTTACTAAACTATTTTTTTAATAATTATTTTTTATATACTTTTTTAAAATTCACTTAAGAAAAAAATAAAAATTACAATTAAAATCCCTTTAAAATATTAAAAAGTACAATTTGTCATAATAAAAAATAAGTGCTAGTATCTTACCCATTAAGAAAAAAAGGAGGGATTTTTATAAAAAAAATAATTTTCTTAATATTATTAGCTTTTACTACTATATCTACTATTAATGTAAAAGCTGAAACCGCAAATTTCTATGAGGGAGAATATATAGATGGTATATATATGAATAAGTATAATTATTCTAACAAAACAATATATTATCAAAAAGCTAGATTTTTTAGAAAAATCAATACTAATGAATTTGCATATTGTATTGAACCATTTAATTTCTTCAATGAATCATCAACTTATGAATCAACACTTAATCCAAATAATCTATCAAAATATCAAATAGATAGAATATCTAAAATAGCCCATTTTGGATATGGATACAAGAATCATACTGACCCAAAATGGTATGCAATAACACAATTTATGATATGGAAAGAATCTGATCCTAATGGAGGTGATTACTATTTTACAAATGGATTAAATGGTCCAAGAATAGATATATTCCAATCTGAAATGAATGAAATAAATAATTTAGTAAACAATTACTCCATTACACCTAGTTTTACTAATCACACATTTAATATAGTAGAAGATCATCAATTAACTATAACAGATAGTAATAATATATTAAATGAATATACTACAAATGATAATCTCACAATAGAAAATAATACAATTAAAATAAACAACCTAAAAGAAGGTAATTATACTTATAAATTAATTAAAAATGATAACTATTATAATAAACCAATTATCTTCTATCAATCATCTACTAGTCAAAATCTAGTAAATACCGGTGATATTAATCCTATAGAAATAGAATTCAAAGTAAATATAGTTAAAACAAATATAAGAATAACTAAAATAGATGAAGATACTCTATCTATAATTCCTAGTGGAGAAGCATCACTAGATGGAGCAATTTATAACCTATATGATGAATATAATAATTTAATACAAGAATTAACTATTATCAATAATGAAGCTATAGTAAATAATATAGACTTTGGTAAATACTATATAAAAGAAATAAAACCAGGTAATGGTTATACTCTTGATAATAATATATATGAAGTAAATATAACTAATATAGATAATATACATGATTTAATCTTAAAGAACAAAGTAATAGAAAAGAAAATTATTATAGAAAAAAAATATGGTGATGAATATCTTTTAAAAGGAGAAAAAAATATATCATTCAATATATTTAATAATAAAAAAGAATTGATAAAAACAATCACAACCGATTCAAAAGGCTTAGTTGAAATAAAACTACCTTTTGGATCATATGAATTTATTCAAATGAATTCAACTGAAGGTTATCATAAAGTAGATAACTTTACTATAACAGTAGATAATATAGAAGAGGAATATATAGAACTAAGAGATTTAAAAATAAAAGTACCTAATACACATACAGATAATCTATTATTAATCTATATTATCAAACTATTATTAATAACATGGTAAAAAAAATATTACTAATACTATTAATTATAATTATAATAGTATCACTTACAATTAGTAAAAATACTTATCCACAAAAACTGTTAATAAAAAAGAAAAATGATAATATAGGAAAAATAATTATCAACAAAATATGTTTAAAAGAAAATATATATAGTATTAATAACCCAAAAAATAATATAGAAGAACATGTAACTATATTAGAAGAAATAGATAATACTATAGTGCTAGCAGCACATTCAGGTACTGGTCCTATTGCTTATTTCGAAAGATTGGATGAATTAGAAATAAACGATGAAATAATACTTATATATAATAATAAAAAATATAAATATAGAGTTAAAGAAATATGGGAAGAAAAGAAGAATGGATATATACATATAAATAAAGAAACTAAAAAACAACTAGTATTAACTACATGTAGTCCTAATAAACCAAATTATCAACTCATAGTAAATTGCATAGAAAAAGAGTCTACTTAGACTCTTTTAATATTTCTATTGCTTTTTGTAATTGAGCATCTGTCTCATGTCCTGGATTATTAACATATTCTTCACCTAAACTAACTTCAATATTAGGTTTAACACCCTTCTTATTAATCCACTTACCCTTAGAAGTTAACCATTTTTCAGTAGTATATTTAATACTTGTACCACTATTTAATGATTTAGATTTTTGAACAGTACCCTTTCCGTATGACTTATTACCTATAATATTAATATTCTTATAGTTTTCTTTGAAACAAGAAGCTAATATTTCAGAAGCAGAAGCAGATCCACTATCTATTAGTACTACAATAGGATACTCCCTTTTATCATTGCTTAAAGAATAAACTTTCTTTTTAGTTTTCTTTGCCTGAACTTGATATAAAACAGTCTTCTTATCAAAGAATAAACTCAATATTTGTCTTGTTTGTAATAAATGGCCACCTGGGTTACTTCTAACATCTAGTATTAATGAATCAATTTTCTTCTTTTCCAACTTCTTTAAAGCCTTATTAAATTGAGTATAAGTATTAGCAGCAAAACTTTCTATTCTTAAATATCCTATTTTTTTATCATCTCTTTCAAATATTTCAGTAGATACACTAGGAATATCTATTTTACCTCTACTTACATCAAACTCTAATTCTTCTTCCCCTCTACGTACAGTAATTACTACATGAGTTCCTTCAACACCCCTTATTTTTTTAGCTATTTCATCACCATGAACATTTTTAACATCTTCTCCATCCACTTTAATGATAATATCATTTTTCTTAAGTCCCACTTTCTTAGCTGGACCACCTTTATATACTTCTATAATAGTATTATATTCTCCTGTATATTGAACCACTACACCAATACCTACAAAAGTACCTTCTATTTGTTCATTAAAATCACCAGTAGTATCTGTATCCATATAATTAGAATAAGGATCTTCTAAAGAATCAATCATACCTTTAATTGCTGCTTCACTAATTTTATCTTTATCAACATTATCATAATATTCATCTACTATATTATGATATGTTTCAACTATTTCTTCAATATTAGAATCAGAAGCCGAACTTCCTTTACTAAAAGTAATTAAATATCCAATAATAACTCCAAACAAAATAGATATTAATATAATTATAATCACTTCAAATAAAGAGAAATTGGAATTATCTGAATCTTTAAAAATACGTCTTTCTATCTTTTTAAATTTATTATCTATTTTCTTAAAAAGACCAGTTTTTTTCTTATTATGCTTTTTCTTAACAGTTTTCTTATTACTAGTCTTAATACTTTTATCTTTCTTCATAAGATCACACCCTATAAACTATAATAACATATATTTTTAAAAAGAAAAAGACAGATTACCTGTCTTAACTTAAATAATCTTTAATTGCTTCTTCACCTTCAATGTAATCTACTACACTATGATTACTAACTAATATAAGAGTAGGTCCATTAATTTTAAACTCTGATACATCACTAGGATTTTTATTAGACTCTTCAGTAGTTAAAAATTTCTTATTAAATCCACTACTCATATCAACAACATACATCTTTTTACTATCACCACTATATTTATGATTAGTTACTATTTCACTAAATGTATTATTTATATTTTCATCACCTTTATCATAAAAAATAACTAAATAATCATTATCACTCATAGATAAACTTCTACCCAATATAATATTTTCATTTGAAATAGTTACTTCTTCTTTGTCATCTTTCTTCTTAGTATTCTTATTAGTTATATGTACTGTTAATAAATAAAAAGCTAATAAGAAACATATAACTCCTAAAGCCACAAATACTTTATTCCAAATATCTGCATCAAAATTATTTACTGTTTCTATTTTATTTCTATTTTTTCTATTATTACTTGCTTTCTTTCCTTTTGCCATTTTAACCACCCAAAATGATTATATCACAAATAAATTAATAAAGTCTATTATTTCATTGAAAGAGTACCATTAACTGATTCCGCAACCTCAACCATTTCTGCTTGAGATAACACATCACTTACCAAATAAAAATCCACTCCACCACTAGTCCAATATAAAGAATTATCAGTCATTACTCCCAAAGTATCTTGAAGTAACAATGGTTCACCTAATGTTGGTATAATAGTGAAATCATTAAATACAGAAGCATTTTCTTCTACTAATAAAAATGATTTTTCTCCATCATAATTCATCATAACTCTCATACCATTATCCTTATTTATCTTTTCCTCATTAACTAATTTAGTTCCTTCAGGTACAAACAAAGGATATATAATATCATCAAAACTTCCTGTTTCTTCTACCTCAGTATTAGATAATATACTATCTATTTCAAACTCATCTTTCTTAAACTTAGGAGAATACTTAATCTTATTAAACTTCATACTCATAATTTCTATATTATCCTTATCATACACAACTACCTTTTCAAACTTCAAATCCTTAGATAAAACTATCTTTTGATTAATTAACTTAGAATTATTAGGATAATTAACATTAGTATTAAAAATATACTTATCATCTTTAATTTTAAAAGTCTTATTATTATCCCTATTCAAATCATTTATTAAAGCACTCAATAAATATATTTGAGAATTATCATATGGCCAATCACTTTGAAACTTAAAACTCTTATTAAGAGATGGAGTAAGTACATATACACCACTTTTATTCTTTAATATTACTTGTGTATGATCATTATTCTTATTAGTAAGAATTACCTTATAATAATCTTTCTTTTTATAAAATACATCTACATCGTAATTATATACTTCATCATTATTATTAACTACTAATTCTCCATTCAACTTATAACCACTACTTTTATTAAAATTATTACTTAATTTTCTCACTATATCATTCTTATTCAAATTTCCACATCCAGTTACTAATAAACTAATAAATAAAAATATAATTATCTTTTTCATATTATCCCTCTATTTCTATTTAAATATATGAAAAAAGATATTGATTATTACAAAAAAAACGAGTAAACACTCGTTTTTCTATTTTTCACTAATTTTTACCTTAATCTTCTTAGTCTTAGAAGCATAAGCTAATTTCAAATCAGTTCCTGTAACTTTAACTTCCACTTCATGTTCTCCTACACCATAACCTTTAAGATCAATATATGCAGTTATATCAGAAGCTTCTATATTTTTAATAGCATCTTCACTACCCTTAACTACTACAGTAACCTGTCTATCCGCCTCAGATAAAGCTTGTACTTTAAGTTTGCTATCTAAGTTTTCAGTAGTTACAGAAATATTTTCAAACTCTTTACTAGAAGAATTATCAATTACTACTTTAACAGTCATTGTTTTAGTAGATAATTCTGTAATTCCTTTAGGTTTCTTAAGAGTTACATTAAATTCTTTATCTCTATCTAATCCCTTAACATCAATTTCTACTTCTAATTGTTCAATATTATCAATAGCAGCTTGTTCACCATAAACAGTAACTTTACTTAAATTAGTATCCATTGACTTAATTGATTTACCAAATGCTAAATTACCTTTAGGTACTACTCTAACTGGTATTTCCTTAGATGGTGATGTAATAGTAACTGTAGCAGTAACTGTTTTAGGTACTATTTCAACATCTACAATTTTACCATCATTATCATAAGCAACAAGTGGTATATCTTTAACAGTAATATCTCCTGCTTTAGGATTTGGAATATTATTAACATCAAGTAATGCTTTAACAGTAGCAACTTTATTAAGTTTATATTCAGCACCCTTAATAATAACATCACTTCTATCAATTTCTACATTACTAATATATAACTTATTATCTAAACTTTCTTGATGTAATATATCATAAGTTAAATTTCTATTTTGACTAACTTTTTCATATAT
>CACZQV010000013.1 GCA_902783435.1 uncultured Erysipelotrichaceae bacterium | reverse complement strand
CATTCCCATACCAGCTCTTAGAATTGGGACAAAAGCAAATTGATCTTCATCTAATCTACCTGTTTTCATTGTTTCTATTGGTGTTTTTGTTTCTACATCTTTTAGTTTAATGTCTTTCATAGCCTCATAACATAATACACTAGCTATTTCTGATATTAATTCTCTAAATTCTTTTGTTCCTGTTTTTTCATCTCTTAATATAGCTAATTTATGAATTATTAAGGGATGATTTAATTCTACTACGTCCATTATGTCCTCCTACTTTTTAGTCTTCTTTTTAGTTGATTTATTCATTTCTTCTCTTATTGCTTTTATGATATCTTCTTTTAATTCTACTGTTAATTCATCTTTGATATCTTTTTTTAATTTTGTTACATCACTTCTTACTACTTTAATATCTTCTGTGATTAGTTTTGCAACTGGTTTAGTATTTTCTTTTTCTGAAGGTAAAATGCAGTTTAATATTATACCAAAGATTGCAGCTAAACTCATTCCTGAGATAGTTAATGATAAGTCTTTACTTACTATTGATATTGCAGCTCCACCTAGTCCTAATACTAACATTGATGATGCAACTATAATGTTTTTAGATTGTTCAAAATTTACTTGGTTTTTAATTAATACTTTTAAACCATTAACTGCGATAAATCCATATAGAAGTAATGATACTCCTCCAAGTACTGCATTTGGAATAGTTGAAACTAAGGCAGTAAATTTACCTAAGAATCCTATTACAATAGCAATTATTGCAGCTAATCCTAATACTTTTACACTAGCTACTTTAGTCATACCTACAACTGATGTATTTTCTCCATAAGTTGTATTTGCAGGTCCACCTAAAGCACCAGCTACAAATGTGGCAATACCATCACCAAGTAATGTTCTATCAAGTCCTGGATCTTTTATTAAGTCTTTTCCAATAATATTACTTAAAGAAGTATGATCTCCAATATGTTCACATAGTGTTACTAAAGCAATTGGAGCAATAGTAATTAATGCTGCGAAGTTTAATCCATAATCTTTAAATACTATTTTAAATTTAGGTATTGCAAACCAGCTTGCTTCAGCTACTGGTTTAAAATCAATCATACTTAGAATTACCGCTAAGATATATCCTGTAATAATTCCTACTAAGAATGGAATAATTTTAAAGAATCCTTTAGCTTTTGTCATAACAATAGCTGTAGTTATAAATGATGTGAAAGCAACTAGTATTACTTTCCAATCTAAGTTAGTTCCATCAGCTAAACCAATTTGTCCAATAGCAGATGGTGCAAGTCCTAAACCTATAATCATAATCATTGGTCCTATTACTACTGGTGGTAATAGTTTTTCTAACCAATCTTTTCCTGCAAATTTAATTATTAATGCTACTATTACATAAATTAAACCTACAGCCATAATACCAGTCATAGCTCCAGAAATACCTGCTTTAGTATAAGCTGCTGCTACTGGTACAATAAAAGCAAATGAGCTACCTAAATATACTGGTGATTTTCCTTTCGTGCATAAAATATAAATCAGTGTACCAATACCTGATGTTACAAGTGCAACTGGTATAGTTAATACTTCTTTACCTGCTGCAGCATTTACAAGGATTGGAACTAAAATTGTAGCACCAAACATTGCAAACAAATGTTGAAACGCTAATATAATCGCTTCTTTTAATGGTGGCATTTCATCAATATCATATGCCATTTTTGTTTTATTCATAAATTCTCCTCTCTAATAGGGCATTTTTTTTGCAAAAAAAGAAGGAATTTCAAATAGAAATGCCTTCTTAATTACAAAATAAATTTTTACGAACACTAAAGAAAGTATTATAACCACTTATTATAATTTTTGTGATGTTTACTCTCTTCATATTCCTCACCCTTAATAAAAGGATAATATAAGTTAGAGATTTTTGCAAGTTATTTTTTTATTTTATGAATTAATTTCATTAAGTAATAATGCCATGTGATTGGGAGTTCATATTCTCCAATTAATTCTTCTACATAACCATTAAATCCTCTTTTAAATTCATATATACCATAGTCTTTTGGATGAGTATTAATATTAGCTGGAATACCATAAAAATTATGTTTTTTGAAATTGTTTTTTAATCCATACTTAATTAATTCCCATTGTATTAGATATTGTGAATCAAACTTTAAGAATTCTTCATAATTACCGCTACTTAAATATATTACTTCAGGTTGAATTAACATAAACATAGATCCTGATAAAGTAATTACGTCAGTACCTTTTTCTTTAATAATATTTTTAGAATCTTCTATTCTTTTATTTAGAGAATCTATTTCATTATTTAAATTCTTTTTAGCACCTTCATTGTATTTAGCATCACTTAAACTATTTAATTTATCTTGTCTTTCTTTAATATCTTTTTCTAAGTTAGATATATAATTTTTTAGATTTAATTCAGTTATAAAGAATTTAACTTCTTCTTTATCATGGAATAATTTATACATATCTTGATAGTATGATAGTTTTCTATTAGAAAAACCTTTTCTTTTAGAAGTTTCTTCCATAATAGATTGAAATCTATTTAATTCATCATAGCTTATTTCTTTTACATCTATACCAAATTTTTCTATTTTTCTTATTTTATTTCTTGTAGAAGATTTCATTTCTTTTAAAATTGTTTCTTCATCTTTTCCTTCTAATCCTAGTGAAAACATCCAAGATACCTGTTCTAAATTTTGTGTAGGTACTGCTTTAAATCCTAAAGATTTGAGATTATCTACTACTTTAGAATTATCTACTCCACCTTCTACTATATCTCCGTTAATATCTCTTTCCTTATATATTAAATATGGATCTACTCTAAAGATATAACCTTGATGTTCTTTTACAAATTTCTTTATTTCATTAGTAAAGAAATCTACTAGTTCTTTATTATTAAAATCTAATAAATATCCTCTAGGTGAATAAAATTCATATTTTTTAAAATGTCTCTTATGAGATAATAGCATAGTAGCTGCAATTAATTCCTTATCTTTTTTTACTCCTACAAAGTATGTATCCCATCCTTGTTTTTTTCTTAATTCAGATATTTCAGGTGCAGATAAAAAAGATTTTAATGGGTGATTTTCCCAAAACTTTCTATAATCATCTTCTGTAATTGTATCAAATTTCATGTAATCACATCCTATATATATTATATCTTATTTAAACGTCTTTTTAATAATTTTTTAGTCTTTTTTAATTCTTTTTCTACATCGTCTACTATTTTATCTTTATCTATTAATGTTAATACAAATAATACTATTACAACAAATAGTAATAATAAAGTTATAAATAAAACTACATTAAAATCATCTTTCTTTTCTACAGTTGTATCTAAGTATGTATTAGTTAAATAATCATTATAGTTTTCATTTGTTATTACTACTTCATTCTCTTTTGGAATAAATGATTTAATATTTTTTATAGCTAATTCTTTTATTTTATCTTTTACTATTTTAGGATATCCATATACTCTTATAGGATCTGGTACTCTTTCTGTTTTTCCATATGTATAATCTATTATATTTTTAAATTCAGGTATTTGGTCTTCATTAATAGCTATTACATAAGTGTGCCATCTACCAGTGTTTTCTTTTTCTATTACAAAATGTATTCCTACATTAGTATCTTTAAAATAAGCAAATTTTTCTGACATTTTATATACATCTATATATGTATAATCTTCTACACTTTCTACTTCTTGGAATGATTTTATAGAATCTTTTTCTTTATATAATTTATAAGAACACACTAAAAGAATAGTTATAACTATTAGGTATAACGAACATAAAAACATTTTAATAGCTAATCTATTTTCTTTTACTTTATTCTTTTTCATATATTCTCCTATTCATCAAATAGTTTATTTATTTGTTCTTTTGGTACTAACATTTTCATTGATTGTTCTACTGTGAAAGTGAATTTATTTGTATCATTTTTATATTCTTCTCCATCTAAACACCATGAGTTTTCTATTGGTGAAATAAATTCTATTTCAAAGTTATTAGTTTGATAGTATGTTACATTTGGTATATCTTTTACATCTATATTAGTAGCCATTACTAATATTTTTATCATATCTTTTAGTGTTTTGACATTAGCAAGTGCTACTTCAAACATATTATCATCTAATTTAACATCATAATATACATCAGGTTGACCAGCAACTCTTGATGAATTTGTAATAAATATAAATGAATAATTACCTGTATATTCTTTTCCATCTACTTTATATTTAATATCATAGTTATTTAATTTAGGGCTAAACTGTTTTAATCCATATAATACGTACCCTATTTTGCCATATTTCTTTTTTAATTCTCTTGGAGTAGCATATGCCATATCAATATAATCTCCAAAGCAAGCTACGTACACAAATGGTTTTCCATTTACAAAACAAACATCAACTTTTTTTGGTTTACCTTGAAGTAGTATTTCTAGATTTTCAAAAACACTTCTATCTAGACCATACATATTTCCTACATCATTAGTACTTCCCATTGGTAATGGGGCAATAATAAGTTTTTTTTGTCTTTTCATATTACCTGTGACAATTTCGTTTAATGTTCCATCTCCACCAGCGCTTACTACTAAATCGATATTATCATCTAGGGCTTGGATAATATTTTCTGCATCACCCTTAGCCTTGGTAAAAATTATTTCTGTGTCATAGCCATATTTTCTTAAAATGTCATAAAAATCCATGTAGTTTTTTATTTTCTTTTTCTTTCCGCTTTCGGGGTTCATTATAATTACACATTTTTTCATAATATCATCCCTTTTCTAATTTTATTATATCATTAATTTAGTTAAAAAAACCAACTAATTATTTAGTTGGTTTCTTTTCTAAAAATATTTTTCTTGTAATAAAATTAAATACCATTACAATGATAGTAGCAATTATCTTTACAATTAAATAATTAATATGCATTAAATCTGTACCTATCCACATAATAAGTTCAGTTAATCCTAAACCTATGATACTGAATATAATGAATATGATAAAGTTTTTTCTTTTATCTTTTTCTTTATCTACATCAAATACCCAAGCTACACTTAATATATAATTTATAACTACAGATACTGTAAAGGCTATTGCAGCACTTAATAATACATTAAGTCCAAACACTTCTTTACATAGTATTAAAGTAGCATAATCAATTATAAATGCAATTACTCCTACTATTCCAAATCTAAATATTTGAATTAGAATTTTTTGTGTTTTTTTCTTTTTTATACCTATTTTATTAAATATACTTATAAGAATATTGTCTACCTTTTTATTCATTATTTTCCTTCTTTGTCTTTATTAATATAAGTTCAAATAATTGTCTATGTTTCTTAACTACTACTTCTAGTATTATTCCACATATAAACATTAATATAGAAATTATTAACATAAATCCTGAAAAGATTAATGTAGGGAATCTTGGTACTAAACCTGTTTTAAAGTAATCTACAAATACTGGAATTCCAAATATTAATGATATAGCTAAGAATATAAAACTAATAATACCAAAGAAAATACTTGGTTTATATTCTTTAAATAATCTAGCTATTGTTTTTAATACTTTAAATCCATCACTAAATGTGTTTAATTTAGATACACTTCCTGCTGGACGATCACGATATTCTACTGGTATTTCTTTAAGTAAGAAATTCTTATCTAGTGAATGGATAGTCATTTCTGTTTCAATTTCAAATCCTTTTGAAAGTACTGGGAATGTTTTAACAAAATCATAACTAAATGCACGATATCCAGTCATTATATCTCTTACATTTGATTTAAATAAAGAATTAATTAATCCTCTTACTAAAACATTACCAAAGTTATGGAATGGTCTTTTATTTTCAGTGAAGTATGTAGAAGATAATCTATCACCAATTACCATATCAGCTTTACCCTCTAATACATATTGGACCATTTCTCTTGCATTTTCTTTTGGATATGTATCATCACCATCTATCATTAGATAACAATCAGCATCGATATCTTTAAACATTGATCTGATAACATTACCTTTACCTTGCTTATATTCATATCTTACAATAGCACCTGCTTTTTTAGCAATCTTATCAGTATCATCTTTTGAATTATTATCATATACATAAATATCTGCTTCTGGTAATACTTCTTTATAATCTTTAACAACCTTTTCAATTGTTTTTGATTCATTATAACATGGTATCAACACTGCTATTTTTTTGTCTTTCCCTATTTCTTCTTTTACACTACTCTTTTTCATTTTTTGTTCACTCCTTTAATCTATTCTAACATTATATTTATTCTTTGACAATTATTACCAGTTGAAAAAATAATAATTAAAACATGGAATAATTACGATTATTATTATAATTTTTCTATTGTTTATTTACAAGTTCATATATATAACAATCCATATCCTTATATATTTTTTTCAATTTATAATTATCATTTTCTCTATCTAATTCTTCACTAGATAATATATATTTAACATTTAAATTTATTAAATCTTGAAGATTAAGTTCCATTTTTATTAAATCAGGAGTTAGATTTTCTAATTTTATTTTATCATTTTCATTTTTTGTAAATATTACTTGAAGATGTGCATATCTATTGTATATTTCATCATATTTACCTTTTGGATCTAATATTTTCCATTTCTTTTTATCAGGATAAAAATTAACGGCATTTATACTTTTTCCACCATTCAACATTATGTAGTTTTGTGAAACAATACTATTATATCCTAGCCAATAAGCGTTTTTATCTTTTTTAACAATATCTTGGATTTTTTTAGCTGATGGATGATTATATATATCTGTAGTTCCTCTAGATATTGGATTTATTAATATTGTTCCAAAGAACAATAATCCTAATAATAATGAAATAGATATTTTATCCCATTTAAAATACATAAATACTAAAATAGCAAAGAAAACTATTATTTCAAATATGAATAAGAACCAAGGTAAGTATTGTTTTATCTCTGGTGTTATAAATGATACATTAATTAAACAAAATATTACACAACATAAGCAATAATATATTGGATTAATTTGTTTTCTATATTTTATTATTGCATCAAATCCCCATATTGTGAAAAATATTGATATTATACCAAATATCATTTTCATACGATTTATACGTGAGAATAATGTTATTTTTGCTAACCAAGTTGGGAATCCAATTATCATAAAAATTGCATATACTATCAAAATAAGTAGCATTCCTGTACCAATGATTATATTTCTATCTTTATTTTTTTTCATAATCTTATATAGTATTGGAAATAATAAAGCTATAAAGAATCCAAAATGGATATAAGTACTAACTTCGCAATTATTACTATAAGTAATTTCTTTATATGGAAGAAATATAGTTGTTAAATCTGTAAATATAGATGAAAAATTATCAATTCCTCCTGTAGATATTCTATTTCCAGGATATGCTGTATTCATTGTTGCTAATAATGCTTCTTTATTTGTGATAATAAAATATCCTACTAGTGATATTGTTAATAAGAATAGAACTATATGTCTGATATTTTGTTTTTTATCTTTAAACAAAGGTATTTTATCTCTTATAATTAGTAATACAAACATTATAAATGCAAATATACCTAATCCAACTTGGAATGATGGGAATAATGCAATTACAAATTCAGTAATAATAAATGGAATAATTATCATTAATAAATTTTTTAACCATCTCTTATCTATAGTTAGATAGTAATACATAGTTGATAACACTGCCATAATCCATAAAATTACATCTGGCATATGTGGTGCAAACCACCATTGTGTTGAAGGGCCTAGTGCAACTAAAAAAGCTCCTACAATACTTAATTTTTTATTTTTAGTAAATATATACATACATTCTAATGCAAATGCAAAAATAAGTATAATTTTCATGCACCAATACCATGATAAACCATAATCTTTTCCAAATAGTATATATCCCCAATCAAGAGGTTTTGCTAATATTGTAATATCCTTTACAGGTGCATTATAACCAATTATCATATTTTGTGGTGTTAAACTCATCATATTAGAATTCTTTTTAAATTTATTATATGTTTGACTTATATAATAAGGCGTTAAAACATTAAATTCATCAGATCTAATATATCTTGGTTGTCCTAATAATATTGTATTTTTAGTAGAATCTATTTTTTCTTTATAATATGTATTATATACTCCAATAGATGATCCATGTAATTTAAAAATTACACAAATTAAAAATACGACTAGATATAATAGCCATCTAAACTTAAAGATTTTTTCTAGTGTATTATCAAAAAAAGTTTCATATTTAAACTTAAATACTACTATCAAAATAGATAAGAGTGTTAAGCATATTACTACTTTATTAATACCTATTCTTGATGTTATAAATCCACATATTACTAATATCATTGATAGTATTCCTAGTAGTTCAAATATCGTTTTATTTTTTACAATGAATTTTTTCATATTATCATTCCTCTTCTATTATTATATCATTATTTTAACAGAAAAAAGTAGCTAAATAATTAGTTACTTTTTTCTAAAAATAGTTTTCTTGTGATAAAATTAAATACCATTACAATTCCTGTAGCTAATACTTTAGCAATTATAGACCACCATTTTAGTATATCTATAGTCACGTATACTATAGCTGTATTTATTAATAAACCTATAATACTTAATACTATAAATATTATAAATTGTTTTTTAGGATCATTTTCTTTTACATCAAATACCCATTTAACGCTCGCAATATAGTTATATATAACAGATATAGAGAATGACGCAATATTTGATGGTAATGTTGGTACTTTTAATAAGTCATGTAATAAGAAAAATATAATATAATCAATAATAGTAGCTATACCACCTACTATTACAAATTTAATTATTTGTACTAATAATTTATTATTTTTAAGATTTTCTATCATATTACTTTTCGCTTTCATTTAAATTTTTTGAAATAATAAATCTCGGTCTAGCTTTAGTTTCACTATAAATCTTTCCAATATATTCTCCTACTATTCCAATACTTATCATATTTAATCCTCCAACTAACCATATTGATATTAAAAGAAGTATCCAACTAGATAATTTAATTTTTAATATTAATGCTACTATAGCATATATTCCAATACCTACACCTATTAGTGTAAGAAAAAAACCAATACTAGCAATTAGTCTTAATGGTTTAACGCTAAATGATGTAATTCCATCCCAAGCAAAATTTAACATTTTCTTTAATGGATATTTTGATTCACCAGCAAATCTTTCATTACGTTCATAATAAACTATATCTGATTTAAATCCTACTAATGGGAACATTCCTCTTAAGAATAAATTCACTTCTTTAAATTTTTCAAATTCATCTAAAACTCTTTTAGAAGTTAATCTATAATCAGCATGATTATATACACAATCAACTCCTAAAGCTTTCATAAATTTATAGAAACCTTCAGCAGTAACTCTTTTAAAGAATGTATCTTTTTTTCTAGCACTTCTAACACCATAAACAATATCACAACCACCATAATATTTTTCTAACATTTCATCTATGGCATTAATATCATCTTGTAAATCAGCATCCATACTAATAACGATGTCAGCATACTTTTTAGCTGTCATTAATCCACCTAAAAGAGCATTTTGATGACCCCTGTTTCTAGATAGTGATATACCTGTAAAGTATTTTTCTTTTTTATTTATTTCTTCTATTAATTCCCAAGTCTTATCACGAGAACCATCATTTACATACATTACTCTACTTTTATCACTGATAATTTTATCTTTAATTAATTTTTCCATTTTAATTTTTAATTGTCTTGTTGTTTCTTCTAATACTTCTTCCTCATTATAACAAGGAATTACTAAATATAATACTTCTTGTTTTTTTATCATACTACTTCTCCTCTATTTTTTTTAATAATATATAAGTGAAATTTACATATTCAAATTCCTGTTTTTCTACTGCTTTTATTTCATAATTATCATATACGAATTCTGGTATATCTTTAATTCCATTTGAAGTTCTAATCATAACAAATTTTATTTTTCCTTCTAGAATAGCAATGTTTTGGTTATCTGCAACATATGGATACTTATAATAAGAAATATTTTGTGCTTCAAAAGCAAATACTGTTGGATCAATATTAGCCATATAATAGAAACCAGAATCTAAAACTTGGTAGTTCAACAATGTAGGATTTTTTTCTTTATTCATTATCTTCGCAAATTTATATTGTACTAAATCTTTTTTCTTTACTTTTGAAAATGACTTGTATTGAAAACTATTAATATTAATGATACTTATTATTAATACTAATGCAATAGTTAATACTTTATTAAACTTATTAAATTTTATTTTATTTTCAACCAATTTAAAGATATATATTATTGGTAAAATAAGAAATAATTCAATCTCTAAGAAGTAATACGGATATATTTTACATCCCCAATAAATACCCAACACTGTAAAGCTTATCATTAATGCATATATTATTTTTTCTTTTATAGTTTTTAATATTACTTTTGTAAATAAAAGTAATATATTAGTAATTAATAGTAAATATATATATATTTGATTTTTTGATATTATATCATATAAAATCTTTCCCATTTTTTCAAATCTTTCAATTAATGTATAAGATTCTCCATAATACTTGATATTTATTAATATATATTCTTGTATGAACTCCGTTAATGCGTGTGTTAATAAAAAATAGCCTAATATTATAATTATTGGAAATGACATTCCAATTAAAAAATATATACAATTCATGATTGCTTTTTTATACTCTTTTTCAAAAACATATATAAAAAATACTGAAGTCATAAATATAAATGGTAACCCTAACAATGTATATTTTGTTAATGCAATTAATCCTGCAACTACCCCAAGTAATATTAAATTCTTTCTTGATAATTTTTTTTCTTTAAAAAACTTTAATATATTGTATAAGAATAGTGTTATCATTGGTAATATAAATTCTTCTGCACTACCTCCATGAGCAAAGGCAGTACTAGATGCAATGAATGTTAATATTAGAGGAATTATTATATATTTAAATTCTTTTTTTAAGTATAAATCAGATATTTTACCTATTAAATAAGCAAATGTTGTATAGAATACTACTTCCACTATAAATACTCCTAAGAAAGATTTACTAGTTATAATCGCACCAATCATATAAATCAAATATAATACTGGTCCTTTTTGTTCAAATAGATCCTTATATGGGATTATACCATGTAACCAACTTCTTGCCATTGTAAAAAAGGCATTTACATCTACCCAATCATTCATTGGATAGTGCGGCGAATTTTTCGAGCAAAAGTAAAGTGTTAATAAGGCTACAAAAAAACAAAAAAATATAATTTTATTTTTTATAATAAATTTTTTCATAATACACGACCTTTCTTGTTTTATTATAACATATATTTTTATAAAAAATATGTTATAATTTTATTAGTTATTATAGAAAGGATTATTTATATGATAAAGTCATTACAATCGTTACGTTTTTATATTATTTTACTAATATTTGTTACACATTTATTTTTTATACAAAATATTCCTGTTTTGTCTAATATTTATAGTAAATATTTTAGTAATGGTGCAATTGGAGTAACATTCTTTTTTATATTATCTGGATTTGTAATACGACTAGGATATGGTGAAAAGTTTAAAAAAATCACTTTAAAAACCTATTTCAATTTTATTAAAAAAAGAATAATCAAAATATATCCTATTTATATAATAAGTATAATTATTATGTTTGTTTTTTTGCAATATTTAAGTTCTTTCGAAATTAGTCATTTAATTTCTAATATTAAGAAATTAATTTTATGTATTTCTTTAATTCAAACATTAATACCTATACAAGATATTAATCAGTCTTTTAATGGTGCAGCATGGTTTTTATCTAGTTTATTTATAATATATCTTTGTACTCCTTTCTTATTGCATTTAAATTATAAAAATAAAGATTCTCTAAAAAGTAATATTATTAAGATGTTTATTATTTATGTTATTTATATAATTTTACTTTTTATTATTCTTAAATTTGTTGGCGATAAATATAAAATTAGTTTAATGTATTGTTCTCCATTTTTACGTATTTTTCAATACTATCTTGGTATTTTATTAGCAAATATTTATTTGTTATTTAAAGATAAGCATAAAAGTAACAATAGTTTATTAGAAATTGTTTCTATTATTTTATTTTTAATATTATTTATTTTTACTCCTACTATTTCAAAAAAAATAGGAAGTATTCTTAATATTGATTATTTATCTACTATGATTTCTTATTCTATTTATATTTTTATTTCTCTATTTACTATTTATATTTTTTCTTTTGATAAAGGTATTATAAGTAAATTCTTATCTAATAGTATTAATCTCTATCTAGGTAATATTAGTTTTTATATTTATATTATTCATTTACCTTTAATAGAAATTACTTATCATTTTTTAGTAAAATATAAATTATTTATTACTCCAATATATTATTTTTTACCAATAGTATATTTAATCTCAACTATTGGATTATCTATTTTATATAAGTATATATATTCAAAAATTGTTAAATAAAAAAAGAATAATAATTATTATTCTTTTTTATTATTTATCTAATTTAAACCACATTTTTTTAGCAAAGTTTGGATTATAGAATGGATCATTTTTCATTAATGGTTCCCAATGATCCCACATGTATTTTGATTCTTGTAGGAATCTTTGATATTTTTCACTTGACGTATCTAAACCTCTACTTTTTGATTCATAATGAATTAATTCCACTTGTGGTAATGTTACGTTATAATATCCTTTTTTTAGTAATTTTAAATTAAAATCAACATCATTATAAGCAACTTTTAAATCTTCATTTAAACCTTTTACTTCATTATATTTTTTCTTACTAACTACAAGACATGCAGCTGTGTTTCCTGCATAATCATATGGAACTCTTAGTCTTCCATACATTCCTAATGTTTCTCTTTCTTCACCTACATATGCATGTGATGCAACTCCACCAAGGCCTAATATTACACCAGCATGTTGTACTGTAAGATCATCTGGATATAATAGTTTTGCACCTACGCATCCAATATGCTTTTGCATTGCATAACCAACCATAAGTGTTAACCATTCAGGTGTAATTATTTCTGTATCATTGTTTAATAATACTATATATTCACCTTTTGATTTTTCTATAGCAATATTATTTATTTTTGAATAATTAAATTCCATAATACAATCTACAACTTTGAAATTTTTATATTTCTTAGAATATTCTTTAAAGAAATCTAATGTTTCTTTTTCTTTACTATCATTATTTGCGATAATAATTTCAAAATTTTTATAAGTAGTTTTTTCATAGATAGAATCTACACAATTTTTTGTGATATCAAGATAGTCTCTAGTAGGTATAATAATTGATACTAGTGGCTCTTTTTTTATGTCATAAACTACCCTATAATATGTACTTACTTTGTCTTTTTCCACATGACCATTAATTTTTCTTCTTTTTAAAGCATTTTCTATAGCTATTTTTCCTTTATCAGTAGCATATGATTTGTTTGAAATTGTCATTGAAGTAGAACCTTCAACCATTCTCCAATGATATAGTATTTTAGGTATATGATATATATTATTAGTCTTTTCAGTTACTCTTAAGAATAGATCATGATCTTGAGCACCTTCTAACCCTACTGTAAATCCACCTACTTCTTCTACTAATTTTTTTCTTATTACTACAAAATGACAAATATAATTTAAGCTTAATAAAGTATCTGGTGAAAAATCAGCTTTAAAATGAGGATCACATAATGTTCCGTTAGGAGACATTTTATCTTCATCAGAATATATAAAATCAAGTTTCTTATTTTCATTTAATACTTTAATATTTTCAAATAAAGCATCTTCTGTTAGTAAATCATCATCATCCATTAAGGCAATAAATTCACCTTTAGCCATAGCTAAAGCATCGTTAGTTGTCTTTGATATATGTCCATTTTCTTTACGATATTTAACTCTTATTCTTTTATCTAGTTTTGCATATTTTTCTAATGTTTCTTTTGTTTCTTCTTTTGTAGAACAATCATCTACTAAACAAACTTCAAAGTTACTATAATTTTGTTTTAATATTGAGTCTAAACATTCTTCTAAATATTTTTTTTCAATATTATAAACTGGTATTAATATTGAAATAAGTGGTTCATATTTCATTTTTTCATATGAAGTTACTGTTTGATTTTTAGATAACCATTTATTATATTCAACACTATTAAATGGATCATAGAATCTTAAATCTCCACCTCTTATACTATTTTTGAAATCTTTATAATACTTCTTTATCATTTTTGGAGGTACTAGAAAGTGATATTCTTTCCACATAAAAACTGTACCTTTTCTTAAAACATGACAAAAGATTTTTGTTTTTACAAATCCTTTTTTTAAAGTGCCACCTACTTTATTACCTATTCTTATAAAAACATTGTTTTTTACATTACATAATTCATATTTTTCTTTTTTATCAATTAGTATAACTTTTATATTTTTAGTTTTTTTACTACATTTTAAAGTTACTACGTAAGTTACATTATCGCCTAATTGAAAAAGTTCAAAATCTTCACTTTTTTTATCATCTAATAATACTTCTATTTTAATATTTTTAAGTTTAGTACTAAACTTAATTGTAAATAAGGGATTATTAATACCGGTTATTCCCTTATCTTCTACCTTATAAATATCTGATTTCATTCTAAACCTCCTCTGCAAAACCTTTTTCAAGTTTTCTAAATATTGCAAGTCCTATAAAGAATATTATAATAGTTATACCTATTAAATATCCTATTGCATTTAACCCTGGTAATTGATGATATATAAATATATCTCTATAAGCATTTATTAATTCAGTTAATGGATTCATATATAATATCCATCTAAATCTTTCTGGGAATAATGTTACTGGATATAAAATTGGTGTTCCATAGAATAACATATTTACTAAGAAATTAACTAAATATTCAGTATCTTTTATATAAATATTTATAGCACTTAAAGCCATTACTATACCTAGTGTTAAGAAGAATTGTATTATAGCAAACACTGGTAATAATGCTAAATGCCAACTTACTCCAACACCTCCAAATATACAGAATAAAAGTATTATAATACAACTAATAAAGAAATTAACTAATCCAGATAAAGCTACTGATATTGGTAATATTTCTCTTGGAAAATAAACTTTTTTTATAATACCTGCATTCATTCTAACAGTAATCATTCCTTGATTTAAGACAGTTGTGAAGAAAGTCCATGGAATAATACCTGCGATTAGGTATTGTAGGTAATTATCTGTTTTAACTCTCATTATGTATGGAAAAACTATTGCATATACTGCAACTTGTAATAATGGATTTATAAATGACCATAATATTCCTAAAAATGATCCTTTATATTTTCCTCTTATTTCT
>CACZQV010000012.1 GCA_902783435.1 uncultured Erysipelotrichaceae bacterium | reverse complement strand
TTTTTTATTATATCATTAAAGACTAAAAAAATAAAACAAATAAAAAAGAGTATTTCTACTCTTATTTATTATTCTTAAATCCAGTAAAGTAATAATTTTTACCATCTTTACTTTCAAATGTATAAACAATAGTATTTAATTTATCTTTATTATTTTTGATGTAATTTGGTAAATATGTATCAAAAGATTCTTGCGTATTAATATCTTCTAATGCATTTTTTAAACTATAATCTTTATATAATTTATTAGTCATACCATCAGCAAAAACATATGCAGTAGTAATTTCTAATTTTTTATCAGTTGCTTTATAATCAATAACTATATTACTTACAGAAACAGCACTTGTTCCCCCACATCCAGTTTTTGAATAAAACTTACCATCACTTTCTTTATAAGTATAATCACCACAACCAACATTAAATGTTGTTCTTTCATATGTTCCAGGTCCATATACTTCTTCTACAGCAGCTTTTACATCACTTTCAGCTATAATACTATATTGATAATCAGCAGATGATGTAGCCTTTGAAAATACTAAATCAGCAATATAACTTATTTTTTCTTTAGTACTTAGTTTAGTTGCATCAAGACTATCAGTATCAAAAATAGCAGCAGCTGGTCCTGATAATGATGTTACACTAATATAACTTACATATTTATTTAACTCTTCATCAGTAAATGTTACACTTTTTTCTTTTTCTTCTTTCTTATTTTCTTTCTTCTCTTTTTCTTCTGTATTATCTTTCTTAACTGGTTCATCAATTAATTTACTAGCGGCAAATCCAAGTACACCACCTACTAAAAATAATACAACTAATATAACCATAAATCCTGGTCCTATATTATTCTTTTTATTTTTTTCTTCTTCTAATATTTCGACTTTTTCTTCTTCCATAACATCCTCCTATTTTTATATATTAAGTATACACCAAAATATAATTAATAAATATTAAAAATAAAAATATTATGTAAATTTACAATAAAAAAAAGAGTTATTTAACTCTCTTTTTTAATCTATTTATATAATTTTTAGCTTGTATAAATCTATCTTTTAAACTATCTTTAAGTTTAGGAATAATCATTGGTAGTATAAATACTATAAACCATAAACAATCAAAATAATGACCTGCGATAAATGCAATTACACCTAAATATAAAACTATTCCCATAGTAATAATTATTAATAATATAATTATTAAATTTACTATATTATTAAAATTACTTTTACCTTGAAAATCTATTTCACGTCTTTTTATTAAACTATCTGCTTTTAATTTAAAATTATTATACTTTTCTTCTAAATCATTTATACTTTTAATATTACTCTTATAATTATCTTCTCTATAAGTAACAGTAAAATCATCATTTATTTTTAAATCTACATTTTGATAATTACTTATATCTAAATTAACATCAAATTCTTCAGAAAAGAATTTTAATAATTTATTTCTACATTTAATAGATATAAAAGTAGATTCATTTATATAGGATTTTAATTCATTATTTATTTTAGTTAAATTCATAATAAATTAATCTTCCTTTAAATTATAATATACATCTTGAACATCATCTAAGTCTTCTAGAGTTTCTACTAATTTTAATACTTTTTCAGTTCCTTCTTCATCTAATTCAACTTCCATATTAGGAACATATGTAAGTTCACATTCTAAGAATTCTTTAACTCCTGCAGATTCTAAAGCATCTCTTACTGCAGTAAATCCTGCTTGATCAGTAGAAATAACATAATTATCTTCAACTTTTTCAAAATCAAGTGCTCCAGCATCAAGTGCAGTCATCATCATTTCATCTTCATCATAATCAGCTGGAATTACAATACTTCCACGTCTTTCAAACATATAAGAAACAGAACCATCAGTACCTAAATTACCTCCAGCTTTAGTAAAACTACTTCTTACTTGTGAAGCTGTACGATTTCTATTATCAGTTAAACAGTCAACCATGAATGCAACTCCACCATGACCATAACCTTCATATCTTACATTTTCATAATTAGCACCATCTGCTCCACCTGTTGCTTTTTCAATTGCCTTTTGTATGTTATCCTTAGGCATATTTTGTGCTTTAGCCTTATCAACTGCAAGTCTTAATGCTGCATTTTGTGCAGGATCAGGACTTCCTCCTTTAGCAGCTACCATAATTTCCTTTGCTAACTTTTGGAATACTTTACCTCTAGCTGCATCTATTAAACCTTTTTTTCTATGAATTGTAGCCCATTTAGAATGTCCACTCATAAATATACCTCCTCTTTTCTCTTTTTATATAATATCATAATAAATTAAATTTATAAAGTATTTTTATGATATAATGTATTTGGTGATTACATGTATATAAAAATTAAAAATAAAAAACTAGATATATATGATTGTCTTACTTTTAGTGAAAGATTTAAATCATTAAAATTTGTATTAGATAAAATAGATTATGGTATAAGAATACCTAAAAAGAAACTTATTAGTACCTATTTTTTCTGTCAAAAGGTAGATATTTGTGTAACAGATAAAAATAATAAAATTATAGGTATATTTGAAGATGTTAAAACAGAAAAAAGAAAATTCATGAGAAAATCATATTATATATATTATCTACCTCTAGGTACTTGTAAGTACTTAGAAGATGAAGAATATTTAATACCAAAAGAAAAGTAAATCAAATGATTTACTTTTTTTATTTATTCATATCTTTAACCATTAAAGTCTTTTCAATAACCATCTTAACACTTTGATCATTAAAAGGTTTTTCTAACATATCAACTATTTGATAAGTATAAGCTCTATCTATTGTATCTTTAGAAGAATCTCCTGAAATAATAGATACTGGCATTTTCTTTAACAAATTATTTTCCTTCATAAAATCAAGTACTGCAAAACCATCTACTTTAGGCATATTTAAATCTAGTAAAATAGTTTCAATAAAATCATTATTCATATTAGCCTTGATAATATTAATAGCTTCTTCTCCATTTTCAGCAGTACCTACATTATATCTATCACTAAATATTCTCTTAACAAAGTTTCTAATTATATTAGAATCATCTACTACTAAGATAGTCTTTTTATCATATACTTCTCCTAATACTTCTTCTTGAGCTGGAGCTACATCTTCTCTAACTTCATTATTACTATCATTACCATTCATATAATCTTGAATAAGTAAAATAGCTTTATTAGTTTCATTAATTAAATCATTAATATGAGTAGATATATAAGAAAAATCTCCTTCTTTACTCTTCATCTCATGTTCATATGCCATATCTGCTAATTTAGTAAATCCAAAGTATTTTGCATCACTCTTCATTGAATGAACATATATTGCATAATTAGCCATATCCTTACCATTTAAGAATTTAATTAATTGATTAATCTTAGTATGAATACCAACTAAAAATTCACCTATAGTTTCATTATAAGTATTACTATCTCCAAATAATTCTAAACTTTTTTTTATATCAACACCATTGTCTTCTAAGAATTTTATATCTCTCATAATACACCTCTTCTATCTTATAAATATTATAAAACAAAAAAAAAGAAAATACAATTAATTATTTTCTAAAAACTAATTGATTTTCTTCTTTTTCTAATCTATTCTTATAATATTTTTTATTTATTAATATTTCATTATATACTCTTTTAATTAAATCATTCTTATAAGAACTATGTTCTACTTGCTTTAAGTATTTATCTCCCTCTTTATAATCTTTAATATAATAACAATCTCTCGCACATATTAATCTAATATAATTCTTATTATATTCATCTAATCCTAATCCACCCATAGCTTCTTCTAAATCAAATTCACCTTGTTGTACTAAAGCTATTAAATCATTTAAATAATCTAATTTTAATCCAAATGACTTATCTTCATAGAAATCTTCTTCATTCATACGTACTACAGGTTTAGCTTCACTCTTCTTAATAGTACCATCTATATTAAGTATTAAATCAGAATAATCTAAATTAAGTCCTTGTTCTCTACTAAGTTCAGTAGCTACTTTTAAATATGGAATAGCTTCTTTTCTTCTATGTAACTTTAATAATGTAATTCCATATTCACCATAAGTTTTAGGTCTAGGATTACCTATTTGTAATAATAATCTAAATAATTCTTCTGCCCTATTATAATCACGTTCATCATATAAACATTTCTTAGCTTCATCTATTAATTCTCTAATGTTATATCTTTCACTAAAATAAGGTCTAGAACGTACTACAACTCTTTCTTTATCTTTTTTACCTATTTTAAACTCAGTAATTTCATTATATTTTTTTAACTCTTCTAAAACTAAATCATTCTTAACTGGATCAATTTTATCTAATATAATCATTAATTTACCAGCATATATTTCTTGTACATAACTATCTATTCTCTTTATATCTTTTGGTTCTAATACTACTTCTTTTTTCATAATAGGCACTTCTTTTCTTATTTCTTCTACTACTATTTTTTCTTCTTTTTTAGTTTCAATAACCTTTTTAGACTTATCTTTCTTAGATGCTTCTACTACTATTTTTTCTT
>CACZQV010000011.1 GCA_902783435.1 uncultured Erysipelotrichaceae bacterium | reverse complement strand
TTGACAAAGGACACGATAGATTAATGATGTTTATAGAGAGTTTGTGGTAGGTGTAAACAAACAACTAATTAATTTATTACTACCTTTCGAGTAGAACTATTAAAAGTAGTTCCGGTAATACCGTTAAAAGATTAAGCTAAACAAAGGATGGTACCGTCTTATGACTCCTGTACTGTCCTTTTTTTATTTGTAGGAGGTGTTTATGAATATAGAAGTAATACATCATGCTTCTATTAAATTAACTGGGCAAAAGATAATTTATTTTGATCCATATAAAATAGAAGATGAAATCCACGATGCGGACTACATATTTATAACTCATGATCATTATGATCACTATGATGAAGAATCTATTAAAAAGGTAAAGAAAGATACTACTAAAATTATTGTACCTTTATGTTTAAAAAATAAAGAACATAATTTATTAATAGAAGAATATAGAATGTATGAAATAGATGGTATTAAGTTTAATACTATACCAGCATATAATATTAATAAGGATTTTCATCCTAGAGATAAGTATTATATAGGATATAATATTTTTCTAGATGGAAAGTATTATTATATTATGGGTGATACTGATGTCACCGATGAAGCTCTACAAGTAAAATCAGATGTTTGTTTTGTACCTATAGGTGGAACATTCACTATGGATTACGTGGAAGCAGCTAATTACATTAATGAAACCAAACCAAGTCTTGTAATTCCAATACATTATGGAATGTTAACAGGAGATAAAAGTTTAGGTGAAAAATTTAAAAATTTAATAAATAAAGAAATAAAAGTAGAATTAAAAATATAGGAGGAATTATTATGATAAATATAAAAGAAGATGAAAAACTAAGTGTATTAAACCATTCATGTGCCCATTTAATGGCTCAAGCAATTACACATTTATATCCAAATGCAAAGTTTTGGGTAGGACCTGCAATAGAAGAAGGATTCTATTATGACATTGATTTAGGAGATGAAGTAATAAAAGAAGAAGATTTAGAGAAGATTGAAAGGGAAATGAAAAAGTGTTCTAAATCTGCTAAAAATATTATTAGAAGAGAATTAACTAAAGAAGAAGCACTAGAAATGTTTAAAGATGATCCATATAAATTAGATTTAATTAATAGAATGGATGAAAATGAAACTACAATTACATGTTATACTCAAGGTGATTTTACTGATCTTTGTCGTGGACCACATGTAGAAAATACTAAATTAGTTAAATATTTTAAATTATTAAAAGTAGCTGGAGCTTATTGGAAAGGTGATTCTAATAATAAAATGCTTCAAAGAATTTATGGTGTATGTTTTGAAACACAAGAAGATTTAGATGCTCACCTACAAGAATTAGAAGAAGCTAAATTAAGAGATCATAGAAAAATAGGTAAAGATTTAGGTATCTATATGATGAGTGATTTAGTAGGTCGTGGATTACCTATGTATTTACCAAATGGATTTATTCTATGGAATGAACTTGAAACATATATTAGAAATAAAGAATTAAAAAGAGGATATTTACATGTTCAAACTCCACCGCTTGGTAATGTAGAACTTTATAAAACTAGTGGTCACTGGGAACATTATCAAGATTCTATGTTTCCAAAGATGGAAGTTGAAGGAGAAGAATTTGTACTTCGTCCAATGAACTGTCCACATCATATGGTAATTTATGGAAATGATATTCATTCATATAGAGATTTACCAATAAGAATAGCTGAAATTGCAAGAGATTGTAGATATGAAACAAGTGGATCTTTAAAAGGAATTGAGCGTGTTCGTACTTTCTGTCAAAATGATTCACATATATTCTGTACTTTAGAACAAGTAGAATCTGAATTCAAAGGAGTAGTTGATTTAATACTAGAATGTTACAAGGAATTAGGAATTGAAAACTATCGTTTTGAATTATCTCTAAGAGATCCAGAAGATAAAGTTAAATATCATCATGATGATGAAATGTGGAATAAAGCAGAAGCTATGCTTCGAGAAGTATTAAATGATTTAAAAATCGACTATGTAGAAAAAATAGGTGAAGCTGCATTCTATGGACCAAAATTAGATGTTCAAGTTAAACCTGCAGTAGGTAATGAAATAACTTTATCTACTTGTCAATTAGATTTCTGTCTACCAGCTAAATTTGATCTAAGTTATGTAGATGCTGGTGGAGAAAAGAAAACTCCAGTTGTTCTTCATAGAGCGGTATTCGGTTCAATCGATAGATTTATTGCTTATTACTTAGAAGAAACTAAAGGTAATTTACCTACATGGTTAGCTCCAACACAAGTTAGTGTTATACCAGTAAATAGTGAATTCCAAGGAGAATATGCTAAAGAAGTATATAACTTATTAAGAGATAATGATATTAGAGTAGAACTTGATGATAGAAATGAAAAACTAGGATATAGATTAAGAGAAGCACAAACTAAAAAAATACCATATACATTAATCTTAGGAGATAATGAAAAAGACAATAATACTATTAGTTATAGATTATTTGGAGATAAAGATACAACTACAGTTTCTAAGGATGAATTTATTGAATTAATAAAAGATGAAATTACAAATAAAAAATTAAGAAAATATTAAATGTAAATAATGAAAAAAAAAGCAACAATTTGTTGCTTTTTGTTTGGTCTTTTTGTAAAATTAATAATAGAGGAGAATTGAGTTGTATGAGAAGAAAAGTTAGAAAAAAAAGTTCTAAGTTTTATGCAATAATATTAGCAGTTATTGCATTATCCTTAGGATATGCATTTCTATCATCTGATTTGAATATTCTTGGAACAGCAGGTATAAATAAACATACATGGGATGTTCATTGGGATGATACAAGTATAAGAGAAAGTGGAAATGTAACAGCAACTACGCCGGCATACGTATCAGATACAAAAAAGAAAATAGTAACGTTTGGAGTAGAGTTAGGAATACCAGGAGAGTATTATGAATTTACAGCAGATGCAAAAAACTATGGAGACGTAGATGCAATAGTAAAAAACATTAATGTAGGCTTTTATGAAGCGGATGGAGAAACTCCAACAACAATATCAAACTGTCTACAATACAGTTTAACACATGCTGATGGCACAGAAATAAAAGCGGACGAAACAATAGAAGCAACACAATCAAAAAAATATAAATTCAGAATAGAATTTAAAGATTTTGATGCAATGCCAGAAACATGTACATCATCACCTATAATAGGAATAAAATTTGATGTATCTCAACCAACACCAGGAAAAAATAAAATAATATTTAATCCAAATGGTGGAGTATCATCAGAAACAGCAAAATACATTAATAAAGGTAGTGCAATAGGTGATTTACCAACAGCAACAAAAGATGGTGTAGAATTTGCAGGATGGTATACAGGATTAACAACAGGAACAAAAATAAATGCAGCAACAGTACCAAGTGGAAGTACAACATACTATGCACATTGGAAAGAAGTACTACCAATATTTGATACTGGGGAAAATGTAATAAAGAAATTTAAAACATTAGCAGGGGATACATTAAGTGGAACAAATCCTCAAACAACAGTAGATACAAATATAACAGCTATTAGAAAATCAGCAACGGAGCCAACAGAAGCAAATAAAACAGAAGAACATATAGTATCATCAGAAAATAGTACAGCACCAATTTATGCTTGGTATGATAATGGAACTATTTATTGGTGGACAAATGCATCATCAGCATATTTAAATGAAGATGCATCATATATGTTCTGTGGATTAAACAATTTAACAACACTTGAAACAGCTAATTTTAACACAATGAGTACTGAAGATATGTCATACATGTTTGCAGGAACAACTATATCAACAATTGATTTAAGTGGATTTGATACAAGTGGTGTTACTAATATGTCATACATGTTTGCAAGTACAAATATTCCAACATTAGATTTAAGTGGATTTAATACTGGTAGTGTAACTAACATGTCATATATGTTTGCAGGTGCACAAACACCTGAAGTAGATTTACACACATTTGATGTATCACAAGTAACAACTATATATAGTTTATTTGCAGGTTCACAAGTAGAAGACATAAATATAAGTGGTTGGAACTTTGCAAGTACTAATGATTTATCAGGATTATTTTCATCATCTTCTAAATTAAAAACATTAGATTTATCAAATGTAAATACAAGTAACATAGAACATATGTCAGGAATGTTCTCGGGATGTTCTTCAATAGAAATATTAGACTTAAGTTCATTTGATATTTCTAACGTTGTTAATATATATATGTTTGGTGGTAATTCATCATTAAAAAGTTTAAATATAAGTGGTTGGAACTTTGCAAGTCTTACTGGTATATCAGGATTGTTTGGTGGATTCACTGCACTAGAAACAATAAACCTTACTGACGTAAATACAAGTAATATTATGTATATGTCAGGAATGTTCTCAGGAGATACATCGTTAAAAACATTAGATTTAACATCATTTGATACATCAAAAGTAGTATCTATGGATTCTATGTTCTCAGGATGTACTGGATTAACTACAATTACAGTAAGCGATGACTTTGTAGTAGATCAAGTAACTAGTTCAAGTGATATGTTCTCAGGATGTACTGTACTTGTAGGTGGAGCAGGAACTCCATGGAATAATAGCTATATTGATAAAACAAGAGCTCATTACGATTACGGAGATATGAATCCAGGATACTTCAATATGGCTGAAGGATTAACTACATACACTGTAACATTTAATCCAAATGGTGGAACAGTTAATCCAACTACAAAAACAGTTGTAGAAGGAAGTAGAATAAAAACACTTCCAACACCAACATATGAAGGAAAACTATTCAAAGGATGGTTTACTGAAATAGATGGTGGAATTGAAGTAAATGAAAGAAAAGTAATTGATAAAAATGTAACATTCTATGCACATTGGTATACAGAAAAAGACATTACTTATGATGCTAATGGAGGAACATTTACAAATAATGAAACAACAAATGAAATAAACTATGAATACAAACAAATGACTATAACAAAATATTCACATACAGCAAATATTAATGATGAAGGTATAGCAACAGGAACTTATTCAGGAAACTTAAAAACAACTGATATAGTCACAATACCAGGAGCTAGTCAAATTACTATTGATGTATGGTATTCAACTGAAAATAGTAACTATTATGATTGGTTAGCAATTTATCCAGCTGGTGTAGAACCAACATATTACAATTATAATCAAGCAACAATTTCAAATGGTAAATTATATGGTGGACAATATACATCTAAGCCTGGTGATGATACAGTATATCATAAAACATATACAGTTCAAGGAAATACAGCACAATTCTATTTTCAATCAAATAACTCAAATAGCTATTATGGATATTATGCAGTAATAAGTGGTGTAGGATATGATTATGATAAAGATAATACATATAAACAACCAACTCAGCAAAATAATAAATTCCTTGGATGGAATACACAAGCTAATGGAAATGGTAAGAGATATACATCAGAACAAGAAATAATTGATGATTTTGATAATTTAAGCGATAATGCAACATTATATGCAGAATGGGTAGAACAATGTACAGTAACATTTAATCCAAATGGTGGTATCTTACAATGGTACTCACAAGTAACATATGATAAAGGTGCTGAGTTAGATTATGAACCACCTACATTTAAAACTGGTAGTGCTTTCCAAGGATGGTTTACTGGTGAAACTGATGGTATCCAAGTAGATAGACATTATATAGTAGATCATACACAAACACTATATGCACATTGGTCAGAAGTAGGAGCTAAATTTGATACAGGTAAAAATGTTAATGCTAAGTTTAAAATACTAGCAGGAGATACAGTAGATGATAGTTATCCATATACAAAATACCCTGTAGAAGATACAAATATAACAGCAATTAAAAGAGCAACAACTGCTCCTGATATAACTACATTAACTGCTGATGAAAATATTGTATCTGTTCCAGATCAAGGAACACCAATCTATGCATGGTTTGATGATTCAGATGGAACAATCTACTGGTGGACTGAAGCAGATGTAGCATACTTAAATGAAGATCCTTCATATATGTTTACAAACTTCAAAGGTGCAACATATATAGATACATCATTTAATACATCTTTAGCAACAACTTTATATTATATGTTTGCATATGATACAGCATTAACTGAAATAGATGTATCTAACTTCATTACAAATGGAGTTACAGATATGAGTTATGTATTCTATGGAGCTGGTATGACAAGTCTAGATTTAAGTTCTTGGAATACTAGTAATGCAACTACTATGGCTTCAATAATTGGATACATGCCTAGTATAGAATCTGTAGATATGAGTAACTTTGATTTTAATAAATATAATCCAGGTAGTTTATTAAATAATTTAACAGGATACTCTTCTAGTTCATTAAAAGTAATAAAATTCGATAATTCAAAATTACCTGAAAATATTAAGAACTTCGCATCAAGTAACTATAATATAGAAGAAATATCACTAAGAAATGCCGATACTTCTAGATCAACATCAATGTATTACATGTTTGCTAGTAGTAACAAGCTTAAGAAAATAGATTTAACAGGTGTTGATACAAGTAATGTTACTGATATGAGTTATATGTTCTATGAATGTAAAGCTCTAGAAAGTATAGATGTAAGTAGTTTTAATACTTCTAAAGTTACAAATATGTTAGATATGTTCTATAACTGTGATACACTAACATCGCTAGATTTAAGTAGTTTTGATGTTAGAAAAGTAACTAATTTAAAATATGTCGCAGGATATTGTGATAACTTAGAAGAGTTAAATTTAAGTAATTGGAAATTAGATAGTATAAATCATAAAATCTATAACATATTTTCTGATAGTCAAAATATAAAAACACTTATAATGAATAATGCAAGATTCCCAGAAGATATGTCTCTAGCATTCTATAATCTTGAAAATGCTGAAGAAATATTACTTGAAAATGCTGATACTTCAAGAGTAAGTAATATGAATAATGCATTTGAAGATTGTGAAAATGTAAAAGAATTAGAATTAGGTAGTTTTGATACAAGCAATGTTACAGATATGGGAGGAATGTTCTATAACTGTAAAAAACTAGAAAGAATATATGTAAGTGATGACTTTGTAGTAGATCAAGTAACAAGTCATAGTAACATGTTCTATAATACTGAAGTTCTTGAAGGTGGAGCTGGAACACATTGGGATGAAAATCACATTACTAAAGAAAGAGCCCATTATGATGGAGGAATTAATTATCCAGGATACTTCCAAAAATCAACAGTAAGATTCAATGTTACATTAAATCCAAATGGTGGATCTATGTTAAACAAAAAATATAAAGTAACAGAAGGTACTACTATTGGACTTGTAGAAGAACCAAAATATAAAGATCATGTATTTGATGGATGGCATTTAGGAACACCTGATGGACAACCAATAGATACATTAGAATATATTCCAAATACAAATATTACATTAGTTGCTACATGGCGTGAAACAAGACAAGTAACAGTAACATTCAATCCAAATGGTGGACAAGTAGATGAAACATCAAGAACTATGATGGAAGGTGAAATCTTAGGAAGATTACCAATACCAACAAAACAAGGTGGAGTATTTACAGGATGGCATATTGGAGTACCTGAAGGTATGGAGGTAGATAGATTCTATACACCAGTAGGAAATGTAACATTATGGGCATCATGGTCAGTATGTGGAGACTTTGCTACAGCATCATGGGATACAATAGTTGAAAATGTTAAGAATGATCCTCAAACATATCCAGTAGGATGTACTAAAGATGTAACATTAGAAAACTATGGAACACATACAGTTAGAGTAGCAAATAATACAAAACAATCAGAATGTTCTAATAAAAATTATTCACAAACATCATGTGGATTTGTACTAGAATTTATTGATGTAATTACAAATTATAAAATAAATTCAAACACTTCATCTTATGGTGGTTGGCCAAATAGTGAAGTAAGAACATTTGTAAATGAAAATATATATAATTCATTACCTATAGACTTAAGAAATAAAATAGGTACAACATATGTAGTATCAGGATATGATGCTGCAGATATATCAAATAGTAGCTCAGGAAGAATTGAAAACTTATATACATCAAAAGATAAATTATATTTACCATCTACAACAGAAGTAATAGGAACTAGTCCTGCTATGTTACAAACACTTAAATACTATTACAATGATATGGTAAATAAGAGACAATATATAGATGATTACTATAATACATCAGGAGAAGAAGTAATATTCTTATATGATATTTATGCAGCAATAAAAACAAATCAATTTGATTATTATAGAATTAATGGAGTACCTAGAAAAACAGATGCAAATAATATTGATGAAATAGCTATGAAAAAATATAATAATATAGCAACTGCTTGGTGGACACGTACTCCAGGAAGAAAGAGTCCAGGAATTTATCACAATATTGATGAAGAAGGTGGATCAACTCTTGATAGAGCTGATGAACAACTTGGTATATCACCAGCATTTAGATTAGGAGAATCAACTTATACAGTTAAGTTTAATCCAAATGGAGGAACAGTAACTCCAACAAGTAAAGAAGTAGATAATGGTAAAGAAGTAGGAGAATTACCAATTCCATCAAGAAGTGGATATTCATTTGACGGATGGTATACAATTGATGATTTAAGAATAAATGCAAATTATATACCAGCAGCTAATATTACAGTATTTGCACATTGGACTAAGAATGATTCTGAACCAGAAGATTTCTCAACTGATTCTTGGGAAACAATTGGTGAAGCTGCAAAAGATGGAACTGCATGTGACGTATATCACGTAGGTGATGAAAAAACTGTTAACATGGGAACATTTGGAACACATACAGTAAGAATTGCCAATTGTTCAACTCCTGCAGTATGTTCTGATCCAAACTTCTCACAAACAGCATGTGGAGTTGTATTAGAAGTAACTGATATAGTTGGTACTAGACCTATGAATGAATTAAATGGTGAATACAATGTTAATAGCTTCGGAAGAGGTAACCAAGGTTCATGGCCAGCATCTGAAGTAAGAAGATATTTGAATAGTACTTTCTATAACCAATTACCACAAGGTTTAAGAAATATTATTATAGATACATATACTGTATCTGGAAAAGGTGAATTTGATTCATCAGCTAGTCCAGAAGTTAAGGAACAATATTGGGTTAATCAAAAAGAACCAACATCATATGATAGAATTTATATTTCAACAGTTAAAGAAATTCTTGGTATAGACTTAACAAAACATTATACAAGTTATAAAGATACATCTGGTAAGTATAATAGACAATTAGATTATTATACACAACAAGGTGTAGTATTTACACAAGGTAATGAAAATGGTGATGGTATGCCAAGTGATGTATTTATTGAACCAGGTATTACTTCTGAAGGTTCTGAATACTTATCAAAAACAGAAATCCCTGAAACTATAAAAACTTATAATGGAGAACCAACAGATTATTGGACAAGATCTGCGGGACTTGCATCTCACGATGCGTTCTTCACAATAAGATCTACTGGAAAGTATTCATGGGAATCTGGTGGATATAGTTTCTATGCTAAAGGACTTGCACCACTATTCCGTATAGGTTAAATTAAAAAGAGATAGAAATATCTCTTTTTTTCTTGACTAAGAATAACTATTTATATAAGATATATCTTTAAGAGGGATAGGTATGAAGACAATAGAAGAAATAAGAGAAGAATATAAAAATCATATAATAAAAGCTACATATGTTGATAAATTAGAAGAATTTATTGCTTATGTAGATGATGGAATAACAAAATCAGATATAGGTATATGTGATTATGCCACATTACTACATCAAAATAAAAAATGGCAAGTTACAGGATTTATTAGAAATCTATTTCCTATGTTTTTTGGACAAGAAGATATAGATTTTTATGATGAAGATAATAAACTTCTAGAAGAAGGAGTACAATTAGCTTATACTCAAAAAGGATATTTTCAAGCTATGAAAGAAATTGCTACTGAAAAGAATTATCTAAAACTTTTATGTCTCGCAGAACTATCAGTTGAATATTATAATGATCATATAGAATATATAGAAATTGAAAGAAATATATTAGATTATAAATATAAAGGATATACTATGTCTAATAGTAGATATAAAGATAATAGAAAAGTATTTCATGAATTTTTTATGTCAGAAATAAGTGAATTGGCACCACATAAGATAGTAGAAAAAAAGATAAAAATGTGATATAATAATTTGTTGTATGGAGGGTGATGTCTATGAATAATGATTTAGCTAATTTAATTCGTAGTAAAGTAGATATTGTAGATATCATCGGAGAGAGAATTCCATTAACCGCAAAGGGCAAAAACTTTTTTGGAGTATGCCCTTTTCATGATGATACAAACCCTTCAATGTCTGTATCTAGAGAAAAACAAATATATACATGCTTTTCATGTCATGCTACTGGTAATGTTTATACATTCTTAATGAACTATGAACATATGTCTTTTCCAGATGTATTAAAATACCTAGGAGAAAAAGTAGGTGTAGATACAGGTAGTGTTCATATAAAAAAGAAAAATACTAAATTTGATAAATTCTATGATGCATATAATTTATCTTTAAAGTATTTTCAAAATAATTTAAATAGTACTCTAGGTAAATCCGCAAAGAAATATCTATTAGATAGAAAAATAGATGACGGTATAATTAAAGAATTCGAAATAGGTTTGTCTTTAGATAAAATCAATGACCTAACAGAATTACTTACTAAAAAAGATTATGACTTAGTAACATTAAATAGAATAGGATTATCTAGTGATAACCATGATATTTATAATGATAGAATTATGTTTCCACTATATGATTTAGAAGGACGAGTAGTAGGTTTCTCAGGACGACGCTATGACAATATAAAAGAAAATAAATATGTAAATACAAAAGAAACAGATATTTTTAAAAAAGGTGAATTATTATATCATTATCATATAGCTAAAGAAGAATGTCGAAAAGAAAAATCTTTAATAGTTATGGAAGGATTTATGGATGTCATTAGAGCTAGTTCTATAGGTATTAAAAATACAGTAGCTTTAATGGGAACAGCTCTTACTAAAGATCAAATATCTTTAATAAAAAGACTATCTAAAAATGTATATTTATGTTTAGATGGAGACGATCCAGGAGTAAAGGCAACTTTAAGTAATGGAGAAGTATTGCTTAATGAAGGACTTGATGTAAAAGTGATACCTTTACCAAATCCTGATGATCCAGATTCATATATTTTAAATAATGGAAAAGATAGATTTATTGGTTTAATAGAAAATGCCATTAACTTCTCAGATTTTAAAATGAATAAATTAAAAGAAACGGTAAATTTAAACTCTGATGAAGGAAAAGCAGACTATATAAATAAAGTAATAGAAGAAACATGTAAAATAGGCGATGAAATAAGAAGAGAACTTGTATTAAAAAGACTTGCAAAAGAGTTCGATATAGGGTATAATACACTCGAAATGCGTATGAATAATCTACTAAAAGAAAAAACACCAAAAAAAGAGGTAAAAGAAGTATTCATACCTAAGAAGAATGTTAAAAAAGATAAGTATATAAAAGCTATCGAACAAATTATATATTTCATGTTAAATAATGATTGGATTATTACCCAAGTAGAGAAAGAAAGATTGATATTCCCAGAAGAGGTAATGAGAAGTACTTGTAGCGAAATAATTTATTATTATAAAAAATATGGAAATATAAATGTAGCAGATTTCTATACTTACATTCAAGATAAAGAAAGTATTTTAAATTTTCTTAATAACATTTTAGCTGGTGACTACCAGGATACTACAGATAAAGAAGAGTTATTAAATTATTTCAAAGTAGTAAGAGAATATTCTACAAATCAAGAAATAAAAAGACTTACAGGATTGATGAAAAAAGAAGTAGATCCATTAGAACAAGCTAAAATAGTAGAAAAGATTAGAAAGCTTAGGTTAGGAGATAATTGAGAATGGTTGAAGAAATAAAGACAATCGAAGAGAGAAAAAATAAGTTACTAGCAATGGGACAAAAACAAGGATATGTAACTTATGAACAATTAGCCGATCAACTAAAAGGGTTAGATGTAGATTCTGATACATTAGATGAATTATATAATTTCTTAGTAGAAAATAATATTGAAATAGTATCAGAAGATGGTAGTGATGATGCAGGTGGAGAAGAAATAACTGCTGATATGTCAGTAGAAAATTTAACATTATCTAAAGATGTTAAAATAAATGATCCAGTAAGAATGTACTTAAAGGAAATAGGACGTATTAACTTACTTACATCAGATGAAGAATTTGAATATGCTCAAAGAGCAGTTGAAGGTGATGAAGAAGCTAAAAGAATGTTAGCTGAATCTAACTTACGTCTTGTTGTATCCATCGCAAAAAGATATGTTGGACGTGGAATGCTATTCTTAGACTTAATTCAAGAAGGTAATATTGGATTAATGAAAGCAGTAGATAAATTCGATCCTACAAAAGGTTATAAATTTTCAACATATGCAACATGGTGGATAAGACAAGCAATTACACGTGCTATTGCAGATCAAGCTAGAACTATTCGTGTACCAGTACACATGGTAGAAACAATTAATAAATTAGCTAGAATACAAAGACAATTAACACAAGAATTAAATAGAGAACCAACTGATGAAGAAATAGCTAAAAAATTAGGTATTTCAGTAGAAAAGGTTCGTGAAGTATATAAAATATCTCAAGACCCAGTATCACTTGAAACTCCAATTGGAGAAGAAGATGATTCACATTTAGGAGATTTCATTAAAGATGAAAGAACTATGGGACCTGAAGAATACGCAACAGTAGAAATGTTAAAAGAAGAACTTAAAGGTGTACTTTCCACTCTAACAGAAAGAGAAGAAAAAGTACTAAGATTAAGATTTGGACTAGATGATGGTCAATGTAGAACTCTTGAAGAAGTAGGACAAATCTTCGGTGTTACTCGTGAAAGAATTAGACAAATCGAAGCTAAAGCACTTCGTAAATTAAGACATCCATCTCGTTCTCGTAAACTAAAGGACTTCTTAACAGATTAATGAAAATTAACGCAAGACTTAAAAAAATAGGAGATTTAGTGGAAGCTAACTCCTTTTGTTTAGATGTAGGATGTGATCATGCACTTCTAGATATCTATTTAGTAAAACAAAAAAAAGATATAAAAGCTGTTGCTAGTGATATTGCTGAAGGACCACTAACACAAGCTAAAAATAATATAAAAAGAGAAAAATTAGATGGAAAAATAGAAACAAGATTAGGATATGGCCTAAGAACTTATACCAATGATATTAATACTATTATTATATCTGGTATGGGTGGAAGAAATATGATAGGTATATTTAAAGATAGACCTAAAGTATTAAAATCAGTAGATACAATTATTCTTAGTCCTAATAATTACCAAGAAGATGTTAAAAGATATTTAACTAAGAATAAATTTTATATATCAAATGAAGAATTTGTAAAAGATGGTAAATTTATCTATCAAATAATAATATTTAAAAAGGGTAAAAAGAAATATACAAAAAAAGATTATTTTTTTGGACCAGTATTCCTAATAAAGAAAGAACCTTTATTTAGAGAATACTATGAAAGAGAAGCTAAATCCCGTGAAATATTATTAACTCTTTTACCTAAAAACTATCGATTAAAAAGATATATAACTAAAAAAGAAATATCTATGATAAAAAAAGAAATAGAAGACTAGTAATTAGTCTTCTTTTGTTTTATAATAGTATTAATAAGATTTATCTTGAGGTGTAACATGAAAAAAATAAAAATATTTTTATTCACTACAATACTTTCATTATTAGGAGTAATAAATGTATATGCAAAAGATACAGTATATTCTGTAAATAAATATGATGATGAAAGATTAATGTATATAGAAACTAGTTTTGATAAAAATCATAAAAAAGATGGAAATGTAACTGCAGGTATATTTCTAAAAGAAAAAATAGAAAAAGATGAAGAAGAATTAGATAACTACCAAGTAATGTTAATTAAATATAAAACTGATGGTAAAGTTGCATGGACTTATCGTTATGGAAGAACTTCTAGTGAATCAATAGACGCGTTACTTTATACATATAATAGTCTTAATAATATAGATGGATATTTAATGGTAATATCTAATTCATATGATATTGAAACAGAAAATATTCCAAGAAATTTATTTGTAAAAATTGATTTAGATGGAAAACTAGTATTTGAAAAAGAAATAGATAATATAAATATAAAAAAGATAATACCTACATATTCTATAGATGATGTAGTAGATGGATATATAGGTATAACTGATACAAGTATTATTAAATATGATAAAGATCTAAATTTAATATATAAGAAAGATTATCCTAATATTAAATATTTAGATATTATAGATATTTATAATGAAAAAGAAATTACTGGGTATGCACTTATTACTGAAGAAATAGTAGATAATAAACCTAATATTAAACTAATAACTTATAATACAACTTTTACAGAATCTAAAACAATTCAAGAAAATATAGAACTTGATAATATAAAATTATCTAATTCAAATACTGGATTTATTGTTTATGGAATCACAAATGAAGTAAAATTAAAGAAAAGTGATAGAAGTTATCATATAAGTAAATATAATAATTCTTTAGAAGAAGAATGGGAATCTATTGGTAATATTCCATTTAGTAAAGATAGTAATATATTACTAAAAACAATTAAAAATAAATATTTCTTATTATACAAAAATGTAGATAATTCTTATGAAATAATTAAATTAGATGAAGAAGGTTTATTAAAAAATAAAATTAAAAAGATAAATAATAGTTATTATAATTTTATTAATTTTTCTATTTCTAATAAAGAAAAAGATTTATACTTTGTAGGACAATTAAGTTGTCCTGAAGATGAAAAATGTGATTATGATAGTAATTCATTATATCTAGTAAGTAATGAAGATAAAGTAATAGAAGTAGAAGATTCCACAAGTGCTAATATTCTATTAGGAATAGCTATATTTATAGTAGCTATTGGTACTGCTATATATGTAGTAAAAAGTAAAGGAATAAAAAACAAAAAGAAGTAATTTACTTCTTTTTTTTAATAATAGAAAACATACTTCCAAACATACTAGTAATAATAATTAATAAATAATATATAAAAACTTTCATCTTAAAACTATTTAAAATAATAGTAGGAATAAACAATAATATAATAAGAATTATTCCATACTTAATACCTTCTATATACTTCTTATTATTAGTATTTAATCCTAGTATGAATGAATTAATAAATATAGATAATAATAATATAATAAGTTTTAATGCACTATAAGTACCATCATTAATAATATTAAAATAATAAAGTATAGTAATAAAAAATAATAATATAATTAGTTCTAATATATTATAAAATAACCTAGTACCATATTTTTTTAAGTATAAAATAAAATCACCTCTAATAAATACTATGTTTTGTATAAATAAATATGATTTATATCATAATAAATTTAGGTGATTATATGAAATACTTTGTAGTCTTTTATAGATCAATTATATTTTATATTGTTATTGCGATAGGTTATAGAATTATGGGTAAAAGAGAAATAGGAGAATTATCTATAATGGATTTTATAGTATCTATATTTATGGCTGAATTAGTCGCCATATCAATAGAAAACTATAAAAGTAATATGTTATTATCTCTAATACCTATAATAGTTTTAACAGTAATACAAATATCTATATCATATGTATCTATGAAAAGTAATAAAACAAGAAACATAGTAGATGGTTCTCCATCAGTTATTATTAATAGGGGAAAAATAAATTTTGAAGAGATGAAGAATCAAAGATATAATTTAGATGATTTATTAACTAGCCTAAGAAATAATAGTATAAAATCAATTGAAGAAGTAGATTACGCTATATTAGAAACTAGTGGTAAATTATCTATATTTAAAAAACAAGATGATTTAAGTAGTACTTATCCGTTACCTTTAATATTAGATGGTAAATTAGATAAAGATGTATTAAGACAAATACGAAGAAAAGAAGATTGGTTATATAAAGAATTAGATAAAAAGAATACTAATATAAAAGATATATTTTATTGTTTTTATAAAGATAATAATTTATATATAATTGAAAATAATAAAATAAAATGACAAATTTCTTATAACTAAATAAATATAATTATATTGGTGATTATATGAAAAAAGTAATAATAATAGTTATTTTAATACTAATTTTATTATCAAATACAAAAGTAAAAAAAGATATTTCTTCTAAAGAAACTAGAGGGGTATTTATAAGTTATATAGAATTATCTAAATACTTAAAAAATAAATCTATAGAAGAAAGTAAAACAAATATTAATAATATGATAAATAATATAAAAAAAACTAATATAAATACAATTATCCTTCAAGTAAGATCTAATCAAGACTCTATATATTTAAATAGTATATTTCCACATAGTACTTATATTAATAATGAATTTGACTCTCTAGATTATTTTATAAAAGAGTCTCATAGTAATAATATAAAACTAATAGCTTGGATTAATCCATATCGAGTATCCACTACAGATAAAATAAATAATAATATAATAAACTCTAAGTCTTATAAATATATAAATAATAATACATATACAAGTAATGGAATATATTTAATACCATCTAAAACAGAAGAATTAGTATTAAAAGGTATAGATGAAGTGTTAAGGTATAAAGTAGATGGAATACTATTTGATGACTATTTCTACCAAAAAGATATAGATGAAAACCCAGAAGATGTAATAAATAACTTAGTATTAAAAGTGCATAAAAAATGTAAAAAAAAGAAAGTATTATTTGGAATAAGTCCTGATGGTAATATAGAAAATAATTATAATAAACATAAAATAGATGTAGGATTATGGATGAGTTCTAATAAATATATAGATTTTATAATGCCTCAAATATATTATGGATTTTATAATAGTACTAAAGATTATGTAAATGTAGTAAAAGAATGGGAAAATCTCTTAAAAACAGATAAAGTAAAACTATTAATAGCCTTAGCTTTTTATAAAGTAGGTATAGAAGATCATTATGCAAAAGATGGAAGAGATGAGTGGATTAATAATAATGATATTATAATGAGAGAAGTAATATTATCTAGAAATTTAAAAAACTATGAAGGATTTGCTTTATTTAGATATGATTCTTTATTTGATAACTATACAAATACTAGTCAAGAAGAACTAGAAAATTTAAAAAATATTATAAAATAAAATAATTAGTGTTATAATTAAATTAGAGGTAGATAGATATGAAAAACAAAGGATTTACATTAGTAGAATTATTAGCTATGTTAGTAGTATTAGGAGTATTAATGACAGTAGCTATTCCAAATATTGCGGGTATATTAAATAATCAAAAAAAGAATAATTTAAAAAGTGATGTAACTACTATGCTAGAAACAGCTAAAATAAAAATCTCAAAAAATTCTCTTATGGTAAAACCACAAGATGGTGAATGTATAGGATTCTCTCTAGATTATTTAAATGATAATGATAATATTAATTTAGGACCAAATGGAGGTAGTTATGAAAAATATGAATCATTCATAATATACGCAAGAAATAAAAGAACAAATACTACTGAACCAGTAAAATATAATTATTATGTTAGATTAATAGAAAAATATAATACAAACAAGTATTTTGGTATTGAATTAGATGATGTAAAAAATATAAGTGAAACAAATAATAAAAATATTAAAAATATAAAAAATTATACAGCATATGGTCTAACTAAAGAAGGTAATAATGAAGCTGTATTAAATAATAATGCAGATATTAGTTCATTATGTCCAAATGGTGTAAAAAAATATTATGTTAGAAATAACTAATAATGTGTCAAATGGTGTAATATTCAAAAAAATATATTGTCAACTAAAAAATAACGTGATAATATGAATTTATAAGATAGAAAGAAAGAGAGTGAAAGAATGAAAAAACTAAATAGAAAAGGATTTACATTAATCGAGTTATTAGCAGTTATTACAATTTTAGGTATCTTAATGTTAGTTGCTATCCCAGCAGTTTCAAGAACAATTGAAAACTCACGTCGTGATACATTCAAAAACTTAGCTGATGAATATATTTCTACAGTAAGAAATGCAGTTATTGCAGATGAGTTAAAATGTGGTACTAAGACAGCTGCATCTTCAACATATCAAAATGTTAGTGCTACTACAGCTGGTACATATTATTTCTTAGTTTCAACAAAAGATTTAGATTCAACAAATGCTTATATTAAACAACAAACATTAGATTTAATGGAAAAAGGTGGAAAATCTTCTTGGGGTAACAATGATGTTGTTGGTATTGTAGAATGGACTAAAGCTGCTAATACAGGAGTTACTTCTGGATTTAAAACAACATATAAAGTATTCCTAATTGATGGTGGAAATCACGGTATTTCAGCAAAAACTGAAGAAGATGCATTAACAAGATCAAATGTATTAGCTAATACAGGAAGTATGAAATTTTCAGATATAACTACAAAAACAACTTTAATTAATAAATCTGGTGCAGCTGGAACTGAATGCTGGTTAAATAGTTAATTAAAGAGCGTAAGCTCTTTTTTTATGTTATAATGAAATAGGTGATTATATGTTATATATAGGTTCTCATGTAGGATTTAATAAAAAGACTCAAATAAAAGGTAGTTTAGAAGAAGCTCTTTCTTATGGAGCTAATACATTTATGTTTTATACTGGTGCTCCACAAAATACTTCTAGATGTGAAATAGAAGATGGCTTAACTTTAGAAGCACTCACTAAAATGAAAGAATTAGGACTAGATTATTCTAAAGTAGTAGTACATGCTCCATATATTATTAATTTATGCAATGAAAATAACTTTGAATTTTCTGTTAATTTTTTAACTGAGGAAATAGAACGTGTTAATAAACTAGGAGTTAAATATATGGTACTTCATCCAGGTAGTCATGTAGGATTAGGAGAAGAGACTGGTCTTAATAATATTATTAAAGGACTTAATATAGTACTTAATAATGTTAAAGATAATAATAATGTAATTATTTTATTAGAAACAATGGCTGGTAAAGGTAGTGAACTTGGTAAAACTACAGAAGAGTTAAAATATATACTAGATAATATAGAAGATAAAAATCATGTAGGAGTATGTTTAGATACATGTCATTTAAATGATGCTGGGTATGATTTAACTAAATTTGATGAATATTTAGATAATTTTGATAAACTAATTGGTATTAAAAAGATTGGTTGTATTCATGTTAATGATTCTAAGAATGAAATAAATGCTCATAAAGATAGACATGAAAATATAGGATTTGGTACTATTGGTTTTAATACTCTAATTAACATTATTTATAATGAACGTTTAGGAGAAATTCCAAGAATACTTGAAACACCTTATGTAGATAAATTATATCCTCCATATAAATATGAAATAGAAATGATTAGAAATAAACAATTTGATAAAGATTTATTAGATAAGATAAGACTATAAATACTTAGTCTTATTTTCTATATATTCTTTTAATACTTGAGTAAATAATTCACTTCTTAAATAAGGTTTAAGAGAATATATTGTTTTATCATTACTTAATAATTCTTTATAATTATTAATTATAAAACTATGAATAATAATAGATTCTTCATTAGTAATAAATATGCTTTTAGATAAAGCATATTTTTTTATATGATCTACTGTTAAATAGTTTATATATTTATCAATTAAGTTCTTAATATTATCACCTCTAAAAAATTATATGAATTAAGTTATAAAATATGTGATAAACTATTAATAGGTGAAATCATGAAAAGACTAAACAAAAAAAGAAAGAAAATTAATTATGAAAAAATAATATCTAAAAGATTTTTAGCTTTTTTTGTAGTGATAATTTTATGTTTTATACTTATATGTGTTAAAACAATAGATGTAATGATTATAAAGAATAAGAAATTTAATGAGGATTTAAGTGTTTTAACATATAAGAAAGTAGAAGGAACATCTACTCCTAGAGGTAGAATTTATGATAGAAATGGTAATATATTAGTAGATAATAAATCTTTAAAGACTATTACTTATCAAAAGAAAAAAGGTGTTTCTAATATTGAAATGATTGAAGTAGCAAAGCGTTTATTACCTCATATTGATATAGATTATTCTAGAATTAATAATAGACAAAAAAGAGAATACTTCTATGCATTAAATAAATCTAAATGTGATAAATTAGTTACTCGTAAAGAAATTGAAAAAGTAGAACAACGTAAAATGACTAATAGAGAATTAGAAGAATTAAAGATTGGTAGAATTAAAGAAAAAGATTTAGAATTTTCTGATGAAGAAAATAAATTAGCATATCTTTATTATTTAATGAGTAGAGGATATACTTATGAAGAAAAAATAATTAAAAGTGATGTAACTGATTCTGAATATGCTTATGTATCAGAACATATTACAGAACTTCCTGGATTTAATACTAAAATAGATTGGGAAAGAGTATATCCATATGGAGATGTATTTAAAAGTATGTTAGGTACTGTATCTACTTCTGTTCAAGGTATTCCTAAAGAAGAAAAAGACTATTATTTAGACAAAGGATATAGTCTAAATGATAGAGTAGGATTAAGTTATATAGAAAAACAATATGAAGAGTATTTACATGGTAAAAAAGCTATATATGAAGTAGTTAATTCTCATGAGACTAAATTAATAAAAGAAGGGGAAAGAGGTCATGATATTGTCTTAACTATTGATATTAATTTACAAATGGATGTTGAAAGGATTCTTACTGAACAAATATGGAATGCTAAAGGAGAAGCAAATACTGAGTTTTATGATAGTTCTAGTGTAGTTATACAAGATCCTAATACTGGAGAAATACTTGCGATGGCATCTAAGAAAATAGTTAATGGTGAAATGAGAGATAATATCACAAGTATCTTAACTTCTCCAATAACTCCAGGTTCTGTAGTAAAAGGTGCTTCTATGTTAGTAGGATATAATGAAGGGGCTATTCATATAGGTGAGTATATTCATGATGAATGTATAAAAGTAGCTGGAGTACCTCCTAAATGTTCTTCAGTTGATAATCTTGGGACTATTAATGATATAACAGCTCTTGCTAAATCAAGTAACGTATATCAATTTAAAACAGCAATTCGTGTTAATGGACAAGAATATTTTCCTGAAATGAAACTTAATTTTAATCAAAGAAGTTTTGATGTTTATAGAAACATGTATCATTCGTTTGGATTAGGAGTAAAGACAGAGATAGATTTACCTGTAGAAAGTAATGGATATTCATCTAAGGATAAAGCAGCAGGTAATTTACTTGACTTTGTTATGGGACAATATGAAACATATACTCCAATACAATTATCACAATATATTAGTACTATAGCTAATGGAGGAGAGAGAATTGCCCCACATTTATTAAAAGAAGTTCATGCTCCTAGTGAAACTGAAGAAATTGGAGCTTTAGAAAAAAATATAGAGAAAAAAGTATTAAATGGTATAGATACTAAACCAGAATACTTAATGAGAGTTAAGGAAGGATTCTATGCCGTTATGAATTCACCTGGAGGTTATGGAGTTGGTTATATGGATTCTTATATGAGACCAGCTGGTAAAACAGGTACATCTCAAAGTTTTATTGATACTGATAATAATGGAATTATTGATACTGAAACAATTACTTCATCATTTATTGGATATGCCCCATATGATCATCCTAAAATGAGTATTTTAGTTACTTCACCAAACTCATCACATCCAAATTCTGGTATAGATTATGCCTCACTTGTTACTTATAGAATTACTGGGGAAGTAAGTAGAGCTTTCTTTAATAGATATGGAGTAGATTAAAAAAATACAAAAAAATACTAAAAAAACTAAAAAAATAGTAAAAATAGGCTAAAAACACTAAAAATCTTTTGCAATTTTCGAAAAATGTGTTAAAATACCTATAGGCGTGTAAGGAGGGAAAGAAAATGGCTAAAGTAGGAAATAGACAATATAAAACTCTAGTATGTAGCGAATGTAAAGAAGAAAATTATAGAGAACAAAGAAATGTTAAGAACACAACAGAACGTCTTGAAATTAATAAATACTGTCCTAGATGTAGAAAACACACTGTACATAAGGAAAAAAAATAAAATAAGTTTACGCTTATTTTTTAATTTATTAGGAGTGATAAAATGATAAGTACAAATGATTTAAAAAATGGTATTACTATTGAATATGAAGGTAATATTTATGTAGTTATGGAAACACAACATGTTAAACCAGGTAAAGGTGCTGCTATCGTAAAAGCTAAACTTAAAAATTTAAGAACAGGAGCAATCTTTGAACAAACATTTAATGCTGGTGTTAAAGTAGCTACTGCACGTATTGAAAAACAACAAATGCAATATCTATATAATATGAGTGATATATATTACTTTATGAATATGGAAACTTATGATCAATTAGAAATTCCAGCTAGTAAAATAGGTGATCAAGCTAAGTTATTAAAAGAAAACTTAGAAGTTTATATTACTAGTTATGAAGGAGAAATCCTAGGAATTGATTTACCAGATAAGGTAGAACTAGTTATTACTCATACTGAACCTGCAGTTAAAGGTAACACAACTACTAATGCATTAAAAGATGCAGAATGTGAAACAGGTTTAATGGTAAGAGTTCCATTATTTATAGAAGAAGGAGAAACAATTATTGTTTCTACAGCTGATTCTAAGTATGTATCAAGAGCTTAATTATTAAGTTCTTTTTTTTGTTATAAAAATAAAAATAGTGTTTAATTGTGACAAGTTTACAGTTAAACTACTTTTTTTTTAATTTTTTGTAGTATAATATAAAGTGAAAGATTGGTGTATAAATATGGCAAAAAGAAAGAGAAGAAAGAAAAAACAAAAGATAGAAATATCTATTGAATTATATGCAATTTTATTTGTAATTGCAGCTATTCTAGGAATAGGTAAACTAGGTCCAGTTGGTAGATTAATAGCTTCATTTGGTTTATTTGCAACAGGATCTATTTACATGGTGTTTTTATTACTTATATTTATTATTGGAATATATGCTTTTCTAAAAAGAGAATGGCCAGAGTTCTTTTCTACAAAGATGTTTGGATTTTATCTATTAGTAATTGGTATATTAACATTTATGCACTGGGACTTTGTATCATTAAATAATAATAATAGTAGTTTGATTTTCAAAGAAACAATTAATTCTTTGGTAAAAGCATTTAATACATTAATGTCTACTGGTAATATTGGGGAAAATATATCAGTAGGAGGAGGAATAATAGGAGGAGTATTCTCCTTAGCATTTGCTAAATTATTCTCATATACAGGGATGCAAATAGTTACTATAACATTAATTGTCGTAGGTACTTGTATGTTTACAGGATTCTCTATTGTAGATTTTGTTAAAGACAAAGTAGAATATGTTAAAGAACATAAACATGAAAAAGATGATAGTGATGATGACAATGATGAATTATCTAATAAAAAGGTAAAAATTAGTAATGGAGAAGAAGAAGATAATAAACAAGTAATAAAAAGTATTGATGAATTGAAGAAAATTAATACTGCTCCAGTAGAAGAAGTAAAAGAAGAAACATCATCTCCACAACAAGTAGTAACTAATGTAGATTATAAATTACCACCACTTGATTTATTAAATAAACCTAATAAGAAGACAACTGAAGATAATTCTTCAATTGAAGCTAATATAGAAAAATTAGAAAAGGTATTAGAAAGTTTTGGAGTAAAAGCAAAAGTATTAGAAGTACATGTAGGACCTACAGTATCTCAATATGAACTTGAAATAGCTAGTGGTACACGTGTTAATAAAATAACTACATTAAGTAGAGAAATAGCTTTAGCTTTATCTAAAAAAGATGTTAGAATTGAAGCACCAATACCAGGTAAAAGTACAGTAGGTGTAGAATTTGCTAATGATAAACCAAATGCCGTTAGTTTCTATGAAATAATGGCTAGTAGAGTTATGAGAGAATCACCAGATAAACAATTAATGGTTCCACTTGGAAAATCAATCATGGGAGATATTGGTGTTTGTGAAATTAATAAAATGCCACACATGTTAATAGCTGGTACTACAGGTTCTGGTAAATCAGTATGTGTTAATGGAATTATTTGTTCAATACTTATGAGAGCTAAACCAGATGAAGTAAAACTTGCAATGGTAGACCCAAAAGTAGTTGAATTATCAGTATATAATGGAATACCTCATTTAATGTGTCCAGTTGTATCTGATCCAAAACAAGCTGCAGTACTTTTACAAAAAATGGTAAATGAAATGGAAAAAAGATACCATATGTTTGCAAATACTGGTACTAAGAAAATTGAAGGATATAATGAATATGTAGAAAAATGGAATAAAAAACATCCAGATGAACAATTAGAAAAAATGCCATTCTTAGTAATAATAATAGATGAGTTATCTGATTTAATGATGGTAGCTGCTAAAGAAGTTGAAGATTCAATACTTCGTATTACTCAAAAAGCACGTGCTGCTGGAATTCATTTAATAGTTGCTACACAAAGACCATCTACTGAGGTAATTACAGGTCTTATTAAAGCAAATATCCCATCACGTATTGCCTTCGCAGTAGGTAGTGGAATTGATTCCCGTACTATTCTTGATCAAACAGGTGCTGAAAAACTATTAGGAAAAGGAGATATGTTCTTCTTACCAATAGGACAAAATGCTCCGACTCGTATTCAAGGTTCATACATCAACGATAATGAAATAGAAAGAATAATTAACTTTACTAAAAATCAACAAGAAGCATCATATGATGATAACTTAATGAAACTTGAAAAAGAAGAACCAGTACAAGAAGAAAAAATGGATGCTGCTGCAGCTAAAGCTGCTAGTGATGATGAATTATATAATGAAATAGTAGATTTTGTAGTTAAAACTGGTAAGGCATCTGCATCACTTTTACAAAGAAAATTCAAAATAGGTTATAATAAAGCTGCTACTATGATTGATACACTAGAAGAAAATGGAATTATAGGTCCAGCTACAGGTAATTCTAAACCTAGAGAAGTATTAGTAAAATATAGTGAAGAAGAGGAATAATTCCTCTTTTTTTAATTGTTAGTTGTATGATATAATAAATTAGAAAGAAGGTATGAATAATGGCTACTCCACATATTGAAAGTAAAAAAGAAGATATTGCTTCAGTAGTATTAATGCCTGGTGATCCACTAAGAGCAAAATACATTGCTGAAAACTTTTTAGAAGATGCAAAACTAGTTAATACAGTTAGAAATATGTATGCATATACTGGTAAATATAAAAATAAAAAAGTAACAGTATTTGCTAGTGGTATGGGTATTCCAAGTATAGGAATATATTCATATGAATTATATAAATTCTATGATGTTAAAAAAATAATAAGAATAGGAACTTGTGGTTCATTTAATGAACATATTAAACTACTAGATGTAGTATTATCACAAGGAGCTTATTGTAAAACATATTTTGATAAATTATTAGATGGAGGTTCTAAAAACTATATAGAATCTTCAGAAGATTTAAATAGAAAAATAATGAATGTTTCAAAAGAAAAAAACATAGATTTAAAATATGGAAAAACTATAACTAGTGATGTATTTGATTTATATTGTGATGATGAAGAAAAATTTAGAAGTAACTTTCCAAATATGAATTTCTTATCTGTTGAAATGGAAGCTTATGGATTATTCTATATAGCTAATAAACTAGGAAAAGAAGCAGCATGTTTAATGACAGTAGTTGATTCATTATATGATAAAAGAAGTTTATCAATCAAAGATAGAGAAACATCATTAAATCAAATGATTGAGGTAGCTTTAGAATCAGTTATATAAAGAATAAAAAAGGGTATACTAAACAAGAGGTGAAACGATGAAATATACAAAAAAAGATTTAGGTTCAATGAACTTACATTTAATAAATACAGATAAATTAAAAACAATTACAGTAAGAGTAATTTTTCATACCCCAATAAAAAAAGAAGAAATAACAAAAAGAGCACTTTTATCAGATATACTTCTTCAATCATCTAAAAAATATGATAGTAGAAGAAATATGATAATTGCTTCAGAAGACTTATATGATGTAGATATTGCCGCTAATAATCAAAGATTAGGTAATTATATATTTACAGGTTTTAATATGCAAGTGTTAAAAGATGAATACACTGAAAATGGTAATTTAGAAAAAGCAATTGAATTTTTGAGTGAAATAGTATTAAATCCAGATATTGAAAATAAAAACTTTGATAAAGAAATGTTAGAACTAGTAAAACATAATGCTAAAGTAAACTTTGATTCATTAAAAGAAAAAACAGGTGCATATAGTTTAATAAGATTAAAAGAAGCTTTTGCTAAAGATAGTCCTATAGCATATAGAATTATGGGATATAGTGAAGATTTAAAAGATATTAATACAGAAAACTTATATGAATCATATTTTAAAATGATAGATAACGATTATGTTGATATCTTTGTAGTAGGAGATTTTGATAATAAAGAAATGTTATCTTTAATAAAGAAATATTTTAAATTTAAAAAGATAAAGAAGAATAAAGCTCCATATATGTTAGATTATATTAAGCCTCGTAAGAGAAGATTAATAGCTAAAGAAACAACTGATAATACACAATCTAAATTAGCTATTGCGGCTCCTATTAATAAACTAACTCCATATGAAAGAAATTATGCATTAGTAATAGCTAATTTAATATTTGGTGGAGGAGTAGATTCTAAACTATTTAAAGAAGTAAGAGAAGAACATTCTCTATGTTACACTATAAGATCATTTGTAGATAGATTAGATAATTTATTAATAATTAATGCTGGTATTGATAGAGTTAATTTTACTAAGACTAATAAATTAATATCTGAAAAATTAGAAGATATGAAAAAAGGTAAATTTACTGAAAGCGATATAGCTAAAGCTAAAGAGTATTACTTTTCTTCATTAGAAGATATAGATGAAAATGAAAATAAAATGATTAATGAAATTTTATCTCAAGAAATATTAAATATAGAACCATTAAAAGAAAAAGTAGAATTAATGAAAAAAGTAAGAAAACAAGATATTGTTAGAGTATGTAAAAAGATTAATATAGATACAATATTTTTATTAGAGGGGGGTAATTATGAAGAAAATTAGTTTAAAGGGACTTGATATTGCTGCTTATACTGAAACTTTAAATAATGGTTTAGAAGTATTCATGATTCCTTATGATAATAAAAAGAATTATTTTATAAGTTATGCGACTCGTTTTGGTTCAGATGTATTAGAATTTACTGATGATAAAAAGAAAAATCATAAACCACCTCTAGGGGTAGCACATTTTCTAGAACACAAAATGTTTGAAGAAGAATCTGGAATTGATCCATTTACATTCTTTTCAGAAAGTGGTACTGATTCTAATGCTTCTACATCTTTTGATAATACTCAATACATTTGTTATGGTAATAAAGAATTTAATAAGAATTTAAGATACTTACTACAATTTGTATCTCATCCATATTATACAGATGAAAATGTAGAAAAAGAAAAAGGTATTATTGCAGAAGAAATAAATATGTATGAAGACATACCTGATTTTAAATTAGAAATGAAGCTACGTGAATGTATCTATAAAAATAGTCCTAGAAGAATAGATATAGCAGGTAGTGTAGAAGAAATATATAAAATAACTAAAGAAGATCTATATGCTTGTTATAATAACTTTTATATTCCAAGTAACATGTTTGTACTTATAGTAGGTAATTTTGATAAAGAAATAGCTTTAGAAATTATAAAAGATGAATTAGATACTAAAGTAACTACTCATTTACCTAAAATAAAACAAGTAAAAGAACCAACTAAAGTTAATAAAAGTACTTTATCTATAAAAGGAAATATAGAAGTACCTAAAATAGCTTTAGGATTAAAGATATCTACTGAACAAATAGAATTAAAAGACTTTGAATTAGATTTATATTTAGCAATGTTAACAAACATTTTATTTGGGGCAGCATCTACATTTAGAGAAAAAGCAAGAAAAGATAAACTATTAAATGGATTATATACTGAATGGGAAACATATGAAGAATTTAAAACATTCTATTTAATGGCTTCTTCTATTGAACCTGATAAACTAATAGAAGAAGTAAAAAAAGTATTAGAAAAGATAGATATAGATGAAGCATCATTTAATAGAATAAAAAAAGTATGGACATCACGTGAAATAAAATCTATTGATAGTATAGATGATACTGTAGATAATATGTATCATGATATTTTAAATTATAAAAAAATTATTCCTAATAAATTAGATATCATTAAGAATATGAAATATAAAACATTGAAAGATTTAATAAAGAAAATAGATTTTAAAAATATAAGTATAGTTACTATGAATAATAAGTAAAATGATTGTAAATAAAAGAGATAATTGTATAAAGCAATTGTCTTTTTATTTCTACTAATCTATAATTATAATAGAGGTGGTATAAATGGACTTTAAAATAGGTGATGAAATAGAAGAAGAAGGACAACAAACTTCAAATTTAAAAGTAAAATCAAGATTACCATTAATAATAGTTATAGTATTAGCTATAATATGTGGATTTTTAGTATTCTTTTTAAGTAACAGTTTGTTTGGACCTAAAAAACCAAAAGAACCTACAATTACTAGACAAAAATTAACTTTAAAAGAAACAAATGTAGAAATATTATATAATTATGTAACTTATGGTACTAAGAATCAAAGAGGAGAAAAGTTTATAAAGGAATCAAAAGTTACATTAGATTCATTTACTGAAGAAGAAAAATATTATTATGCACTACAATTTGTAGATCCAGATGACTTAGATTTTACTGGTAAAATGACAGATAAAAATTTAAAAATATATAAAATATCAGAAAATAAAATAAGAAATTATATGATAAGATTCTTTGGTAATAAAGTAAACTATTCTAAAGAAGAAACAATTAAGTACCCATTTAATTTTAGAATTAATGGACAAAATTTAGGTACAATAACTTATTCTAATGATGAAAAAGCATATACTATAGTATTTGATGGGTATGAAGCAGATATAGAAGAAAAAACTGGTATTAAACCATATTATGCAGAACTATCAGAAGCATATAAAGAATTAGATGGTACTTATACATTAGAAGAAAAAATTATTTATACTGATTTAATAAAAAATGAAGATAATACTTATACTTTATCTATATATAAAGATTATGATCATAAATTATTAATAGAAAGAAAAAGTAATTTAACTGAAGATGATATAAAAGATTATGAAATAAAAATATCTGATTATAAAACAAAAGCTTCTACAATTACTTATAAATTTGGATTAAATGGAAATACTTTATACTTTGAAAGTAGTAGTATTAAAAATTAAAAGTACGTAAGTACTTTTTTTATGTTATAATATTATTGCTTAGGAGGACTACTATGAAACAAGAAAATATAAGAAATTTTTGTATTATAGCTCATATTGATCATGGTAAATCTACATTAGCTGATAGAATACTAGAATTAACTCATTCTATTGATAAAAGAGAATTAAAAAGCCAAATGTTAGATTCTATGGATTTAGAGAGAGAACGTGGTATAACTATTAAATTAAATGCTGTTACTTTAAAGTATGAACATAATAATGAAGAATATATGTTGAATTTAATAGATACACCAGGTCATGTAGATTTTTCATATGAAGTGTCAAGATCTCTAGCTGCTTGTGAAGGAGCTATTTTAGTAGTGGATGCCTCTCAAGGAGTAGAAGCTCAAACATTAGCTAATTTATATTTAGCAATGGATAATAACCTAACTGTAATTCCTGTTATTAATAAGATAGATCTACCTTCAGCTAATCCAGAAAAAGTAATAACAGAATTAGAAAATATAGGATTTAATAAAGAAGATATTGTCCTAACTAGTGCGAAAACAGGAGTAGGAGTAGATAGTTTACTTGAAAAAATAGTAGAAGTAATACCATCTCCTAAAGGAAATAAAAATGCCCCATTAAAAGCATTAATATTTGATTCATTATTTGATTCATACAGGGGAGTAATAACTTCAATTAGAGTTGTAGAAGGTCAAGTATCTCGTGGAGATATTATTAAAATGATGGAAACTAATGCTACATATGATGTAGTAGGTCTATCAGTAAATACTCCTAAAGAAAAAGAAGTAAAAAGTTTATCTGCTGGAGAAGTAGGGTATCTTTACGCATCAATTAAAAGTATAAGTGATGTACATGTTGGAGATACAATTACACTAGAATCTAATCCAGCTAAAGAAAAACTACCAGGTTATAAACCAATGAAACCTACTGTATATTGTGGACTTTACCCAATAGAATCTAATAAATTTGAAGACTTAAGAGAAGCTCTAAATAAATTAAAATTAAATGATGCAGCTCTAACTTTTGAACCAGAAACATCTAAAGCTCTAGGATTTGGGTTTAGATGTGGTTTCTTAGGACTATTACATATGGAAATAATAGAAGAGAGAATTGAAAGAGAATTTGGAATAGATTTAATTGCTACATCACCATCAGTTGTTTATGAAGTAGAACTAACTGATAAAACTACACAAATGATAGATTGTCCTAGTAAAATGCCAAGAAGAGAAGTAATATCTAAAACATTAGAACCATATGTTAAATGTAGTATATTTACACCTAGTGAATATATAGGTCCATTAATGGAATTATGCCAAGATAAACGTGGTACATTTATTAATATAGATTATATTGATACTGAACGTGTTACTATTAACTATGAATTACCATTATCTGAAATAGTATATGATTTTTTTGATAAATTAAAAAGTTATACTAAGGGATATGCTTCATTTGATTATGAAGTAATAGGGTATAAAGAATCTAATTTAGTTAAAATGGATATTTTACTAAACGGAGAAGTAGTAGATGCATTATCAGTAATAGTTCATAAAGACTTTGCATATCAAAGAGGTAAAGTAGTATGTGAAAAATTAAAAGAAATAATACCTAGACAATTATTTGAAGTACCAATTCAAGCTGCTTTAGGACAACATATAATAGCTAGAGAAACAGTAAAAGCATTAAGAAAAGATGTTTTAGCCAAATGTTATGGTGGAGATGTAACCAGAAAGAAAAAACTACTAGAAAAACAAAAAGAAGGAAAGAAAAGAATGAAACAAATAGGTAGTGTAGAAGTACCACAAGAAGCATTCTTATCAATTCTATCTACAAAGGAGTAATA
>CACZQV010000010.1 GCA_902783435.1 uncultured Erysipelotrichaceae bacterium | reverse complement strand
TTGTAATAATGGATTTATAAATGACCATAATATTCCTAAAAATGATCCTTTATATTTTCCTCTTATTTCTTTTTTTACATTACTTTTAAGTAATTCCCTATAATTATATAAATTCTTTATCATAATTACACCTCTACTTACATACCTTTAAATATTCTTCTATTACTTCTTCTGTTTTTCCATCTTTTTCTATATGACCTTTATTAATCCATACTGCTCTATTACATAATTTTTTAATACTATCTAGGCTATGACTAACAATAACTATAGTCTTATCACTTTTCTTTAATTCATTTAGTTTAGCAAAACATTTATCTTGGAAGTGTTGATCACCTACTGCTAGTATTTCATCAATTAGTAGTATTTCTGCTTCTACATTTATAGCAACAGAAAAAGCCAGTCTCATATACATACCTGATGAATATGTTCTAACTGGATTATCAATAAAATCTCCAAGTTCTGAAAATTCAATAATATCATCTATTTTTGATTCTATTTCTTTTCTAGTTAATCCAAAAATTGAAGCATTAAAATAAATGTTTTCTCTACCTGTAAAATCATCATGAAATCCTGCACCTAATTCTAGTAATGAAGTTAATTTACCTTTAGTAATGATACTTCCTTTAGTAGGATAAATTATCTTAGTCATTAATTTAAGTAATGTTGATTTACCACTACCATTTACTCCAATTAAGGCTACAGTATCTCCTTTTTTAATATTTAAATTTATATTTTCTAAAACAGTTCGCTCATCTGCTTTATTATGTTTCCAAAATACTAGTCTTTCTTTTAATGTATTTGGTTTATCATAAAATACTTTAAATTTTTTTGTAACATTCTTTACTTCTATTGAATATTCATCATTTGTTTTCATATTTTATACTCCTTAAAAATCTATCTAGTTTATTATAACATTTTTATGTATTTTAAACAACTTTATATATCAAAAAGAAAATCTATACTTGTATAGATTTACTTAAATATAACTTTAGAATAATGAGAATTTCTTTTATTATAACTTGGAAGTGATTTATAATCTCCATATACTATTTTTAGCATTTCATCCGAATTATTTGGTCCTTTTAGTTTTCTACCTTCAAATTCATATTCTTTTAATGGTAAAACATCTTTTTCTTTAATAAATGGTAGTTTTATCACAAAAGAATATCCCAAATCATTTTTATTACTAAATTTTGATTTTATTATTTCTTTTATATATTTTGGATAAATCTTTAATTTATTTTTAATACATTGTTTTTTAGTAATTATCTTAGATTTTTTTAAATTATTTTGATGTTCTAGATTATGTTTATATATTTTCTTTAATGCATCTTTTTCTTTTACTTTTTCTAGTTTATATAAATCAAAATTAATACCTGTATATTTATATTTATTATCATTAGGCCATAATTCAGCTATTGTTTCTGATTTTAAATCTCTTACTCTAGACCAAAATGGCCAATATATTGGATCATTTAATTTATCATGAACTATCATATCTTTTGGTAGTTTTTTTCTTAATAATTCAAGTGCTTTATCATAATCATCATCGAAAATATATATATCTAAATCATCATCCCAAGGTATAAAACCTTTATGTCTAATTGAACCTAAAAGTGTTCCATAAGCAATTATATATTTTATATTATTATTATCTAATATACCTAATACTGTATCTGACATTTCTAATAATCTATTTTGTACCCTTTTTATATCATTTTTTGTGTAGTTTTTATTTGTAGGAAACTTTAAATTATTATTCATTTACTCTCCAATCCAATAAAGATTCAATCATATCTACATCAAATACTGGTATATTTAATTTATCTCTTACTTCTTTTCTTTCTCTAAATGAATCATCTATAAATATTGAATCTTTATTTTTTATATAATCGCTTTTGTCAGTAGTTTTAACTTCTATAATTTCTTTAAATATATCTTCAGATAACTTATATTTTTTTAAAGTTTTATAAATATTATCTTTATGCCTTGTGAGTAAATAGATATTTTTATTATCATTTAATGATTGATATATAAACTTAATAACATCTAGGTTTAATTTACCTTTATATGTTACTGTATCATCAAAATCTAAATAAATATTTTTATACTCTATATCTATTTTATATCTATTAATAAATGCTCTATCTAGTACTATATTATAATCATTATTAATTATATCTATGTCATAACCCCACATATTAAATAATGTTAATACTGGAAAATTAATTCCCATATTTCTTGATAATCCCATAGTACCTGGAATACGAGGAGATACTTCTAATAGTTTAAATTTACCCTCAGTATTCTTTTTTAATTGGAAGAACCATGCTCCATTAAATTTGAAGTATTCATTAATAGTTTTAGCAATTTTTTTTACTTCTTTATTCATCTTTTGTTTAGTACTTCTAACACTTATTCCAGTTCTAATTCTATCTCTGCTTCTAATATTAGAAAAAACTAGTTTGCCGTTTTTATCAGTAAAACAATCTACTGTATATTCTGTACCCGATAAGTATTCACAAATTACTAAATCTTCTTTTGAATGATCTAAAACAAATTTTAATTCTTCTTTTGATTCTATTTTTTGTGCGCCATGTGCGCCTTGACCTTCAGTTGGTTTTATAAACACTGGGTATTTATCTACATCTTTTATTTTTGTATATACTTTAGGTACAAAATCTTCTTTTTGTAATCTTTCATATGTTTTCTTTTTTGATCTACAAGTATTAACAGTGTCAGGATCAGATGTAACTATTTTAGCTTTTATCTTATCTTGATTATTAGTTAAATATACTTGGACCATATCCATAGCTGGATATATATAATCAATATTATTATCTTTTATATATTTATTTAATTTTGTTATGAATTTGTCATCAGTCATATATGGAAGACAATTATAATAATTTTTATATACAAATTCTGAATGATCTGATACACTACTTAATCCATATACATTAACAAATTTAGAATACTTTAATGCATTATTTATTTCAAAAGCAATTTCAGAACCTGCTGGGAAAATTGCAACATTGTATACTTTATCCATATATTTCACCTACTTAAATATTTTTTCTTTTATTTTTCTTAATAATCCTTTTTTTACTGCTATGTTTTCAAATATAATTTTTTCATATTCTATATTTGATACTAATCTAGTTTTACCACTTATTTCTATTGTTTTTATATCTTCATTTGAATCTATTATTATTTGTGGATCAGCTGTTAAAAATATTAATTCATCGTCTATTTTAATAGTTCTATTACCTTCAAAATTAATTTTATTTCCATTAATATAAATATTTAATTCTTTATAAGCTCTATAAACATCTTCATCTAAGTCTATTCTTATTTTATTGACATTCTTTTTAGTATTAATAAATTTTATTCTAAATCCACCTTTATTGTTATCTATACTTGTTACTTTAAATAATTTATTTTTTTCATCAAAAGAAGAATTTACTTCTAAGAATATACTAACATCCATAAAGTTTTCTTTTTTTATTACTCCAAATATATCATTATTTGCAACTTCTTTAATAAATGATTGATGATTATAGTCATATAGTTCTTTTAGTTTTTTTTCTGTCTTTTCATTTTGTAGTAATTCATATAATAGATTTAATCCATAAAATTTATATGATTTATTCCAAACAACATTTGCATTTAAGCACATTTGCGCTAATGCATACTCTATAATTATTTCTTTCTTTACCATATATTTTTTTGCTTCTGGAAATATTTTTAAAAACATATTTTTATCTTCTATACTTTTATATAAATCTAATACTTTATATACATCAAAACTATTTCTTATTAAGTTAGCTGGATTAATACCAGAAGAATTTTCTCCGTTATTTCTAACTCTAAAATATGTTAATTCTTCTTCTAATATATGTATATCATATTTTAATAATAGTTTTACCCATCTATAAAAGTCAGGCAAAGCTCCTAATCCATTAGTGTATAAATCATCATTTATTTGAACGCTTTTTCTTAATAATACACTTGGATGACATAGACAATTTCCTACATTAAAAAAATGATTTAACCATTCATATCTTGTTTTATTTTTTACATTAAATACTGTATAGGATTTTTGTTGGTCTGATAAAATTTCTCCATTTTCATTAATTAAACCTACCCATGTAAAACATGCGGCAGTGTTTTTATGTTTGTCTAAATATTTTACTTGTTTTTCTAATTTATCTTTTTCCCACTTATCATCGCAATGGGCAATTGCGATATATTCCCCTTCTAAGGGTTCTATTATTTCTTTACATATTGCACGACATAAATTTTTCTTTCTAAAAATAGTTTTTATTCTTTTATCTTTATATTTTTTTATTACTTCAACACTATTATCAGTAGATGCATCATCTAATATTACTAGTTCAAAATCTTTAAAAGTTTGATTTAGAATACTTTCTATACTTTCTCCAATATAATCTCCATGATTATATGATGTTAGTAATACTGATACTTTTGGCATTATACCCCTCCTATTTTTTGAATACTTTCAATTATATAATTAATTTCTTTTTTCTTTAATCCATAATAAATTGGTAAACATAATACTTCTTGTCCCATTTTTCTTGATACTGGGATATTAATATTTTTAAATTCTTTTTTATAACATTCAAAATCTGGTATTAATGGATAAAAGTATTTTCTTGTATATATTCCATAATTTTGTAGTTTTTCATATAATTCATCTCTACTAATTCCAAATACTTTTTCATTAACTAATATTGGTAAGTATGCATAATTATATGTATATTCATTTTCATTTTCTGGAACAAAATAGCTTATTCCTTTTACATCATTTAGTTTTTCTCTATAATAAAAAGTTATTTTTTTTCTATTTTTAATTATTTTATTTATTTGTTTTAAATTACATATTCCCATAGCTGCTTGAAATTCATTCATTTTAGCATTACCACCAATATATGGGACATCTTCAGGTGATGTTATACCAAAGTTTCTAAAGGCTGTTAGTTTTTTACCTACTTCTTTATCTTTAAAAACTACACATCCACCTTCGATTGTATTAAATAGTTTTGTAGCATGAAATGAAAATATTGAAGCATCTCCATAAGCAGCTACTGATTTATCATTTTCTGTAACACCAAAAGCATGAGCACTATCATATAAAACTTTTAAATTATGTTTTTTAGCAATACGTTCTATTTCTTTCATATTACAACAATGACCATAAACATTTACAGCTAGGATTGCAGATGTTTTATCTGTTATTAAGTCTTCTATTTTTGTTTCATCGATTGTCATATCTGTTGGTTTTATATCACAAAAAACAGGTTTTATATTATTTAATACTAAAGCATGTGTAGTAGATGCAAAAGTAAATGGGGTTGTGATAACTTCTCCTTTTAATTCTAAAGCTTTAATAGCGATATCTAACGCAGAATGACCATTTACTGTTAAGCAGATATTCTCTATTTTTAAATAATTTTTTAGTTTCGTTTCAAATTCTTTTATGATTGGTCCATTATTTGTTAGCCATTCATTTTTCCAAATTTTTTTTAAAATTTTTTTATATTCTTTTCTTTTAGGTAAAAAAGGTTTAGTTACCATTATTTGTCTATTCTTCATATACATTCTCCTAGTCTATTAGATCTCAGTAACTCCCTTTATTCTTTATATATAAAGTATAGCACAAATGCAATAAAAGTAATAGTTTTTTAAGCAATTTTTATCGTTTTCTAAAGAAAAAAGTGAGAATTTTTTAAATTTCTCACTTATTTAAATATTTCATGAAGTTTTCTTTATTTTCTTTAGCTGTAGTTGTTGGTCTTCCTAAGTCATCTCTTGCACCTATACTTGATAAAATTTCAATAAAAGTTAATTCATTATTACCTTTTACTTCTTTTAGTATTTTATCTAGATCTTTAAAGTTATCTACACTATAAACTTTTTTATAATTACAAGCTTTAGCTATTTCAGTAACCTTAACATTACTCATTGCGGTAGGCATTCCTCCTACTGTTTCATGTGCTCCATTATTTATTAGTATATGTACTAAATTATTTGGATTAATCGATCCTATCACTGGGAGTGATCCCATATGCATAAGTAATGCTCCATCTCCATCAATACACCATACTTTTTTATTAGGTTTATTTATAGCAACACCTAACGCAATAGATGATGAGTGTCCCATTGAACCTACTGTTAAAAAATCATACTCATGTGATTGTTTATTTCTTTCTCTTATTTCAAATAATTCTCTACTTGCTTTACCTGTTGTGGAAATAATTGGATCAGTTTTACTTATTTTAGTAATATGCTCTATTATTTCTTCTCTAGTCATAGAATTATTATTTTTATAAGATACTTTTTCATCATACTCTAAAGCATTTTTTCTTACTACAAAAGCTACTTGTTTACCTTCTTTTAATAATTTATTATAATCTTTCATTACTTTATCTAATTCTTTTAGAGAAGTATCTTTATCAATAATAAATGATTTTATATTCATATCATCTAATAATTTAATAGTAATTTCACCTTGATATATGTGTTGAGGTTCATCATGAACTCCAGGTTCACCTCTCCAACCTATTATAAATATCATAGGAATATTATAAACTTTTTCATTTAATAGTGAAGCTACTGGATTTATGATATTACCTTCTCCACTATTTTGCATATATACTACTGGTACTTTATTTGTGGATAAGTAATATCCTGCAGCAAGTCCTACACAGTTACCTTCATTAGCAGCAATTATATGATGATTTTTATCTATACCATATGTATTAATTAAATAATTACATAATGGTTTTAATTGAGAATCAGGTACTCCTGTATAAAAATCACTATTTAGTCTTTTAATTAATTCTGTTACTTTCACTTTTTGCCTCCATAATTTTATTAAATAATCTAGTATATATTTCTTTTATATCATTAGAATCTAATTTGACTGGATTATTCGATAATCTTTCTACGTTGACTGATTTTACTAATAGATCTATGTCATTTGAATCTACTTCTACATTATATAAATCATATTTACTTAGTAAATTTCTAAAGTAATCTTTTGATTTATCTCCTATAATATCAGTTAACTTTAAAAATACATTATTTAAATATTCTATACCTCTATTATCAGAACACTTATCAATGTTTTCTAACATATATGGATATAATTCCGAATTAATTAACATCGCTGCATGTCCATGAGGTATATTATATAAACTAGTTAATTTATAACACATTGCATGTCCTGCAGTTGTCTTAGTTATATTAATAGCTTTTCCTGCGAGATTAGATGCTTCTAATACTTCATTAAATGTTTCTTCATTATTTTCAAAATATTTATCAATATTTTTATTTATTAATTTAATTGACTTTGTTGCATACTCTATACTTTCTTTTGTAGAGTTAATAGACCAAATTGATTCTATTGAATGACTATATGCATCTAATATAGTAGCTTTCTTTTGATACAAAGGTAAAGTTTTTAAAAAGTTTGAATCAAATAGTACTACATTTGGAATAGATGATTTATCTGCAACTGATTTTTTTTCATCATTATAATATATTACAGCAAAATGAGTTGCTTCACTGCCTGTACCAGCTGTAGTTGGTACTACAAATAATTCTATATCATTTGGAATTATGTCTTGTTTTAAATAATTTTCATTTGGATTCATATTATTAAATAATTTAATACACTTAGCTACATCAATGGCACTTCCTCCACCTACTGCTATAATAAAATCACAATTATTTTTTTTATATTCATTAATACCATCACATACCGATTCATATTTAGGATTAGGTTCAAATCTATCAAAGTATATAAATTCTATATCTGTATTATTACTTATTTCTTCTATCTTTTTATATAAATTACTTTTATAAAAAGAATGTGTACATACTAATAATATCTTCTTATAATTACTTTCTTGTAAATAATTTTCTAATTCTATATAATTGTTTTTTGAACTTAATATTTTTTGCATATCTATCTCCTAATATTCTTCTGGTATTAATGTTATTATTTCTTTAATTGAAATACATTTATCATCTACTTCTTTAGCTCGATGATTAGTTAAAATTTCTTTAGCTACATTTTGCATAGCTGGGAAACCTGCACGTGTTAATTGGTTTGCATAAATAACTATATTTACTCCACGTTTTTTAAATTCTTCTTCGTATACTGTATTAAATGATGTAGGTACTACTACTATTGGTGTCTTTTTATCATTTTTTCTAAATTTTTCTACAAATTCAAATATTTCATCTGGTTCTTTTTTTCTACTATGAATCATAATAGCATCTGCACCCGCTTTAACAAATGCCTTTGCTCTTTTTAAAGCATCATCCATACCAGCTTCTAGAATTAAACTTTCAATTCGCGCACAAATCATAAAGTCTTTACTCTTTTGGGCAGCTTTACCTGCTTTTATTTTTTCACAGAAATTATCTATATCATCTTGTGTTTGTTTTACATCTGTACCAAATAAACTATTTTTCTTTAAACCTATTTTATCTTCAATTATTACCATAGAAACTCCCATTCTTTCTAGAGTTCTTACAGTATAAACAAAGTGTTCTTTTAATCCACCAGTATCACCATCAAAAATAATTGGTTTAGTAGTTACTTCCATAATATCGTCTATAGTTCTAAAACGAGATGTCATATCAACTAATTCAATATCAGGTTTACCTTTAGAAGTAGAGTCACATAATGAGCTAACCCACATAGCATCAAATTGTTTCATTCCACCCTTTTCTTCTACCATTGTTTTTTCAACAATCAAACCGGTAATTCCACTATGAGCTTCCATAGCAGTGATCAATCCTTTGCAATCTAATACTCTTTTTAATCTAGATCTTCTAAAATCTGGTAGAGATAATTCTATTCTAGTTCTATCATCTATTTCTTTATACTTAGGATCATCTGAATATGGAAATTCTACTAATTTTCCACCATAAGTGTTTAAAGTATCTATTACCTCTTGTCTTATTGGTTCTTGATATCCATGTATCCAATTGTCTCCATGTACTACATAATCTGGTTTTAATTTTAATAAGTTTTTTTTATAACTTAATGTATTTTGTTTTACTACTTCTGCTACACCAGCAATATTTTTATATAGTATTTTTCTTTCTTCAAAAGGAATTAAAGGAAATCTTTTATATCCTGCAATTGCTTCATCAGATAAAACCCCTATTATTAATTTTCCTAGTTTTTTTGCTTTATTTATAATAGCTATATGTCCACCATGAATAACATCAGTAGACATAACCATATATACTGTTTTTTCCATATTATCTATTACCTCCGTGTTTATATTGTTTTAGTTTTTGTGATATTTTTTCTAAATCATCTGGATTATCTATTTCAGAACATAATTCATCTTTTACATCTAAAGGATATATTTTACATTTATCAGAAACTACATTGAATGCATTTTCTGCATAGCATTTAACATTATTATTTTCACAGAAATTTATAATACTATTTAACCAAATTTCCCAATCTTCTTTATTAATTTTATATAATGGTTGGGCTGCATATGCACTATCAAAAAAATCTATTCCAACTTTTTCAATAGTATCGCCTGTAATCACGCTTTTAAAATCTTTTTCTGGAAGTGGTAAAGTAGAACTTACTGCCATAACACTTCTTTTATCTTGAACTACTTTTTTTAATACTTCTAATGTGAATACTAAATCTCCATGCATCATAATAATATCATCATGTAATTCATCTTTTGCACAATATATAGAATAAATATAATTTGTTTCGTTGAACTTAGGATTATTTACATATGTTATATTTATTCCTAAACCTAAATTATTACAATATTCCTGTAAAATTTCATTATAATAACCTGTAGTCATAACTACAGATTTTATTTCGCATTCGTTTAATAAATTTAATTGTCTACTAACGATTGTTTCTTCTTGATCAAGATTTGTCATGCATTTTGGATGGGTACTAGTTATATCACCCATTCTACTTCCTAATCCTGAATTTAATATTAATGCCTTCATATATTCATCCACCCTCTATGACTATATATAAAATTTATCATATTTTTCGTTATTTATCAACACTATAAAAAAGCAATGTAATTGCTTTTTTAGTATTTTTTATAAACATAGTTCATATCGACTACTCCATTAACACCAGTGACATGTCCTTCTGAAGTATATTGCCAAATTTCATATGGTCCTTTATAAGTAGGTTGGCTAACTCCATAATGCGCTACCCAAACACTATATTCTCTTAACTGATTCATATCTAATTGATTATTTAAGAAACTAGTACTTGCATATATCATAGGTGTATAGCCATTTGCTTTAATTGTTTCAGCCATAGTCTTTACTATTCTTGTTCGTTGTTCACGTGATAGTCCATCAGCTCTTCCACATCTTCCTGGACAACTAGAAAACTCTGTGTCTATTACAAGTGGTAATGTTACTTTTGCTTTTCCACCTACAGAATTAACTTGTTGAATCATTAAGTTTACTTCTGCAACACCCTCTGCTTCTGTTATTGCTTGACTATATATATATGCTCCTGCTTTTATTCCATACATTGTAGCTTGATTAATATGACTGCTAAAAGTAGGATCAGATAAAAGATTACCTGCTGTACCATAGCCTCTTACTCCAGCTCTTGCTATTATATAATCGACACCTGAATTTTTAACACTTTGCCATGAGTAAACATTATTATAAGATGAAACATCTATTCCATTATATATATTTGTAAAGACATATAGATCTTTTGTAAGAGTGTCAATTTTTTCATTTAATTTTGTATATAATTCTATTTTTAGTGTATGTTTTCCTTCACCAATATCACTTAGTTTTATTTTAGTCGAGAATCCTGGATTTTCATTTACAGAAGCATCTCCATAATTCTTAATAGCTCCTACTACATCATCTCTTTTATACCTTTCAACTGTATTAGAAATATCTTTGTTATCAATATGAATTTTTAGATATGAATTATCTAATTCAGACATTTCCCAACCTACTACATCAATATCTTTATTAACATTAGCTAAAGCTGGAAAATCTAAATTAATAACCCCACTATATTTTTCTAATTTAAATGATTTAGTTAAAGTATTAATTACATCATTGTTCTTTTCATCTATTACTTTTATTGTTATTGAATGATTTCCATCTTTTAATGCTGAAGCATCATAATTACCTACATATCCTGGGTTTTTATCAGTTTTATAGTATTCAGAATATGCTGGATAATAATCAATTAAACCATTTCTTTTTTCATGAATGATTCCTTCTACTTTTTGATTATCTATATATACTTCTGTATGAGTATTATTATTAGTTTTTACAAGATACCATCCTTTTATATAGATATTTTTTTTAGATTTGTTTGAATTAGGAAAATCTATATAAATTAATGATTCTGGTGTTTTTCTTTTGAATACTCTTTCTTCTGTTTTTATTATTTTATTATCTCTATCTAATACATTTATTTTTAATTTATGATTTCCATAACTATAATTTTCTATATTTATTTCTTTATAATATCCTGGTTTTTCATTTG
>CACZQV010000009.1 GCA_902783435.1 uncultured Erysipelotrichaceae bacterium | reverse complement strand
CTAGTATTTTTGTTTACACCAATTTTTATACTTATACTTCTCTATTTTTATCTGTCATAAAGAAGCAATCTTGTGGAACTTCATGAATAAAAGTTCTATTAATTACTCGTTCTTTTACACCATTACTTGTAGGGATAGTATTATTACCCATCATAGTAGTATTATCCATACTTTGATTAATGCTATCATTATCACCAGTAATATTATTTTCCACATTTATATTTTGAAAAAAATCATTATTATACATATAAATACCTCCTAAAGTATTCTATGTAAAAGCAAAAAAAAAGATATTATAAAATATCTTTTATTTCTTTTTCTTTACTTTAGCGTTTATAGAAGAAAGCTCTTTCAAATTATCACTAGTTAATATTTCATAATCATAATTTAAAGTTGTTTTATCATGTTGATCAAAATAACCATCAAAAGTAGTATTCCTAGTAAAAATTGTAAACCCACTTTTATTAAATATTTTTTCTAATGTAGAAATCATCAAATAATCATAATTTTGACCTTCAGCTATTATGACATGATCTTTAAAAATATCATTATCAGTCAACTTGTATCTTATATATAATAAAGCAGCTATATCATTAACAGAATACTTACGTTTTTTCATATTTGCTACTGTTTCAGATTGTACTTCTAATACATTCTTATCATCTGTTTTATCTACTAAAGAATTAATAAATAAAGAATATATTTCAGAAATTTTTCTATCAAGTTTCTTAAAATAATCTTTTATTATTTTTTGTCCTTTATCTCTAAAAACAGCACATATTTCGTTTGATTTAGCAACATATTCTTTTCTAGTTGGATCTTCAAATGGTAACTGTTTATAAATATTAGCATATCTCTCAGTTAATGCTTTAGATAATTCATCAAAATTACTTTTATACTTATTTAGAAAATACATAGTAGCCCAATTATAATTAGGAAGCGATTTAAGATTACTTAATAAAGCATCTTTAATTTGTTCCTTAGTAAATAATACTTCACCCTCAATAGTTAAATCATCAGTTACTAAACCACCACTTAAATAAGATTCTATAAATTCATCAATTAACTTAATATACTTCTCTGAAGTTTTAAAGCCTGATGCTTTATCTGATTCACTAACTATAGATACCTTTTCACCTAAATACTCATTTACAAATTCATTTATACTTTTCATTGAAATATTATCTGGAATAAAGTTTGATAGTTCATCTAACACATATTCAGAATAAGAAGTATTTGGAGTAAGTAATAAAACATCCTCCGGGTCTACATTACCACGAGAAGAAATAAGCATATAAGCTATCCTATATAATAGTAATTCTTCAAATCCTAAATTATTTTCTGAATTAACAATCATATTCATATCTAACGGAAATCTTATTACATGACGTTGTACGCCTACAATTTTTTCTCGTTCTTCATCTGATAAATCAACTTCTTTTACTAAATCAGGATTTAAAATATCAGCTACTTTAACCATATCAGATGTTCTTTCTTTTATTACTTCATAAGTAAGTAATTCGTCTCTTAATTTTTTTATTTTAGCCATAAGAGCAGTCTCTTTTAATTCTGTTTGATATAAAATCGGATTATCATGCCAATTATCTCCTTGATGTATAGCAACTTCACCTTTATATCTTCTTACTTCAGCTAACTCTTCTTCTAGTTTTTCGATTTCTTTAACATAATTATCATAATCATATTGATGAATTCTTTTCATAAATTTCCCCCACTTCGAAAACATTTCATATATTATATCATAAAAATGTCTTTTTTTTAACTATTTTTTTCAATTACAAATATCCTAAATGGATAAGGTCTAAAATATTTTTTAAAATTAACTAGTCTTTTTCTAAAACTCATATAATGCATAGACTTCTCTTCTAATATCTTTCCACCTGATTTTTTGATTAAATCTCTCCAAAAAGTATAATCCATATATCTTTCATCACCATACATAGCTTCTTCTCTATTAAAATATTTTGTTGGTATACCAAATATCACATATTTAGAAACTCGCATTTGTTGCTTCAAAGTATCAATTATTTCATCATCATTAAAATGCTCCAAAACTCCATTACTAAATGAAGCATCAAAATAATTATCATCATAATCTAATTCAAATATAGATTTTTTTATAAATTTTGGTTTATTTTTAGAAGGATATGACTTAGCAATCTTTCTTGATAAACCTAATATATCTTTATCAATATCAATTCCAGTAACATCAAAATCTAAAGATGCCATATATGTTGATAAAACTCCTGTTCCAGATCCAGCTTCTAATAACTTATTATTTTTAGAATACTTTTTAATTAAATTTATAAGTACTTTTTTATTTCTTATTTTATCATCAACATAATAATCTAAAGTTTTCTTCTTTTCTATATCTTTTAAATATACTTCATACCATCCCATAACTATTACCTCCTAACCAACTTTTTTACAAAAGCAGACTCATCATGTTTATTAAACACTTCATGTGCAATACAAGTATCTCCTTCATTTTGAAACTCATAAAGCATAATCTTACCATTAATATATTTTCCTATTTCATATCCAGGTTTAGTCATAAATATACAAGGATACACATTTAAATCAGGTGTAATAACAACTTCATCAACCCCAGCAGGACATAAAAAATTATTTTTACTACTACAAGTATCTGGACCAAACAATCCATTCCTTTTTATTCTTAATTGATCTATATCATACTTTTTTCTTTGTTCATTTAAGTTTCTAAAAAAATCATCAATTTGTTCATCATTCAAACATAAATCAGAACAATTATCCTTACAATTTCCTATATTAATACAATTAAATAATCTAATTGTTTTTACCCCTAAACTAGTTACCTTTTCACATATATAATCTAATTCATTATAATTATCAACTGTAATGGTACACATTAACTCTGGAATTAAACCATATTCCTTTATTTTTAATATACAATCCTCAACTATATATTGTGGAACATGTGAAACCTCAGTTCCAAAATGATAAGACATAGCTACTCTAGTTATCCCAGCATCTTTTACTTTTTCTAAGATACTTGGATTATTATAAATAATTAATCCATTAGTTAAAACCCTATTTTGATCAGATAGTTTTAATGCTTCAAAATAATCATCATGTAATAAAACTTCTGTACCATTAATAATTATATTATATTTATTTTTAAATGTTTTACACATTTCTAACAATTCAGTACCTTTAAAATTACCACTATAAGATATATAACAATGTTCACACCTAGCATTACAATCAGAACATGACATTATTGTAACTTGTTTACCTCTGTACTCTCTCATATAAATTGCTTCATGGAAACCTTCAAAGCATTTCCAACTTTATTATCCTCTCCATCACTTGTAATTACAATATCACCATTTGCTAGAATTAAAACATATTTTTGCTCCATATCAGTTTGAATTCTAGTATCAATATTTTTAATATTACTATTTTTCTTTATATACTTTATTACTTCATCATATTCTTCCATAGTAATATCAAATTTATCTTTATTAATAACAGCAATTTCTCTTAACGGCATAAATTTAAATATTCTCCAACTATAAATATCATAATTACTAAGAAATTCATTTAAATCTTTAAAACTATCTAAATTACATTTACAAACAACACTATTAATTCTAAGTTTAACATCATAACCCTTTTCTTTAACATAATCTAATACATTTTTTACTTCCTCATAATGATTATAACCTCTACCTAATTTATCATTTATATCATTATCTATCGAATCTATTGATAAAGTAATACTATCTAAATAAGGATATATTTTATCAATTGTTTCCTTTGTTAATATTTTTCCATTTGTAATAAGTTTATTCTTTATACCATTATTAAATGATAATCTTAATAGTTCATCAATATTATCAACTAATAGAGCTTCTCCACCTGTCCAAGTAATTGCATCTACGCCAGATTCTATTAAATTATTAAGTATTCTCTTATTATGTTCAAAAGTTAAATCACTAGGATATAAAAACCTATGACAATATTTACATGTTTGATTACATCTTGCAGTTATGTTCCAACAAATTTCTTTATTTTCCATTATTTTATCCTCCTTGCTAATAAATAACCAAATCTATGAAAATGGTCTCTAGTACAATCAACATGTGCCCCTTCAAAAGTAGGATTATGGTTTTCTCTAAATGAAACTATTTCCCACTTATCATCAAAATAATCTAATATTTCATCTTTTCTATAAAATTTATAATCTGGATAATTATCATAATCATTTTCATCTATTGCCATCATATAATCCATATATAAATATCCACCTTTATTTACTATACTTTGTAATTTTTTAGTTTTATCTCTTAAAGTAAAATCACTATTTACTGAATAATGTAATGAACAACTTGTAAAAACAACATCAAAACATTCGCTTGGAATATTTCTATAAAAGTCTCTTTTTTCAACTCTTGCATATTCATTTAAGTTTTCTATTTCTAATCTTTCTGTAACTCCATAAACTCTCTTTTCTTCTAATTCGTATTTCTTACTAACAAAATCTTTAGAATATTTATATTTTATCTTGTTATCAACAATTGGAAATAACTTTTTACCACCATATAAAGCAATATCATCAATATCATAACCAACTACTTGTATTTTTTTTCTAGCAAATGGCATCAAAAATTTACCATCTGAACAACCAACTATACACGCCTTAAATTTTTTACCAATATTTTTTTCTGCAATATCAATTAAATTATATAATCTCTTAGGTGGATTTCCCCATATACTCTTTGTCTTCATAATCTTTAATCCTTACCTTCCTCTAAATTACATTCATAAGAATTTAACCAATAATCCTTATTCTTCAAATACTCATAATAATCATCTTTATTTATTGCCTCAACAACCTCTTTTATTTGATCAATAGTATGATTAGACGAACAATATCTAAATGAAACATTTCCACTAACAGGTAATGTTGTATAATCATTTAAAATTGGAGTTTTATTTAATATATATCTATAATCATCAGTACATAAAATTTCAAAATCTAAATTTTTATCTTCATTATATATTTTTTTAACCTTCCCCTTATTCTCCATACAATTCTTACACTTATATATATTTTTAAAACAATTTCTTGTATAAACCATAGGCATTTTTCCACCTAATATGAATTGAACATTCTCATTTTTAAATAAACTACTATTAGTACTAAAACTTAATTCTGGTGAAGCTGTAAATTCTTCAATTCCATTTTCTTTTAAGTACTTCAAAGTCTCACTATTCCATATATAGATTGTATAATCAGTATATTTCTTTCTAAACTTAATATCTTTAGTTAAATATATTTGAGTAAATCTAGTAAACATTACATCTTTACCTTCCAACAATTTATAATACTCTAATAACTCTTCGCTATTCCAATTAAACAATGGTAATTTATAAATTATTCTATCTCCATATATATTAATAACAGATTCTATCTTTTTTAAATTATTAATAGTAGCTATATCATAAATTATTCTTATTTTATCTTCGTTAATAAAATTATTTATAACACTTAAATCAGCTGTTTCTAATAATAATTCATTAATTTTTAAATCGTTTTTAATTCTATTCAACTTATTAACTGCACAATCTTTTAATATATAATCTTTCATTTCAAATAGCAAATCTGAACTAATAAATAAATCACTAGTCTTACCACGTTTATATTTTATTTTATAAATATTTATATTTGAATTTTCTTTTTCTATATCATTTATAAAACTATCTATATCTAATTTTATTAAGTTATTAGAATCACCATAAAATGTATGACCATTACCTCTATTATTAACCAATAAAGCTTCACATATAAAATTATCTTTTAGAACAAAATCAATCATAAGGTTTTTCTTATTAATAAGATAATTCTTTTTTACTTCAGTATAAACATACATTACGTTATCATTATCATATTCATTAGAAAATCTAATAGGAATATCATATAAGTATTCAATACATATATCATTAGGTGAAATATCTAATAATTCTTTTGCTTTCATAACCGGTTTAATTCTTTTATTTATTTTTTCATACAACTTATTCTTATCAATATCTAAACCATATAAATATCCAGTTTCTCTTTTTGATTTAATATTATTATTAATAGTATCTAATATTTTAGCTATTTCAATCGGATTACGTCTTCTTCCTTCTATTTTTAAGCAATCAATATTAGTAAGTTTACTCTTTAAATTTATACAATCCATATCTGGTACATATAAATAATGTCCTAAATCACCATTAATAGAATACAAATCTCTACATGTTATCATACATTTACCACGGTTACCTCCACCACCATTAATTAGTGTTCCAAAAAAGCATAATCCAGAAAAACTTAAACATTGAGATCCCCAAATAAAACATTCCAATTCAATATCGGTATTATCAGATATTTTATTCAATTCTTCTAAAGTTAATTCTCTAGCTAAAATTGCTCTTTCTCCACCAAGTGATTTTACATAATTAACATCATCAATATTATGACAACCAAACTGTGTAGAAAAGTGTAATGGTACATTAGGAAACTCTCTATGTAATCTTCTAATTAAACCTAAATCAGCAACAATAAATGAATCAGGAAGTTTATTATTCTTTAGGAATTTAATAACTTCTTCAATTTCATCATCTAGCATCAATATATTTAAAGTTAAAAAGAATTTAATATTATTTTTATGTAATTCATCTATTAAATAATTGTATTCATCCGTAGTAAAATTAATTGCTTTATTTCTTGCATTCCAATTTTTTAAACCGCCATAAACAGCATTAGCTTTATGGTCTATTGCTACTTTTATATGTTCCAAATTACTTGCAGGACTTAATATTTCCATACGACACCTCTAATTATTATCATCTTTAATTAATTTTTTAGGTTTATCTTCTTCATTCAAATTCATTTTTTCTTTTAATTTTAATTCAAATAAATTATCTCTAACTTCATATGTAACAGTTTCACCTATTCTATGACGATACATTGCATTACCTATTGGACTATCAATAGTTACACTTGTGATTTCAGAATCACTATCACATTCCGGAGCAAGTGCAACTAATTTAAAAATAATTTCATTAATATCATCATCTGTAATCATATCAACTTTTACAATATCTCCAATATCTACCAAATTTTTATCTGATAAATTATCTACTATTTCAATTTTTTCTAATTCTTCTTTCATCTTTTTAATCTCAGTCATTAAAGCCTTTTCCTTTAATTCTGACTGATATAGTATTGGATTATCATGCCAATTATCACCTTGATGTATTGCTACTTCACCCTTATATTTTCTTATTTCAGCTAATTCCCTTTTTTTGTTTTCTAATTCTTTTAAATATTGTTCATATCCTTGTTTATTTAATTTCATATTTTACCTTCCCTCTTTCTTTTTAAAATAAATATTTATTTTTTTACATATTGCTTTGCAATATTAAAACCATAGTCTTCATATATTTTTTCATCTGAATCTTGATCTAAATGCATCAAATAAATTCTTTTTCGATCTTCAAAATCTGTATTTTCTAACAATGTATTAAAAAATAGATGTTCTTCTATTAATCTAGGATTATTACTAACTTCTGTATATATAATAGAATTAGGAATCTTTATATATTTCTTAATATACTCAATATTACTATTATCACCAGAATAATATAATAAGTTGTTTTCATCTTCAAATATAAAGCAATAGCATGGAATAGATTTAACATGCGTTGCTTTCAAAAATTGAAATTCATTAAGTCCTAACCTATTTTTTAGAAATTCATCATTCTCGAACTGAATTTCAGTAGAAATTTCAGATATTTTTAAATAAGCTTTTATATTATCTTCATACACATTATCATTCGGTACAATCAAATAATTATTTATCTTTTTATGATATTTAGAATAAAATAATAATGTTCCTAAACTACCAATATGATCAGAATGAGTATGAGTAATTAAAATATATAAATTATTAATTTCATTTAATAAATCTAATCTTATTATTTCTCTTGCTACTGATTCTCCGCAATCTATTAAAAGCATATTATCCTCATCTTTAAAAAAAGCAGATGTATTATTCAATTTAATATTCCATGCAGAACCATTTCCAATAAAATTAAGCCTCATATTTTTTCAAATAAGAATTTCCTTTTTTTCTAAAATTACTCATAATTATATCTACTTCATCTTTTACTTCTTCTAATGTTTTATTATTAGTATCAACTACTACATAAGGAAGATCAAATCTATCTAAAAAATTAATCATTTTTTCATAACCGTCAACTTTTTTGTCATCATCTAATAAATCTGGATCATTTGCATTTCTTTTAGCCAATCTCTTCATTCTTGTAGCACTAGTAGCATAAAGTAATATAGTTAAATCAGGTTTTCCACAATAATCTACAATACATTTAAATAATGGATCTGAATCTTCATCACCATTCCAAAAGTAAGTAGATACTAGATGTCTATCTATTACGATATCTTTATCCTTCAACACTCTAGTACAATACACATTCCCTAGACTAAAAAACCATGCTCTCATAAAACTATCATCTACATCATACATCCTATTAGCAACTGTCATTAAATCCGCATAATTATTTTCAGCACCATCATTGTAAAAATAATGCAATGGTTTTTCTATAAACTCATAACCAAATTTTTCACTTATATGACGAGCTATTGTAGTTTTCCCAACACCATCCATACCCTCAACAGCAATTTGCATTATATATCACCTCTTACAATTTTTTTAACCATTTCAGCTACCCCTGAATTATTATTATCTCTTGTTGTTACATATCTTGCTATATTCTTTACAGAATCATCACCATTACACATACATATTGAATTAGGAAAATCACTTAAAACTTCATAATCATTTACTCCATCTCCGAAAACATAAACATTGTTTTCATCAATTTCTAATTCGTTCATTAAATATCTTAAACCTGTAGATTTATTATCATTGCAAGCACCTATTTCTATATAGTTAATAGTTTTATCCAATATACTCTCATATAAATTACTATTATTTTCTGTTATAAATAGATTATATTTTTTAAGTATTGGTGCTATTTCTTTTAAGCAACCATTCATATTTTCTTCTGAAACTATAACAATCTTAGCAACATTTCTGTTCTTAATATAATCAACTAATTCCTTAACAACATGACAATTACTCTTCAAATGTTCAGGATAATTTTTATTAAGTAAAATATGTTTCAAACAAAAATAGTCCAACTCATCTGATATTTCTTCATATTCAAGATTGATATGAAAATACAAATTTTTTTGCTTACAAAATTCATATATTTCCCTAACAGCATCATTAGCAATATAAGTTAACTTTAAAGACTTCATATTTTTTAAATCAAATACGTGATTACCATTACTAAACACACCATAATCACAATCAATTAGATTACTAATATATTTCGTAGAAGAATATTCTCTAGCAGTCATTAAAGAAATCTTTATACTTTTTTCTTTTGCCAATTTTAGACTTTTAACATTTTCAATAGACACAGTATTATCATCACTCAATAAAGTACCACCTATATCCAACGCAATTAATTTAAAACTACTCATATTTGTTCTCCTTACGTTAATTATAGGTTAAATATTTATAATTGTAAATTATAAATAAGTTAATTATATATAACTAGTAGTTATACTATGAAATTAAAAAAAATTACATCAAAATGTAATTTTTAATAAAATATTTTGATAAATTTGTTAAATAATCATCTATATATATTAAATTAATATCTATCTTAGGTAATTTAAAATTCATATCAAACTCTTTAAGTATTCCTGCTTTCAATTCATTTTCAACAACATCCCTAATTACATATCCAGTACCTATCTTATTAACAACTGAAGATATTATTAGATCTGTTGTATCAACTTGCAATACCATATTCAAATGAATATTCTTTTTATCCAATTCATATTTCAAATTTTTCATCATTGAACTCTTACTAAGTGGCATAACAAAATCATGCTTAGTATAATCAGATTCATTATCATCAATATTTGTTATAAAACAAGTATCATATGTATTTAACTTTTTAATTTTCATATTAGGTAATATATCAACAGGAGAACTATCTATTACAAAATCAACTTGATGATTTTCTAGTTCTCGTATCAATTCATTAGTAGAAGCACTAATTACTTGAAAAGTAACATTAGGATGTAACTTACGATACTCATAAATAATATTTACTAAATAAAAAGAAGAAATATGACTAGGAGCTCCTATTTTAATTACACCATTATCTATATCTTTGCTTTCAGTAACTAATTTTTCCCCTGCAGTTAAATAATTATATGATTTCTCTACATAATCAAATAACTTAATACCATCCTCAGTTAATTTTAAACCTTTACTATCTCGATGAAATAACTTTACATTTAATATTTCTTCCAATTCCTTTATTTGTTTACTAACAGCAGGTTGAGAAATAAATAATTTATCTGAAGCTTCACTAAAAGTTTTACTTTTTGCACAAACATAAAAAACTCTATATAAATTTAAATTAATATCCGAAATCATATTAACCCCTTCCTATTATCCTAATTTTTACTTCCCTATCCAAGACTGTATATGAAGAACATTCACCTATCTTTTTTTTATAAATAGCCTTCCCAACCGGACTATTTAAAGTAACTTCTTTTATTTCTAAATCAGTATCTGGAATAAATTTACCAGTTAATTTTAATTTTTCAATCTCTTTATCATCATCTGAATATATAAATTCAACTTCAACTATATCATTAATATTTACACATTTATCATTATACTTATCACTTACAATTTTTAATAATTTTTCTTGTTGCAACATCTTATTTATGCTTTCATCAATCATCCTATTTTTTCTCATAGCTTCTTCGTATATTGGATTATCATGCCAACCATCACCAACATAATCCGTATATGATTTACTTAATACATTGGCATTTTCTAAATTATCATTTTTCAATTTTTCTAGTATTGAATAAAATTGTTCTTTTCCTTGTTCATCAACTAATATAAATTCCATATTACCACCATAATAAAATTATATCACATATTACTATCAATAAAAAAAAGATATTATAAAATATCTTTTTTTCTACTATTTAATAGTACAAGTATAACCTTCAGCTTCTAATTCTTTTTTAGCTGCTCTTGAAGTTTTCATTTTTCCTAAAGCGCTTTTAGCAACTTTATCTACATTTAATGTAGAAGCAACGTTTAACTTCTTATCTTTGATTTCTGCTTTACAATCAGTAAATGCATCTTTGTATTCACTCATACTAGATTTAACTGTTGAACACCAATCTTGTTTTTCAAGATATTTGATTGTTGTATCAGAATAACTAGATAAATCCATATCATAAGCAAAATCCATTGTAGTAATAGTACTTCCATCAAAACCAATATTGAATGTAATATCTACACCACTAGTAGTTTGAGTACATACTAAAGTTTCTTTCTTACCACATCCAGTAACGAAAGCAACTAATGCAACTACTGCTACTGCTAAAACAATACCTCTTTTTTTCATAATTCTTCCTCCTATACATAATATACTATCATTTTTTGAATCATATTACAAGACAATTAGAAAGGTAATTTCATATTTCCATTAGAAAAACCCTTCATCATCTTTTTCATTTGATCAAATTGTTGAAGTAATTTATTTACTTCTTGTACAGAAGTACCACTACCACTAGCTATTCTAGTCTTTCTACTAGCTTTAATAATATCAGGATTACGTCTTTCTTTAGGCGTCATAGAAAGTATTATTGCTTCTATATGAGCCATTTGTTTAGGATCTACTTGTACATTATTAAGACCCATCTTTTTAGCTCCTGGAATCATTTTAATTAAATTTTCAATTGGACCAAGTTTCTTTATCTGTTTCATAGTAGATAAGAAATCTTCTAAATCAAATTTACCTTGTTGCATCTTACGAGCAGTTTTTTCAGCTTCTTTTTCATCAATTTCTTCAGTAGCTTTTTCTACTAATGAAATAATATCTCCCATACCTAAGATTCTTCCTGACATTCTCTCTGGATCAAAAGAATCAAGTCCATCTAATTTTTCAGAAACACCAATAAATTTAATAGGTACATTAGTTAAATGTCTAACAGAAAGTGCAACACCACCTCTAGTATCTCCATCTAACTTAGTTAAAATAACTCCACTCAAAGATAAAGCGTCATTAAATCCTGTAATAACATTAATTGCATCTTGTCCCATCATAGAATCTATTACTAAAAGTACTTCTTGTGGAGTAACTTCCTTTTGAATATTTTGCAATTCTTCCATTAATTCTTCATCTATATGAAGACGTCCTGCAGTATCTATAAGTACATAATCATACTTGTTTTCTTTTGCATACTCTATAGCATTTTTAGCAATCTTAACAGGATCACTTTTACCTTCGTCATATACTTCTATATTTAATTGTTTACCTAATTGTTTTAATTGATCTATAGCAGCAGGTCTATATACGTCACAAGCAACAAGTAAAGGTTTTTTAGCATGTTTTTTTCTTAAAAAATTAGCTAATTTACCACAAGTTGTAGTTTTACCAGAACCTTGTAAACCAACTAACATAAGTATAGCTGGATTACCTTTTAAATTTAATTCTTCTGCTTCTCCACCTAATAACTCAGTTAATTCATCTTTAACAATCTTAACAAATAAATCACCTGGATTAATAGATGAAGCAACTTCTTCACCTAAAGCTTTTTCTTTAACATTATTAGTAAACTCTTTTACTACTGTATAATTAACATCTGCTTCTAATAAGGCTAATCTAATTTCCCTCATCATTTCAGATATATTATCTTCAGTAATTTTTCCATAACCTTTTATCTTATGTAAGGCATTTTGTAATCTGTCTCCTAAACTTTCAAACATAAATATCACCTAACTCATATTATAACAAATATCATTTATTTATAAAAGAAAAAATAGTGTTAAACACTATTTTATTCAAAATCTGCTCCTGTTGATTCATCATCATCATCAACTATTTCAAGTAATGGTTCTCCAACATCAGTAGTAGGTACTTCTGGTTGTTGTAGCATACCTTGAGAATTTATATTTACTTCAGCTATTTCTGATAATCCACCTTCTGGTGTAGTTTTAACATCATTTGCAGCTGGTTCATCAATAGTCATTTTTATAAATGAATCATCAAACTTTTCATCTTCTTTTATAGGTTCTACTTGAGGAACAGTTGGTAACTCAACTACTGTATCATTACTTGTTTGTACTTCTTCCTTCTTTTCTTCAACCATAGTAGGTTGTTCAACTTGTACTGATGTAACAGGTTGTACTACTTCTTGCGTAGTATTAGCTACAACAGGTTGTGGTTCACTCACTGGAGTTGGTGCTACAGGTGGTTCTGCACTAGGAACAGAATTTGCACCTTTCCATATTTTAACAACATCACAGTTACCAGATAAAGGCGCTGGATCAGGCATTTCCATTTTAACAATTAAAGGAATCTTAAATCCTAAACCAAATCCTAAACAAGTACCAGATTGTAATGATTTTTGTTTTTCAATAATATCATCAGTAATATGTGGTATCGTCTTACGTATATAATCAATATCCATAGGATGGTTAATCTTAAATATTAAGAAATTAGTACATTGAGAAATAACATTATCAGAAAGTTCTACAGGTCTTTGAGTAATAATTCCTAGTATAACACCATACTTTCTTCCTTCCTTAGCAATTCTTTCAAATATATTATATCCAAATAAGAATCTATCATGATCTGATTGAATATATCTATGAGCTTCTTCAAGAACTATATGGAAAGGAATACTTCCTCTATCTTTTAAACCTTTTGCAAAATCAAATATTAATCTAGAATAAATCTTAGTAAGAACTTTTGCAAAATCATCATCTATATCATTTAAATTAATATTAACTATTTGATATTTCTTACCATCACTAATTAATAATGAAGATAAAAATTTATCTAGTGACATATATTCTTTAACATCAAAATATTTGGCATTATCCCCAACTATTAAAGCATGTAATCTAACTCTTAAAGTAACTGAATCACCATAAGTTTGTTCATTTCTTAACCAACCTTCACTAATTAAAGTAAAGTTTAATGCTTTTTCTAAAGTATCTAGTGTATAGTAAACACCAGTATGTGGTTCATAACTATCATATTCTTCTTTAATAAATGACTCTAAGTATTCATTCATTAAAACACTTTCAGTAAAGTTACCAGAATTATCTATTAAGAAACATTCTCTAAATTTACGAACATACCCAATACCTTGAATAGGTGCCTCTAAATTAAATTCATCAGTAGAACAACTAGCTAATATTGAAAATATTTCATTTCTCTTATTAGGAGCTGTTTCATTAGTATATAAAATACTCATAATAGCTTTAGCTATTAAATGATTTTTATAAGCATTAGAATCAATATCATTTTGACTAAATACAAGTGCTAGTTTTAACATTCTCTCAATTATAGGTAATTGAGAATGACTAGTACATTGTAATAATAATGCTAAATCATCTTTATTTAATAAATATACTGGTAATCTAAGTTTTTCACCTAAACCTTCAGTTTCATTAGTACTAATATATCTATAATTATAATTATTATTAATTTGATTTAAATTACTAAAAGCACTGTAATATTCACCAGAAGAATCAAATATAAATACATTTGCTTTATAAGGATTTAATCTTTGATCATGAAACATGTTTTGAAAAAGTCTTGTAGTACCACAAGATTTACCAGAACCAGTATTACCAAATATAGCAAAGTGATTACTAAAGAAATTATTAACATCTAAATAAACTGGAAAATCATCATAAAAAGGGCTAACTCCTAGTTTCATATAACCATCTGTATCACTACCAGTAATTAAAGGAATTTCTTCTTTTTCAATAACCCTAATTTTTGCATCTAATGATGGTTTACGAATAGTACCACCTATTAATCTACCATTTACAATTTCTCCTAAGAATCTTGCGTTTAATAAACCACCATCCATATCATCTACTTCTGCTAAAACTGTTTTAACGTCATCCTGAAAGATAATATGTAAATTCATTAAATTCATTGTAACTTCAGCATTTTCTTTTAGCTTAACTTTACAAGATTCATCACTAATATACGTAATTCTATCAAACATTAATATCCCCTCTTCACTACTTTTCTATCATACATAAAATTATACTAGTAAAACAACTTATTTTCAAGAAAAAAAAGAACTAAATTAAGTTCTCTAATTTTTCTTTTATCTCTTCATTATCTATTTTAGAAGATATTTTTAATAATTCATTTCTTTTATCATATAATTTTAATTTAGATTCATATTCATCCAACTTTTCACATACTATATGAACTTGTTTAAAAGTAGCATTACGACTAACATCATAATCTTCTGCCATCTCAGAAAAACTTAAATTATTAAAATAATAATCTTCAAAATACTTTCTTTGTTTATCAGTTAAAAGTTCTCCATATAAATCATATAATTCATTATAATAAACTACATCCTCCACCTAAATCACTCCTAACTTATTTAATACAACTGTCATAATCATAATAATACCTACAAGTACATATAAAATGGTAACTTTAGTTTTCTTATAAATTATATAATTACTAATACCCATAAGTATTAAATCAGCACCAGCAGTTATTTCTAATACATCTAAATATAATCTATTATTACCTGCCAAATAAATAATTCCTAATACTAAACAAGCAATTGTTAATAAAAATTGTATAATAACCAATAATTTCTTCATATTACATCATATCCTTAAATAACCCATATATATATTTTTCAATATCGAATGCTTGAAGATCATCTTTAGTTTCTCCAAGTCCAATATATTTAACTGGTATTTTTACTTCTTCTTTAATAGCAAGTACTATTCCACCTTTAGCAGTACCATCAAGTTTAGTTAAAACTATACCAGTAATATTAGTAATCTCTTTAAAAGCTTTAGCTTGACTAATACCATTTTGTCCAGTAGTAGCATCAATTACAAGTAATGTTTCAGAACATCCACCATCTATTAAACTATCAATTACTTTATTAATTTTTTCTAATTCTTTCATTAAATTAACTTTATTTTGAAGACGCCCTGCAGTATCTACAAGCACTACATCATAACCATCTGATTTAGCCTTTTCTATACCATCATATACTACACTAGCAGGATCACTTTCTTCTTTACCAAAGAAACCAGCACCAACACGTTCAGCCCATTCATCAAGTTGTGCAACAGCACCTGCTCTAAATGTATCAGCACCAACTAATAATACTTTTTTACCTTCATCAATAAGCTTATTAGCTATTTTACCAATAGTAGTAGTCTTTCCTACTCCATTAACTCCTATAAATAAAATAACTGTAGGACCATTTTCATTATAATTAATTCTATTACTCAAAACAGAATCATCAACATAAATAATGAATAATTCATCTACTATTATCTCTTTTAATTCTGAAGGATCAGTAATATGTTCCTTATTAACTCTATCCCTAAGTCTATCAATAAAATCCATTACAGTTTTAACACCAATATCTGCCATTATTAAGATTTCTTCTAATTCATCAAAATATTCATCAGTAACTTTACTATATTTATTAGTAAGAGAAGCAAGTTTTGATACAAAACCTTGTCTAGATTTACTAAGACCTTTTTCATATACCTTAACAGATTTCTTTTCTTCAGACTCTTTATCTTTTTTCTTAAAGAATCCTTTCTTTTCTTTTTTTGGTTTTTCCTCCACTTTTTCTTCTATAGGTTCTTCTTCCTCAGTTTCTATTAATTCTTCTTCAGGTTCACTTTCTTCCACAACTTCTGTTGAAATATCTTCTTGTTCTTCCTCCTCGATAGAATCTTTTTCTTCAACTTCCTCAACAAAATTATCTTTTTCCACAGTTTCTGTGGATTGTTCATCTGTAGTATCTTCCTCTACTTCTTCTATATCTTCAGATTCTTCTAATTCATCAACTTGTTCTTCTACTACTTCTTTTTCTTCTGAATCATCATATTTCTTAAACATGTTTTTAATTTTATTAAATAATCCCATTTATATCACCAAATATATTTTAACATAATAAAGAAAAAAAAGGAAAGTAATCTTTCCTTTTTAATATTGATAACAACTATTTGTATGATATACATTCCAGTTACCACAACTATCTTCTCCACCATAACTAAAGTAATAACATGTATTATGATCTGGTGGATCAGAATTATCTGTAGTCCATTGACTTGTATACGTACTAGTCTTTCCTCCATTTGATATAGTTCCATTCTTAACTGTACCGATAGTATCAAATGTTCTTGAATTATATTGCCCATTATATGGATCATGATCAAATAATGAAGTTATTCTATTAATCTGTGTATCATCAGTACAACTAAATGAATAAGTAAATCCATTACTATTTACATTAACATAATTAAGTGTACAAGTTGGAGGTGTATTATCACCACATGTTGTATCAGTATTAGTATGTGTTTCTACAGGAGCTTCGCTTGTTTTCAATTTAAATGCTGGAGATACACCACCTTCATAAGGTGAATTTATAGCAAAATTATTACCATCGTAAAATAACATATAGAAAGCCTTAGTACTATTGCTTTCAGCTGTACGGAAAAACCATTCAGCATTATCATTTTCATATTTTTTTACTCCCGTAACAACACTATTAGTTCTATTTCTTGAAAGCTTATAATAATCTAATTGTCGTGTTAAATATTTAGCGCTATCATTTTGTACAACATTCATTGTTCCTTCTGTTCCAAATACTTCTGTTGGTGAAAGTAAATATAATTTGTCAGTAGTAACATAATTAGAAGAAACACCAGATTCATGTCCTGATATAACAGTAGTATCATCAATCAATTGTTTTAAATCTGAAGGTAATAAATTATATATACTATTATTTAAAAATTGTCTCATCTCACTATGTTCCCATCCACCTATGTTACCATTACCTATTTGAGAAACACTTTCATCGTATGGATCCATTCTATGTGTCGTAATTATATCTGTAAATTCTAATACAAATCCACATGCTGTTTGTGAGTATCCTGAAGATGAACAAGTATCTGGCGATGTATTATTTGCTACTCTAATTGTATGAGTACCATATTCACCTAAATCAACATTCTTTGTACATCCGATTGGATATGCTTGAGGATTTTGTGAAATGTTACTTGCGATAGTTGACCAAGACGCTGTATCAAAACCATTACAATCAACAGGAATCCAATGAGCATAATATGTAACATTAGATGTAGGTATCGTATTTGAATCAATTTCAATTCCATCAGTTATACCTGTATACCAACCTTGAAATACATAACCTACTCTTACTGGTTCCAATAAATTTCCAAGTTGTTCCCCTTGTAAAATTTTAAAACCAACCACATCACTATTTTCTGATTTATTATTTAAATTCAATATTACATTATATTCATCACCAATAGTATTCTTTTGAGAAAGATAACCTTGATTATTAGGCATATCAATTTTAGCATAAGTTTTAGTAATATAATTTCTATTATATTTTGTACCGTTTTGTCCTACTATATTATCGCAATCACCAAACATAACTGAAGAAGAAGTAACATTTGATATATTCCATCCATCTCCAACATATATAGTAGTTAAATATTGCATATTGTTGAACATTCCATTCATATTTGTTACATTACTTGTATCAAAGCTACTCAAATCTAATTCTAAAATATTAGAATTAGCAAACATAAAGCTCATATCAGTTACTTTTGAAGAATCCCATGTTTCTACTCCATCTAATTCATATATATGAGTATTTGAAAACATATGCTGAGAAGATGATCCTAAATATAAATCTCTAGCAATTACTTTCTCTAATGCATCACAATTATCAAACATATTATTTGTACTTACAATTGCTGCATTATTTACTTCTCCTAAGTTAACTGTCTCTAAATTATCACAGTTAAAGAACATATATTCCATTTTTTCGACTTTCTCAAAATTAAACATACTTAGATTAATATTAGTAATACCACTTTCTCGAAACATATAACTCATATCAGTAACTTCATTTGTTTCAAAATGACTTATATTTAATGATGTTAGTTTTGTACAACCATAGAACATACTATGCATATCAGTAACGCTACTTGTATCAAAACCACTTAGATCCAAACTTGTTAAAGTAGTACAACCATTGAACATACTATGCATATCAGTTACATTACTTGTATCTAAATCTTCTAAATCAACGCTTGATAATGATTTAAAACCAGAAAATAAATTTCCAGAATTCTTATTTAATAAAGGCATATCGTCTTCACTCCACCAATAAATTGTTCCATTATCATACCATGCATATATTGGATAATCACTCGTGCTAGAAGAAATAATATTATCTTCTCCTTTGTTTACAGATGTTGGTTCTATTGAAGAACGCTTTATTGAAATTATATTTGTATCACTACCATTATAAGAATTAGCTGGATTAGCAAGTTTCTTAAGTTTTTGTGATACATTTGAACCAGTATCAAATTCAGAATTTAATTTTCTCCACTTTGCGTACAATGTAATATTAGAATCAGGAATATAGCTTTCATCTATCCTTAAACCACTTACTATATCTATATACCATCCTTCAAATACATAACCTGTTCTTGTAGGAGTTGGCATATCACCTATTGAATTACCTGCTACTATTTCTTTTGATGTAGGACTTACTTCCCCACCATTAGCATTAAAATCTATAGTATATTTATTACCTACTCGGAAAGCTGGAGAAATATATGAATTGTATTCAGCATAAGAACCCCATGGCACTCCTGCATTACTAGAAGTAATAAAGAATCTACTACTATTTAAATCGGCTGAACGTAACCAATATGAAAAACTCTTACTTGCAGGTGATGGATCACTAATACTAGTACCTTTCATTTCATAATAATCTAATTGTCTTGTTGCTCCCACACTATCATTAGGTAAACTAGCATATTCAGTAGAATTTACACCCCATATTTCTTTCATTGATAAGAAATACAGTTTATCTTGTGTAACAAAGTTTGCACTATCATCAGATCCATGACCTGATATTACACTAGTAGGAAGTATTCTATTTTTTATTACATCAGGTAAAGCATTATAAACTGTTGAATTTACATAAGATCTCAACTCACTATATTCCCATCCACCTTTATTTCCTTCACCATTTTGTTGTGAAGAAGATGGACCTGGATTCATTCTTCGACTATCAAAAGCATCTGCAAATTCAAATACTACACCACATGCTGTTTGACTAAATCCAGAAACATTGCACCCTGAAGCTGTAGATGTATTAGATATTCTTAAATAATGTGTACCTAAATTTTCCATATCAACTGGCTTTTCACAACCCAATGGATAAGTATTAGGATTACTTATAATATTATTCATTACTGTAGTCCATGAATCATTTTCAAATTGTTCACAAGCATAAGTCCAATGTGCATAATATGTAACATTACCAGTTGGTACCATTGAAGATGATATTTCTGTTCCATCTGTTACACCAGTATACCATCCAATGAAATCATAACCTGGTCTAGTAGGTGTTGGAAGTGTACCAATAGAATCACCTTTATTTATAGTTCTGCTACCTTCAGATACATAACCATCATTAGCATTAAATGTAACATTATAAGTCTTACCTATACGGAATGCTGGGGAAACACCATAAGTATAATTAGAAAATTCGTAGAAATGATTACCTTCTCTTCCTACATAGAAGAAAAAGTTACCATAATCAATAACGCCAAAGGCATCGACGCTATAGCTATTAGCCGAACGGAGCCACCATTCATAATTTGCTCCACTTAAATTCTGTTTAATAACATCTGAGACATTAGTCGTAGTTGCTCCTTTTGATTTGTAATAATCTAATTGTCTTGTTTCCACTTCAGCCGTATCAGTAGTTACTACATTAGTTGTTCCTTCTTTCCCATATACTTCTTTTGTTGATAATAAATATAATTTATCAGTTGTTGTAAAGTTTGTTGAATCGTGCATATTATGTCCTGATACTACTGTTGTATCTATTATTTTACTTCTTAATTCACTTGGTAAGGCGTTATAGATTCCTGCACTTGTATAATCTATATTTTCATAGGCATATGTTGTACTATTTAGATATGCTCTCATATCACTATATTCCCATCCACCATTAGCGTTTACTCCTATTGTTGTTGTGTCTCCTTCTACAGATGAATTCATTCTATGTCTTGTGATTACATCTGCAAATTCTAATACAAAACCACATGCAGATTGACTAAATCCTTGAGTACTACACGCTGCTGGTGTAGTATTATTTGCTACTCTTAATGTATGTGTACCATATGTTGAACCTAAATCAACTTCTTTAGTACATCCTACTGGATAAGTAGTAGGATCATTATCTACATTATTTAAAATCGTAGTCCAAGAATCATTTCTAAATGCAGTACATTCATCGATTATTTCTGTCCAATGTGCATAATATGTGACATTACCCTCAGGCACTGTTTCTGATGTTACTGGTACCCCAGAAGTTAAATCTGTCCACCATCCATCAAATGTATGATTTTCCCACGTAGGTGTTGGTAATTCTCCTACTTGACTACCAATATCTATTTTCTTAGAAGTTGGATCTACACTTCCTCCATTAGGATTAAATGTAACTGTGTATTTTGGAATTATTGCTTGTAGTTTTAATGTTTTATATGTAGTAGAACCTATTGTCTCTGTTCCCAATAATTTTTCTGAATTAGTTTCTATTTCATTTATTTTTGTTTCATTAGTATCATTTGCAACTGTAGGTGTTGTACCTGTAGTAGCAGTTCCTACATGATATGTTCCACCTTTAATTGTTCCGTCATAGAAATTGTATTTATTATTGGCTACTATACCATAAGTTTTACCTTGTACTGTAATTATATTTGTATCAATTATTCCATCTTTTTTACCAATATTAATCGTTCCACTTTCATTATATATTGCATAAAGATTAGTTGAAGTAATAGTACCACTATTTATATATATAGTACCATTATTTAAATTATGTAAAGCTGCTCTTTGTGTAGCTGATGATGTTAAATTACAATTATTTATTGTTACAGTACCGCCATTATTATATAAAGCTTGTCTTGAACCCGTAGCTTCTATTGTTACATTATCAAGTTCTAATGTACCAGTTACATCTATTGCTCCTTTACCAGCAGAACATGTTATAATACCACCATTCATCTTTAATGTACCATTAACTACTATTGTATTATCTGAAGTATTATTAACAGTAAATCCTCTTAAATTTAATACTGCATTTTTACCTGCTGCTAATGTTGCTTTTTCTGTTGTACTCTTTAATAATCTTATAGTTGTTATTTCTCCTGTTGTAGGAACTGCATTAAATGCTAATTGTAATGTATTATAATAAGTACCATTTATTTCGGCTACTTTATCAGTTGGATACCATTTGGCATATAGTGTTAAATCACTATTTGGGATATATGAACTATCTATATCAATATAATCTGTTACATCTATATGCCATCCGTCAAATGTATAATCTGTTCTTGTTGGCGTTGGAAGTTCTCCTATCTCATTACCTTGATATATCTGCTTACTTTCTGGTGATACTGTTCCACCATTGGCATTAAATGTTACTGTATATTTTGGATTTTCTATCCAATGTGCATAATAGGTAACAGTAGCAGTAACAATAGTACTTGCAGTTACTTCATCACCACCACTAGATGCAGTAAACCATCCATCAAATGTATAATTATCTCTTGTTGGTGTTGGTAACTCTCCTACCTCATTTCCCTTATATACTTGCCTACTTGTTGGAGTTACTGTTCCACCATTTGGATTAAATGTAACTGTATATTTAGGAGTTTGTGTCCAATGAGCATAATATGTTCTATTATATGTTGGAATAGTTTCTTCAGTTATCTTAGTACCACCACTAGAACTTGTATACCATCCATTAAATGTGTATCCAGTTCTTGTTGGTGTTGGAAGTTCTCCAATCGCATCACCTTGATATATTTGCTTACTTGTTGGTGATACTGTTCCACCATTTGGATTAAATGTTATTGTATATTTACTCTTTTCCCATCTCGCATATAATTCTATGTTTTCATCTGGAATATATGTTGATTCTACTTTTACTCCATCACTTATTTCTGTATACCATCCTTCTAATGTATATCCACTTCTAGAAGCAGATGGTAAAGTTCCTATTTCTTCTCCTACATATACTTTTCTATAATCTTCATTTACACGTCCTTCATTACCATTAAATGTTATTATATAATGATCATCTTCAATCCAATGTGCATAGAATATTTGATGATTTGTAGGAATATATGTTGAATCTATTTTTATACCACCAATTAGTTCTGTATACCATCCATCGAATGAATAATGTTCTCTTGTTGGTGTTGGTAAAGTTCCTATTTCTTCTCCTAAAACTATATTTATCATTGAAGGAGTAACAGTTCCACCATTAGCATCTAATGTTACACAATATTCTGATTTTCCAGTAAAGTATCCTGGATTATCTACTCCACCATCTATATGAGCATATTCTTTATCAATATGTTCAGAATTATATACTGTTCCTTGACCACCTACTATATTAGTTGAATTTGTAAACATATTTGTTGAATCCGTAACATTTGTAGTAATAAAATCATCAGATACATAAACAGTTCTCAATTTATCACAACTATAAAACATATTTGCCATATTTGTTACTTTACTCGTATCAAAACTACTTAAATCTAATGTAACTATATTTGAACATCCAGCAAACATAGAATACATAGTCGTTGTATTACTTGTATCCCATCTAGTAAGATCTAAACCTGTTAAATTTGCACAACCAGAAAATACACCAGACATATCTTCTACTTTACTTGTATTAAAGCTTTTTACATTTAAAGTTTGTAAACTTGCACATTCTGAAAACATTCCATACATAGTTCTTACATTACTTGTATCAAATTCACCAACATCTAAAGAAGTTAATAATTTACACATACCAAACATAAATTTCATATTTGTTACTTTTGATGTATTAAAATTATTACCAAACTCTATATCAGCCAAATACTGATCATATAAGAACATCCCATACATATCTTCTACATTACTTGTATTAAAACTACTCAAGTCTAAATTTCTTAAACTTAAACAACTTGAAAACATACTACGCATATTAGTTACTTTACTTGTATTGAAATTACTTAAATCTATACTTTGTAAACTTGAATCATAAGTAAACATAGCAGACATATCAGTTACTTTACTTGTATTAAAACTACTTATGTTTAAATCTAATAAATGTTGATTATAGAAGAACATTCCAGACATATCAGTAACTTTACTTGTATTAAAATTACTTAAATCCAAACTAGTCATACTTTGACATACACCAAACATATAACTCATATTAGTAACTTTATTCGTATTAAAATTACTTACATCTAATCTTGGTAAACCTCCATCACCCATGAACATATCGCTCATATTAACTACTTTACTTGTATTAAATCGAGTTAAATTTATATTAGATACATTTTGAAAAACATTAAATAATCCTGATGAATTTTGATTCATATATATTTCTTCAGCTTCTGAATAAATATATATTACTCCATTATCATACCATGCATATACTGGTTCTTTTGAAGTTGAAGTAGATATTATATTATCTTCAGTTTCATATTCACTTGGTAATGTATCAGCAAATTCTATACTTGTAACATTAGTATCCATTATTTTACTACTTATATCGCCTGCAGCATTTTGCATTTCCTGCCATTCTTCTTGTGTCATCCCATCAGGAAGTTCTATAATACCATAAGAATTTAGATATTTATAAACAAAATTAACCAAATAAAGAGCTCTATCTACCATCTCAGGAGTTATTTCAGTATTACCTGCTAATCTTTTTAATTTAGCATTAACTTCTGGTCCTGTTTGTAACATAGTTAAATTACTTAAAGGTTCTCTTTCATATGCATTATCATCTGCTTGTTCATAAGGAATTGTTGTATCAATATGGATTTGTCCTGAACCATTAGGTAAATCATCTATATCCACATCTTTATCAAATTCTACTCTTACTTTATAATGTTCTGTTTTACCAACGCCCAAAAGGTGATATTTTTCTATATCACTTCCGTCACTATATGTTACTGAATATTTTAAATAACTTGGTAATTCTATTACTTCATCATTTTCATCTTTAACTACTGGATCTAATCCATCTAATTCTATCATTCCATCGATAGTACCATCATTTGTTGCGTCTATTAAAAACTCATAAAAATCACCTGGTTGTTTTAAATTAATAGTATAAGAAATAGTCGTATTATCATCACTTAAAATAGGTTCTTCTTGTGATATTGATTTATCATTTACTTCTATACTATTTGGAACCCAATGAATACTAAAATTTTGATGTCTAAGATTAACCATACCAGTTATGTTTAAATTAGTACTTAATAAAGCATAACCTAGTACCATTACAAATATAAAAACAAATAAAAAAAATTTAAAACTATTCTTTTTCTTATATCTTCTCATATTCTACTCTCCCACTATTATAAGTATAACATAACCAAATTAATTTTTAAATACATTATTTACACATTTTTTTTACTTAAAAATAGACAAAATCAAAAAAATATAGTATAATTTTCTAGTCAGTTCTTTATGAAAAAAAAAGAAAGGAGATTTAAATGAACAAAGACAAAACCAATGAAACAAAGATTATTGTTTTAGGTGGTTTAGGAGAAGTCGGAAAAAATATGTATTGTGTAATGCATAACGACGCTATTGTGATTATT
>CACZQV010000008.1 GCA_902783435.1 uncultured Erysipelotrichaceae bacterium | reverse complement strand
TAGTGCAATACTTATAATTGCGATATTTATACCATTTTTAGTAATAGGAGAACTTCCTTTCGCAATATTTATGAGTGTACTTAGTATCGCAGGACTTTATGAGTTACTTAGAGTACGTGAAAGTAGAAAAAAATTTCCAATTGTTTTAAAAATATTTGCATATATATTAACTATATATTTCTGTTTATATAATACAGAGTCAATTGAGTTTTATCATAAGTTTGATTATAGAGTAATGGCTTCTATTATATTCTTATTTATTACACCTATGGTATTTATTAATGATACTAAGAAATATAATTTAAATGATGCGTTATTCTTAATAGGATCAGTATTATTTATTGGATTTAGTTTTAATTTAATTATTATTACTCGTAATTATGATTTAAGTTATATCATATATTTATTATTGATAACTACTATTACTGATACATTTGCATTATTTACTGGTATGTTAATAGGTAAACATAAGTTATGTCCTAAGATTAGTCCTAAGAAAACTATTGAAGGATTAGTTGGTGGTGTAGTAATGGGAACAATAGTTGCTACTATGTTTTATAATACTGTAATATCATCAAGTGTCTCATTAGTATTAGTTATTATGTTAACATTATTACTTGCTTTAGTTGGACAACTTGGAGATTTAGTATTCTCATCTATTAAGAGATATTATGATGTTAAAGATTTTAGTGATATTATTCCAGGACATGGAGGAATATTAGATAGATTTGATAGTTTAGTATTTGTAACTCTAGCATTTATTATTTTACTTGGATTATTATAGGAGGATAAAATATGTCAATTATTATTAATTTATTATTATTTATACTTATTTTAGGTGTTATTGTATTTGTACATGAATTTGGTCATTTTATATTAGCTAAATGGAATGGAGTTTATGTATATGAATTTGCTTTAGGTATGGGACCTAAGATATGTGGTTTTAAAAAAGGAGAAACTGAATATAATTTAAGAGCTATACCTATTGGAGGATTTTGTCAATTAGCAGGGGAAGATTTAGAAAATGATAAAGAAGCTAAGATTCCTAAGAATATGCAATTACAAAATAAAAAGGCTTGGCAAAGATTTTTAATAATGTTATTTGGACCTATGAATAACTTTATATTAGCAGTAATAGTATTATTCTTTATATCATTAATATGGGGTGGATCTACAATGAAACCTGTAGTAGCTTCAGTAGAAAAGAATTCAGCTGCTTATGAAGTTGGGATGGTTAAAGGAGATAGAATAGTTAAAATTAATGGTAATAAGGTTACTACTAGTGATGATATTTCATTATACTTAGCTATTGCTAAACCTAATAAGAAAAATACTATAGTTGTAAAAAATAAAGATAATAAAACTATTACTTATAAGATTAAACCTAAAAAGATAAAAGAAAATGGAAAAGAAACTTATAGATATGGTATAGGTATTGATAATAAGAAAACTAAAGGATTAGGTGGAGCTTTTGTTTATACTTATAAAAAGACTAAATCTATATTTAAACAAATGTTTATTACAGTAGGATATTTATTTACTGGTAAAATTAGTTTAAGTCAATTATCAGGACCAGTTGGAATATATTCTGTAGTTGGTCAACAAAGAAGTGCAGGAATTGCTAATCTTTTATATTTAATGGCTTTTTTAAGTATAAATGTTGGATTTATTAATTTACTTCCAATTCCAGCATTTGATGGAGGACATATATTATTTATAATTATTGAAAAAATTAAAGGTTCTCCAATAAAACCAGAGTTAGAAAACAAAATACATGCTGTATTCTTAATATTATTAATGTTATTAATGGTAGTTATTACATTTAATGATGTTTTAAGATTATTTAAATAGGTGATTATATGATACTTATAATAATATTAATAGCTGTTGTGGTATTATTCACTATTATGATAGCTTTATATGTAGAAAGTCATAAACCAACTGAAATAGATAATGATACTGATGATGTTTCAGTGATATTTGATGATGATAAAGAAGATGAAGAAATAATATAAGAAACTAGTTTTACTGGTTTCTTTATTTTTTTGATATAATAAATATATGTGGAGGTGATACTTTGATTATTGGTGTGTTAGTAGAAATATCTAATAAGATGGTTGATAAGGTATTTGATTATTTAGTACCGCTTGAATTTATTTCTAAAATTAAAGTTGGAATTAGAGTATCAGTTCCTTTTGGAAGAATGACTTTAGAAGGATTTGTATTAGAGATAAATAAATCTAAAAGTACAGATCATGAATTAAAAGAAATAATAGATGTAGTAGATAGTGATATTGTATTAAATAGTGAATTATTAGAACTTGGTAAAGTTATGAGTAAAAGCACATTATCTACATTGATTAGTTGTTATCAAGTTATGTTACCTAAAGCTTTAAAAGCTAAAAGTAATAGTTCTGTTAATATAAAATATGATACTTATTATAAATTAAATGAAGAGTATGATAAATCTATTAAGTTTAATGAATCACAAAATAAAATAATTAATTTGGTATTGAAAAAATCTAAAGTACTTAGAAGTGAACTTGTGGATATTTCTCTTAGTAGTTTAAATACATTGTTGAAAAAAAATATTTTATTAGAAGAAAAGATAGAACATTATCGTGTTAATTATAAAGATTTAGATATTGTTAAAAAGAAATTAACTGATGAGCAGAGTTCAGTAGTTAATAGTGTTATTGATTCAAATCCATCTACTTATTTATTATATGGAGTTACTGGTAGTGGGAAAACTGAAGTGTATATGGAAATAATTGATCATTATTTAAATCTTGGTAAGACTAGTATAGTACTTGTTCCTGAAATTAGTTTAACTCCTCAAATGATTAATCGTTTTAGTGAAAGATTTGGAAATAGAATTGCGGCTATTCATTCTGGATTAAGTGATGGGGAAAAATATGATGAATATAGAAGAATATCTCGTGGTGAAGTAGATATTGTTATTGGAGCTAGAAGTGCTGTATTTGCCCCTCTTAATAATATAGGGGTAATTATTATAGATGAAGAGCATAGTGATACTTATAAGCAAAGTGACCCTGCACCTCGATATCATGCTAGAGATATTGCATTACTTCGTTCTAAATATCATAAATGTCCTGTAGTACTTGGAAGTGCTACTCCTTCACTTGAATCTATGGCTAGAGCTAGTAAGGGTGTTTATAAGTTGTTAGAACTTCCTCATAGAGTTAATGGTTGTTTACCTAAAGTAGAAATAATAGATATGAATTTATCTATGAAAAAAGTACGTGGACATTTTTCTAAAGAATTAATTACTAAAATCAGTGAGAGATTAGAGAAAAATGAACAAATAATTTTACTTCTTAATAGAAGGGGATATTCTAGTTTTGTTACTTGTAGAAATTGTGGATATACTTTTAAATGCCCTAATTGTGATATTACTTTAACTTATCATAAAAGTAGTAATACACTTAGATGTCATTATTGTGGATATGGAGAAAAAGTATATGATACTTGTCCTGAGTGTCATGAGAAATCGCTTAATAATTTAGGTGTTGGTACTCAAAAAATCGAAGAAGAATTAAATAAATTATTCGAAGGTGTTAAAATACTTAGAATGGATTATGATACAACTAGTAGAAAAGGTATGCATGAGAAGATGATTGAATCATTCAAAAATCATGAATATGATATTTTACTTGGTACACAAATGGTATCTAAAGGACTTGATTTTTCTAATGTAACTTTGGTAGGAGTAATTAATGCAGATACATCATTAAATATTCCAGACTTTAGAAGTAGTGAAAATACTTTCTCTTTACTTAGTCAAGTGTCTGGTAGAAGTGGTAGAAGTACTAATAATGGTGAAGTAGTTATTCAAACATTTAATCCAGATCATTACGCAATAGATTTAGTAAAGAATCATGATTATTTATCTTTTTATAAACAAGAAATGATGATTAGAAGACAATTAAAATATCCACCATATTATTATTTATGTAATATTAGAATTAGTGGAAAAGATTCTTCTTATATATTTTCTGAATCATTAAAAATAAAAAAAAGTTTAGAAAAAAATCTTTTAAATACTTATATTCTAGGTCCTAGTAATTCTAATGTATTTAGAGTTAATAATATATATCGTTATAATATAATTTTAAAGTATAAAAAAGATGATAATTTATATTCTATTCTTTCTAAAGTTTTGGAACATTACAAAACAAATGTAAAGGTAAAGGTTGATATTGACTTTAATCCTAGTCAAATATTATAAAATATGATATTCTAAATATTAGAATAGAGGTGTAACTCATGGATAATGAAAATGAAAATTTAATTGAAAATGAAAATAATTCTACTGAAGAAAAAGGTGAATTAGAATTTAATAAAAATAATAGGGAGTATTCTGAAAAATTAATGGAGGATGCTTCTATAAATAGAGATGGTTATTGGGATAGTAATAATGTATTTGTAAAAATATTATTATTAGTATTAGGATTAATTATTATTGGTGGTGTAGTTTATTACGTATTTACTTATATGGGAAGTAAATAGTTATATTTAGTATCATAAGGAGGTGATAAAGTGTTAGATTCATATTTAGATAGAAATGACGTTAAAAGTTTTATTAAAGAAATTAAAACTAATGAAAGATATTTTCAAAAAACAAGTAGAGCAGTCATGCCTAATTTATTTAATTCATATGAAGCAGCACTTTATATTTTTTATGATGCTTTATTTAAATATAAAATAATAGTTAATGATGTTTATTTATTTGATGAATATATCGAACAGTTAGAAAAACTATATAAGAAATTAGATAATTTTGATGATATTAGATTTGGTATTAATAAATTAATTTGTAAAATAGTAATTATTAAGTCAAATATTAAGGATATAGATAATGAAGAAAACAGAGATTTAATTCTTCAACATATTTATAATAGATATATAAAAGAAGGTTATTATATACATGGATTTTCTTCAACATATATTGATGATATAAAAAGTAATGGATTTATTCCTGAAAAATATGAAAATTATTATGATAGATTTAAAAATATTAATAAGGTTTTTGCGAAAAATAATGTAATTCATATTATTAATAAGGATTTTAAAGATAATAAAGTGTTCTTTACTGATGATTTTGTATATGGATGTTATTACTCTAGTTATTCTCCTTTATATTTTTCTAAGTTTTTAATGAATGAAGAATATTTTGGAACAATAAAAAGAAAAGATAGTTATTTGAAAGATAGATATTCTATGTTGATTGGACCTTTGAAAAGGTTTATGAGTAATAATTTATTTAGTGAATCAGATAAAAAAGAAATATTAGATTTAGTAGATGATGAATGGAATTTATTACATAGAAAAGATAGATGTATTAGTTTATTACTTGTTAAGAGAAAGAGTATAGGTAAGAATGATTTTTCTTTAAATGAATATTTTGATGATGATACTGATATATATGAAATGGTAGATAGATTACTTAATTCTAAGAGTAATAATATATCATATGATGAAAATATTTCTAAAGAAGATATTAGTATTCTTGTACTTGATAATTATTACGATAAAGAAGAAGAAAAGTTAGAAAATGATGAAAATGAATCAAATGTAAATACTGAGTTTATTAATAAATATGGTAGTGTGTCTTATTTATTATTATTTGGATCATTATTTATTACATTAGGAGTTATATTTACTTTGGTTAAAGTTATTGGGGGATGATTAAATGAAAGTTGTTTTTATGGGTACACCAGATTTTGCAGTTAATGTACTACAAGGTTTAATAGATAATTATGAGGTAGTAGGTGTTGTTTCTCAACCGGATAAGAAAGTAGGGAGAAAACAAATTTTAACTAATACGCCTGTTAAGGAACTTGCTTTAAAGTATAATATTCCTGTATTTCAACCTGTAAAAATTAAGGAAGATTATAATGATATATTAGCTTTAGAACCTGATATTATAATTACTTGTGCATATGGACAAATTATACCTAAAGCAATTCTTGATTATCCAAGATTAGGATGTATTAATGTACATGCATCATTACTTCCTAAACTTAGAGGTGGTGCACCTATTCATAAAGCTATAATAGATGGATATAAAAAAACTGGTATTACTATTATGTATATGGATGTTAAAATGGATAATGGAGATATAATTAGTCAGAATGAAACTGAAATACTTGATAGTGATAATTTAGAAAGTCTACATGATAGATTGAGTATTATGGGTAGGGATTTATTACTTGAAACATTACCTAGTATAATAGAAGGTACTAATAATAGAATTAAGCAAGATGAAGATGAAGTTACTTATGCTTATAATATAAAAAGAGAAGAAGAACATATAGATTTTAATAAAAGTAATAGGGAAGTGTTTAATCTAATAAGAGGATTATCTCCACTACCTTGTGCAAATGCTTGTCTTTTTGATCAAGAAATGAAAATAATTGAGAGTAAGATTTGTGATACTAACTATGATGGTTTAGTTGGTGAAATAGTTGAGGTAGGTAAAGATGGTATTATAGTAAAATGTAATACTGGTAGTATAGTTATTACTAAAATTAAACCATTTGGTAAAAAGATAATGGATGCTTATAGTTATGTTAATGGAGTAGGAAAAGATAATATAATTGGTAAGAGGTTTTTATAATGAAAAAGAAATTTGAAAAGGGTTTAAAATTTATAGATGATTTAAAAGAAAATGCAAATGCTAAGACTATATTGTTTTTTGGTTTTTATTTTATTTTCTTTTTAGTGCTTGTTTTACTTGTAAGATTTGCACCTAAGCATATTATTAATCCTGATCAGTATGAAAAAAGTAAACCATTATATTTTTCTTCTGAGGTTTTAAAGAATAATAATTATCATTTTAAATATATTGTTTATTTAGATGAGTATACTTATGAATATGAAGGAGATAAATTTAATGAATTAGAATTATTTGAATATAATAATAGTAGTTATTTTAATAATAATAATACTTTTTATAAGAAGGGTGAGTCTTGGGAAAAAGTAGATAATCCATATAGATTTAATAAGTTTTTTAGTGGTAAAAGTATTTCTGATTTAATAAATAATTCTTATTATCAAAAAAGTACTAGAAATGAAGATAATACATCTTATCATGAACTTGATATATCTAGTAATACTATTAATAAAATATTAGATAATAAAGATAGTGATGTAGATGAAGTTCCTAATAAAATAATAATATATGCAGATAGTGATGGAGAACTTGATAAGATTAGTTTTAATTTAGATAGTTATTGTAAGGTAATAGATGGTTGTCAAAATACTTTAAAGATTGATTTAGAATATAGTAATGCAGGTAAAATACAAGATATAAAGAATCCGATTAGTTCAGAGAACTAATCTTTTTTTTTTTTTTTTGTAAACTTTACAAAAAATGTGTTTTTTTTTGTTTTTTGTTTAGTATTTGTATTATATAATAAATTTGGATGATAGGTAAAAAGGATAATATGATATGAAAGTAATTAAGATATTTTTTGTTAGTATTTTAGTTTTATTTGTAACGGTAAATGTTATTCTTGTTTTTAAAACTATATTTCGTCCAAAAGAAATTCCAGGTATATTTGGATATAAACCACTTATTGTATTATCTGGAAGTATGAGTCCTACATTTAATTATGGTGATTTAATAGTAGTTAAAGATGTGGATAAGAGTACTTTAGGTAAAGGTGATATTGTTTCTTTTAGAGATAATAAGAAAAATATTACTACTCATAGAATAAATGGTATATCTAGTATTGGTAAGAATTGCTTTGAAACTAAAGGTGACGCAAATAATACTAAAGATCTTGGAATAGTATGTTATAAAGATATTGAAGGTAAATATCTTTATAAAATAATTGGTTTAGGTACTGTAATATTATTTATACAAAGTCCTATTGGATTTATTACATTAATGAGTTTAATCATTATGATATGTATTTATATTTATTTATCTGAACCTAAAAAGAAAAAAGGTAAAAAATAACGAAAGGTGGTTATTGTTGTGGAAAGTAAGAAAGAAAAAAAGAGAAAGGGATTAGTAATTGCATTATTACTATTATTTGGTTTAACTGCTGGTTATATCGCAGCTACTTATGCAAAGTATGCAGGTAGTTTTAATGGTAGTGGTACTGTAACTGTAGCTAAGTGGGCATTTGAAGATGATAATTCTGATCAAACATTTACTATTAATTTAGATAAGACATATGACGCTGATACATTAGTTAATGGTAAGATTGCTCCTGGAACTAGTGGTAGTTTTGTAATTGAATTATCTAATCAAAATACTGAAGTTGGAGTTGATTATACAATTACTTTAGGTAATACTACTAATAAACCAACAAATTTAACATTTAATGGTGGTGGTACTTATACTGGTACTTTAACTCCTGGTGAAACTGGAAAAGAAGTAACAATTACTTGGGAATGGCCTTATGAAACAACAGATGGTGATGCAGATGATACTACTGATGGTGAAGCTGCAAATACTATGACTGTTAACGCAACTATTACTGGTGTTCAAGTAGAACCTACTGAGTAGTTAATTAATAATATATAATATAAAAAGCTAAGAAAATCTTAGCTTTTTTTCTATGAAAAAAAGTATATTAATGTTATAATGATAGTATGAAAAAAATAGGATACTTGATTATAACAATTTTACTTACTTTGGTAATTATATTTAATATATGTTCTATATTAAATATTAGTTTTTTTGGATATAGATTATATAGAGTAGGTTCTGGAAGTATGACTCCTGAACTTAAAGTAGGAGATTATATACTTATAGGTGAAAGTGATAAGTATAAAAAAGGGGATATAATTACTTATAAAAGTAAAAGTTCTTATATAACTCATAGGATTGTATATATTAATAATAATAAAATAATTACTAAAGGAGATAGAAATAATACTAATGATGAGTTTATTACTAAAAAAGATGTTGTAGGTAAATTAGTATTAAAACTTAGAGGTGTTACTTTTATTAGTTATTTACTTAGTATACCTTATACATGGATTATTATATTTATGATAGGTATTATATATATTTGGTTTTTTTCTAAATATAAAGTTAAAGATAAAAAAATAATTGATAATGAAGTATTATAGGGAAGTGATAGTATGAATAGAGAGAAAAAAATAATTGCATTTATAATTATATTTTTTGTAGTTCTTTTTTCTTGTTTTTTAGTTAATAAGACTTTTTCTAAACATACTTCTATAGTTATAGGTAGTGGAGAAACAGATGTAGCTAAATGGGAATTAATACTTGATGGTGATGATAGTAGTGTTGATTTAGTACCAGGTGGAAATCCAATAGATTATACTTTAAGGGTTACAAGTAATTCAGATGTTTCTAGTAAATATTCAATAGAAATATCTAATTTACCTGATACTGTTAGAATATCTTTAGATAATGGGGAATATAAGGAACCTTTAAATGGAACTATATTATTTGAAAATAGTGGTAGTTTTATATCATCTACTACTAGTGTAGTAAATAATCATACTTTATCTTTTAAAGCAATTAGTGGGGCAAGTTCTGTTGTTAATAGAGAACTTGAAATAGATATAGTAGCTGTACAAGATAATATTTAAAAATAAAAGTATATTTGAAAGGAGTGGTGTTATGAAAAAAATTAAGATTATTAATTTTGTATTAATAATATTTTTATTATCTTTAAATTTAGTAACATTCACTTTTGGTAAATATACTTCAACAGTTAATAGAAAAGTTTATTTAAATATAGGTACTAGTTCATATATGGTTATATTTCATAGTAATAATGGATTAGATGAAGAAACAAATCAAATATTTAATCTTGGTGAAAGTAGTAGATTAACTCTTAATTCTTTTACAAATGGAAGTTTAAGTTTTGCAGGATGGAATACAGAAATAGATGGTAGTGGTACTAGATATGGAGATGGAGCGTTAGTTACAGATTTAACTTCTACTCCTAATGAAACAGTTCATTTATATGCACAATGGGCTGAGGGAGTAGCTTTATATAATGGTGAATCTTTTAGTTCTATATCTGCAGCAGTTAGTCGTCTTACTGGTACTGGTACTATTATATTACTTCAAAATACTAGTGACTTTGTTACAATACCAAGTGGAAAGAATGTAACGTTAGATATTGGAAATCATACTGTTGGTAATAGTACAGATAATAATCCAATATTTGAAGTTAATGGAGTACTTAATATTAGTGGTGGTAATATTAGTTCTACTGCACAAAAAGCCGGAGCTATCAATGTAAGGAATGGTGGAGTTTTAAATATTAGTGGTGGTAATGTTGTCAATACAGGTGATAGACAAGCTATTTATATTGATAAGGGTACTGTTAATATATCAGGTGATACTTATTTAGAAAATACTGGTTCAGCGCGTGCTGCTTTACAAATTCAAGCTAGTAGTTCAGCAACAATAACTGGAGGTACAATTATATCTAGAAGTACTAATGCAATTCAAAATGCTAGTAGTTTGACAATTGGTACAAAGAATAGTGATCCAGATTCTTCAATAGTAGTTAGAGGTCATGATTATGGTTTAACTACTACTGGTAATGTTAATTATTATGATGGTGTGATTTATGGTGAAAATAAAGCTATAAATAATGTTTCAAAAATTGTTGATAAAGAAATATCTTGTATGTTATTAACTAATGAAAATGAAGTAATAGATGGAGTAACTTATAATAAAGCATATTTAGTTAAAGGTGTTACAGTTACATTTAATCCAAATGGTGGAACAGTATCTGAGACTTCAAGAACTATAATATCAGGAAATACTATAGGTAATTTACCTAGTCCTTCCAGAGTAGATTATAGGTTCCTTGGTTGGTATACTGATCCAATTGATGGTATAAAGATTTCAGCTGATATTATTGTAGATAATGACGTAACATATTATGCACATTGGGAACCTATTTATAGTGGTGTTGCTAAAATAGGTGATGATACTTATAACACTATACAAGATGCTATTGATGCATGTCCTTCAGGTGTTTCTACTACAATAACTATTTTGAAAGATGTTAGAACAAATTTAAATATAGATACTGGTAAAAATATAGTTATTGATTTAGATAATCATACATTAACTGCTAATAGTGGTAGTAAAGCTTTATTTGAAAATAGTGGAAATATAACTATTAAAAATGGAACTTTAAACTCTAGTAATGCTGCTTCTACTATTAATAATAATGCTGGTTATTTAAAACTTGATAATGTTACAGTTAATTCTCATGGTGATAAACAATCTATTTATATAGCTGCTGGTACTGTAGAAATTACTGGAAATTCATATTTATCATCTGATACAAGTGGAAAATCTTCATTAGGAGTTCTTGCAAGAGGTACTGTTCATGTAATGTCAGGTGCTGAAGTAATAATTAAGAGTGCTACAATAATTGGTACTCAAGGTAATGGTATATCTAATGAAGGTGGAATTGTAACATTAGGTGTTAAAGATGGTACTATTGATAATACATCTATAATAATTCAAGCTAAACGTGAAGGAATTGAAACTACTAGTACATTTAATTTCTATGATGGAATTATTAAAGGATATGTTGAAGCTATTGATGGTACAATTACAGATCAAGAAGATAATTCTCATACTGTTGATGGTACTGAAGTAATTGATACTGATACTTATAAGACAAAGTACTTAGAATTGGATTAATATAAGCAAATACTTGGAGTATTTGCTTTTATCCTGTATAATATAAATAGTTTGGAGCGTGTTGTATGAAAAGTATTTATGGATTAAATTTAAAAGATATGGAAGATTATTTTATATCTATTGGTTCTAAGAAATTTCATGCTGATCAATTGTTTTCATGGTTATATGAAAAAAGAATAGAATCTTATGATGAAGTAACTAATATTAAAAAAGAATTAATAGAAGAATTAAAGAATAATTATTCTATAGAAAGATTAAAAATAGTAGATGTACAAGAAGATGTAGATGTTTGTAAGTACTTG
>CACZQV010000007.1 GCA_902783435.1 uncultured Erysipelotrichaceae bacterium | reverse complement strand
TCGCTCCATTTGAGATTAACTAGTCAAAAGACTAGTTTTTTTATGCATGGAGCAAATAGGGAAAGAACCCCCATCACAGCTTACTCTTATTAAATTTTTTAATACTTTCATTTATATAATTCCATCTAACCACAACCCTATATCTATCCTCTTTTCTTTCTAGTTGCCCATTTACATTTCTTCCTTTTGGTCCTATTGTCATACAAGCAGTATGAGGTGAAGTAATATCTTTACGTCTATCAGATAATATAAGATCATATAAATCATATTTCATAATCCAAACATAATCATCAATAGTACCACTAACTAAAGCATCAATATCATAATCAGAATTTCGTCCTCTAATTATAAATCTATCAATCATATCTACAATTATTCTTGTTTTATTAATATATGCATTAAAAATATCTATTTCACTTTGATACAATTTCTTATATTCTTCTGAACTTAATGATATAGAAAAATTTGTATCATAATTCTCATCTTTCAAATATCCATAATGGTAACTAACATATTTATCAATTACCTTATATGGAATACCTAATTTTTCTAAGTATCTTCTAAACTCCTGTATTGGTTCACTATGAATAGAATTACTATTACCGCATTTTAGACTAATACTTTTAATATAATTTTTATATTTTACAAAAATATCAGCTTTTTGATTAATTTTGTTTTTCCATGATTTTATTTTTTCTTCGTTGTCTATATTTTCACAAAACAAATCTTTTAGAAATAATTGTGAATTACTATCTAACTCATTTAAATACTTCCCATTAAATAAATTTACAAAGTCATATTCATTTTGATATCCATAATTTTTCATAAAATCCCCCCTCAATAAATATGCTCCTAATATATTATTAACATTTTTTCAAAAAGTTTATACAAAATAAAAAAATAAATTCATTTTTTTGAATTTATTTTTCTTTTAATATATATTTTTTAACGAGTTGTCTATACTTTTCATCTAGTACTTTATAATGTTCTTTCTCATCTTCTACAGTTCTTTCATTAAAATACTTCTTCGCATCTAAATCATAACTAATACAACCAAGTACACCACCACTAACTCCTTTAGCTTCACATCTCTCAGAAGTTAATAAGAAATCTCTTTCTCTATCAATATCAGTAAATACTTCTCCATCTTCATTAATAATAGCTACTCCAGTAGAATAGTGAGCTAAACTCTCTCCACCATGTTCATTTAACTTATTAATATAATATTCAAGTATTTCTTCATCAGATAAATCTTCAATACCATTCACTCTTTTCACAAATAATCCTGGTTGCTCATCATCACTAAACTTATCAATATAAAGACCAGAGTCTTCAGCTATTGTAGCTAACTTAGTAGCTTCATAATAAGCCTTAGCTTTCTTTAAAGAATTTTCATCAGCAGTCTTACCATCTTCAACTACATCAATATCTATTCCTAACATTTTAGGATTAACTAATTCAATTTTTTCTAATTCATGTAATCTTTCTTTCATTAAATTAAACTTATAATTATTCCCAGTAGCGAATAATAACTTCATAATATCACCTAGAAAATATTCTAATTGTTTGAATTCATAAAGTCAATTATATTTACAAAAATACTAAAATATGATATAATATGTATCCGTTAGAGGGGATAATATGACATTAGATAATTGCTGTTTACACGCAATAGATACATATGGTAAAAATAATCCATTTGATATAGAATTAACACTTATAAAACTAGAAGAAATACTATCTAGTGGATATATTTTATCAAAAAAACATATAAAAAATACAAATAAAAGATATGCTGGATGGAATGGTATGGATTATATTTCTTTATGTGATTACTCTAGAAAAAATAATTCACCATATAATAATGATGAAAATTATAAAGATTATACATCTTTTGAAATATATATAAGAGATTCTTTATCATTTATTTTTTCTAAAGATGATATAAAAACTATAGATACAGTATTAAAACCACCACTAGAATATAATTTAAAAAGTATATCTGAAATGATTGAATTAGGAAATCATCCAACTAAAAGATTTTCTGATTATCCAGATGAAGTTCAAGTAAAAAACAAAATAAGTTTAAAAAAGGCAATGGGAATAACTATCCCAATAGATAGATTAATAGATGAAGATTGTAATTATACATATAGTAGAGAACAAATAATAAAATTTTTGAATAATACAAAAGAATTATTACATGATTATAAAATGAGAAAACCTATATTTGATTTATTAACTATGACAGAAATAAAAGAAGATTCTGATTTAGAAAAAGTATTTACAAAATTAAAAGATATTAACTAATATCTTTTTTTATTTTACTTGAATATTTTCTTAAAATTAACTATAATGTAAGAGAATAGGAGAGGGTTAAATGGAAATATATAATAAAAAACCATATGTAACCACAATAGTTATATTAATAATACTTATTCTAGGACTAGGTGGTTACATTGCATATGATAAATTATTAGCTAAGAAAGAAGAAGCTAAAGTAGTTACAATAGTAAATGACGTAAAAATAAATTTAAATGCATTTTATCAAATATCAAGTACATTAGAAAAACTAGATACTGCATTTAATAATAATAGTTCAAATTACTTTGGATATATTTATAAAAATAAAAAACTAAGTATAAAAAACTTTGATCCAAATGCATTATTATATGCATCAGTTGCATCAGATTTAATTCCTTCAAATACAAATCAATCTATTCCTGGTAATAAAGTAAAAGGAAACTATCAAAAAATGTTTGGAACAAATGTTAAATATAATCCAATTACTATTATTATGAATGATACAATAAAAATAAATTATGATAAAGTAAATGATATATATACATATAATATTCCAGTAAATACAAGTAATTATAAATCAGGTTATATAACTACAAATACTAAAACAGTATTAGAAGAAGATCAAATAATAATTACTAGAAAAGTATTCTATGTTGAATATAATGGTAATGGAAATGATGCGACAAAAGCAGATGTATATACTAATTCTAATAAAGATTATCGTTTAGGAAGCGTATCAATCAAAAATGGACAAGCAAATGTATATGAAGTAATATCTAAATATGGTTCTAGATTAAATACATTTGAATATACATTTATAAAAAATTCAGATGAAGATTATACATTATATAGAATAGAAAAAATAAAATAGAAGTAGAAATACTTCTTTTTTAGTGTAAAGTAAGTGATTTCTTTTTAATAAAACTACATGTTGTGATATAATAATAATGGAGTGATTTCATGAAAATAAAAGTGAAAGATTTAGATGTAAATTATATACAATATGGAAAAGGTAAAGATATCTTACTTTTACATGGGTGGGGACAAAATATAGAAATGATGAAATTTATTGGTGATAACTTTTCTGATAGATTTAGAATTACTATATTAGATTTCCCAGGTTTTGGAGAAAGTGAAGAACCACATGAAACTTGGAATATTGATAAATACTCAGAAATGCTAGAAGAATTAGTAAAAAAACTAGAAATAAAAAAACCAATAGTTATGGGACATTCATTTGGAGGCAGAGTAGCAATTAGATATTCTGCTAGAAATGCTATTGAAAAACTAGTACTATTTGGAAGCCCATGTATAAGGGTACAAGAAAATTTACCATTCTATGTAAAAGTATTAAAAGGATTAAAAAAACTACCAGGTATGAATGGAATAGGTGAATATATGAAAAAATTTATTGGATCACGTGACTATAAAGCAGCTAGTCCAATAATGAGACAAACACTAGTAGAAGTAGTAAATGAAGATTTATCTAAATACGCTAGAGAAATAGAAGAACCTACATTATTAATTTGGGGAGATCAAGATACAGAAGCTCCAGTAAATGATGCTAAAGAATTAGAAAAAATAATGATAGATGCCGCACTTATAATATTACCTGGAACACATTATGCATATATAGAAAACTTAGGACAAGTTGTTAACATATTAAATAACTTTATATAGGAGGATTTATGTTAGTATTTATTTTTATATTTTTAATATCTCTAATATTTGCAAATATATATAAAAGCAAAAGACATCTACATATGATTCAACAAAACTTATATAATGAAAATAATAGATATATAAAATGGATTTTTAAAAATAGTAATCAATTTATTAGTATAGATATACTAAGTATTACAATATCTGTTTCTAGTGTATTTATATTAAGTAGTGAAGAATTTATTAGAAATATATTACTAGTTATTGTATCTTTAATTCTAATACTAATTGGATTATCATGGAGAAAAGTAATTAGAAATGATCAGAATAAAAAGAAATTAGTAATAACTTCTAGAATAAAAAGATTAATATTTACAATTACACTATTATATTTAATACCAGTAGTATTTATAGGGTTAAACTTAGATAATATTAAGACTATATGGTTAATGATATTAATATTAAATATTATGACTTATTTAAATTGCTTTGTAGTATTTATTGCGATGCTTATAAATATGCCTATAGAAAAATGTGTATATTTATATTATAAAACTAAAGCTCAAAGAAAATTAAAATCAATGACTAATTTAAAAATAATAGGTATTACAGGTAGTTATGGTAAAACAAGTAGTAAAAATATATTAAGCGATATTTTAAATATTAAATATAATGCATTACCTACACCAAGAAACTTAAATACATTTAATGGACTTATAATGACAGTAAATAATCATATGGATAAATTTAATGATATATTTATTGCTGAAATGGGTGCTTATGTTAGAGGCGAAATAGGAAGACTATGTAAGTTAATTAAACCTAAATATGGTATATTAACTAGAATAGGTACTGCACACTTAGAAAGCTTTGGATCACAAGAAAATATCCAAAGAGGAAAATTTGAACTTATTGAAAGCCTACCAAGTGATGGATTTGGAGTACTTAATGGAGATGATCCATTACAAGTATCATATAAGTTGAAAAATAAAGTTAGAACTATATGGATAGGTATAGATAATGAAGATGTTGATGTAAGAGCAGTAAATATTAAATGTACAAATAAAGGTACTAACTTTGATGTAATATTTAAAGGTGATAAAAACAAATACCATTTTGAAACAAAACTTTTAGGTAATCATAATGTTTATAATATTTTAGCTGCTATTGCATGTGGAAAAGAGTTTGGAATAGATAATGAAGATTTACAAAAAGCAGTAGCAGGAGTAAGACCAGTAGAACATAGATTAGAGTTAAAGAAATTAGGCAATTTCTATATGATAGATGATGCTTATAATTCTAATCCAGTAGGGGCAAAAAGTGCAGTTGATGTCCTTGATATGATGCCAGGAACTAAAGTGGTAGTAACACCAGGTATGATAGAATTAGGTGACAAAGAAGATGAATACAACAAAGAATTTGGAAGACAAATTGCTAGATCAAAAACAGATTATGTTGTACTAATTGGAGAAAAGAAAACTAAACCAATAAAAGAAGGATTATTAGAAGAAAAATTTGACAAAGATAAAATAATTGTATTTAATGATGTAAGAGAAGCATATCCTTTTATAGGAACTTTATCAGTAAAAGATGAAGTATATGCATTATTTGAAAATGATTTACCAGATACATATAATGAAAAATAGGAGAGTGAAAATATGAGAATTAGAGTAGGAGTTATTTTTGGTGGAGAAACAGTAGAACATGAAGTAAGTATCATTTCTGCAATTCAAGCAATGAATAAAATGGATGAAGAAAAATATGAAATCATCCCAATATATATTACAAAAGATAGAGAATGGTATACAGGAGATATGTTAAGAGATATTGAGGTATATCAAGATTTAAACTTAATAAAAAAATATAGTAGTAACGTAGTACTTTATTACAAAGATGGAAGTTATGTACTACAAAAGAAAAAAGGATTATTCAAAAGAACAGTAAAAGAAGTAGATATAGTATTCCCAGTAGTACATGGTACTAATGTGGAAGATGGTGTATTACAAGGATATCTTCAAACAATTGGTATTCCTTTTGTAGGAAGTAATGTTTATGCATCAGTAGTAGGACAAGATAAAACATACATGAAAGACATTTGGAAAGAAGCAGATCTTCCAATGACTAAATATTTCTGGTTCTATGATGTTGATTATAGAGAAAATAGTGATGAAATTATCGCTAAAGCTAAAAAATTAAAATACCCATTAATCGTTAAGCCAGCAACTACAGGTTCAAGTGTAGGAATTAGTGTTTGTGAAGATGAACAAAGTCTAAGAGAAGGTATTGATGATGCTATTCAATATGATGCAAAAATTATTATTGAAGAAGTAGTACAAAACCTAAAAGAAGTAAATATTGCAGTCATGGGTAACTATGAACATCAAAAAGTGAGTGAAATAGAAGAAGTTCTATCTGGAAACAAATTCTTAACATTTACTGATAAATATATTGGAGATGGAAAAGGTAAGTTAAAAGGAGCTAAAAAAGCATCTTTAAAAACTACTAGTAAAGGTATGGCTTCAGCAAATCGTAAATTGCCTGCAAATCTATCAGATAAAATGAGAAAAGAAATAGAAGATATCGCAATGAAAGCATTCAAAGCTTTAGGATCTTCAGGAAACTCAAGAATTGACTTCTTAATTGATCAAAAAACTAATAAAGTATATATTAATGAAATTAATTCAATTCCAGGAAGTTTAGCTTTCTATCTATGGGATGCTAAAGATGTTAATTTCACTCAATTACTAGAAGATATGATTAATATTGGTATTAAAGACTATAAAAAACGTGTAAGTAAAACACATTCATTTGAATCTAATATTCTTCAAGGATTCGCAGCTAATAGTGGAGTTAAAGGAATGAAAGGAGTAAAAGGAAAGTTAAGATAATAACTTTTCTTTCTTTATATATGGAAAAAATATTAGTAAGTGCCTGTCTATTAGGAATTAATTGTAAGTATGATGGAGAAAATAATAAAAATGATAAAGTAATAGAATACTTAAAAGATAAAGAAGTAATCCCAATATGTCCAGAAATAATGGGAGGACTTCCTACCCCTAGAGTTCCTAGTGAAATAAAAGATGATAAAGTAATTACAAAGGAAAACAAAGATGTTACAAATAACTTTTTAAAAGGAGCTAATGAAGTATTATACTTAGCTAAACTATTTAATGTAAACAAAGCATTATTAAAAGCAAAATCTCCTTCATGTGGAGTAGGAGAAATATATGATGGTACCTTCACTCATGCCAAGATAAATGGTGATGGAATGACTACAAGACTTCTAAAAGAAAATAATATAGAAGTAATTACAGAACTAGATTTATAAAACAAAAAAAGATCTTAAAAAAAGATCTTTTAAATTTCTTAAAAATGGTGGGCTGTTAGGGATTCGAACCCTAGACCCACTGATTAAGAGTCAGTTGCTCTACCAACTGAGCTAACAGC
>CACZQV010000006.1 GCA_902783435.1 uncultured Erysipelotrichaceae bacterium | reverse complement strand
TTGAAGGTAAAAGAGAACGTATCCAAGCTTTTGAAGGTGTTGTAGTAGCAAGACGTGGTGGATCAGTTTCTGAAACTTTTACAGTTCGTAAAATGTCTAGTGGTGTTGGAGTTGAAAGAACTTTCCCAATGCATTCTCCAAAGGTTGCAGGTATTACAGTAGTACGTAGAGGTAAAGTTAGACGTGCTAAACTTACATTCCTTAGAGGTATGGTTGGTACTTACAGAATTAAAGAAAGAGGACTTGTTGAAAAGAAAAGTAAATAATTACTTTTCTTTTTTTTTAATTAATAATATAATATATTAAGAATTGAGATGATTACATGAAAAAGTTTATGAAAGAATATCTTCCATATATTATAGTTATTATATTAGTTTTATTAATTAAAAGATTTGTAGTATCTCCTATAAGAGTAAATGGAGATAGTATGCATAGTACTTTAAAAGATAAAGATATTATGATTCTTAATATTATTGGATATCGTTTTTCTGATATTAAAAGATTTGATATTGTAGTAGTAGATGGTAAAGATGAATATTTAATAAAAAGAGTTATTGGTTTACCTGGTGAGACTATAGAATATAAGGATAATAAATTATATGTAAATGGTAAATTAGTAAAAGATAATTATGGTAAAAATCCTACAAAGGATTTTAAAACTAAAATACCTAAAGGAAGTTATTTTGTTATGGGTGATAATAGAAATAATTCACTTGATAGTAGATATTTCGGGGCTTTTAAGAAAAATAAAATACTTGGTAAGACAAACTTTACAGTATTTCCATTTAATAGATTTGGAAAAAAGAAATAAGGGTAGTAATACTCTTGTTTTTTTTGTATAATTATAATTAGGTGAGATAATATGAATAGAGTATTATTTATGATAGTGAATAATCAAATTAAATATTTAACCGGTAGTGATATGGATCATAGAGAATGGTATAATTCTTTAGGATTAGATATTAATAGTTTTGATAATATAGTTAGAGGATATGTAATAGATAATAAAATAATATATTTTAAAGGTATGATGTTTAATTATGATGAAGAAGTAATTAAAGCAGCGAGAGTTTTTACACCTAGTATTAGAAGTTATTTAGGTAATCCATCTTTAGAAGTATATTGTGGAATAATTGTAAATGGTCAAGGTCAAAAATGGGAACCTGTACTTAGAATTAATGAAAATGAAATAACTGGGTTTGTTCAAACTAAACCAGTAGAAATTAAAAATAAAGAATATATAGAAACAGGACCAGTACTGGAATTAAAGAATAATTATGAAGATCCTAAATTTATAAAAACAGCTACTATAGTTACTTTAATAGTACTTGTATTAACTTTAGTATTAAAAATTATTTTATTTAGTAAACAAGAATTACTACAGACACGTAATAGTTTTGATATATTACTTAGTATAGCTCAAATAGGAAGTCTAGGATTTGTTATCTATGGGTATAATAAAAAGATTTCTTATACTAAGTATATAGGTATAATAGCTAGTATATTAATTGTTTTAACATTAGATGTATTTGATATTATTATAGGTGTTTTATATTTTTTATTTAGTATTGATCAAAATTATTTTATTAAAGTTATTAATTTTATTAAAAGTATAATAAATAAAAAGAAATAGGAGAATTATATGTATAAAGTTATAAAGAATAAAAAGATTAGTGATAGTTCATATGAAATGGTAGTTGAAGCTCCATTAGTAGTTAATAAATGTGTTCCAGGACAATTTGTTATTGTGATGTCATGTGAAGATTCTGAAAGAATTCCTTTAACTATTTATGATTATGATAAAGATAATGGTTTACTTTATTTAATATATCAAGTAGTAGGGGCTTCTACTTTAGAATTAAGTAAAGTTAAAAATGAGATTTTTAGTGTAGCTGGACCTTTAGGTAATGGTAATGAAATATGTATGGATCCTTCTAAATATAAAAATAAAAAAATATGTTATGTAGCTGGTGGTGTAGGTATTGCACCTGTTTATCCACAAGTTAAGTTTTTATATGATAATGGATTAAAAGTTGATGTTATATATGGGGCTAGGGAAGCTAAATTACTTTTAATTAGAGAAAAAATAGAAAAAGTTGTTAATAAGATTAGTTATGCTACTGATGATGGTTCATTTGGTACTAAGGGATTTGTTACTGATATTTTAGAAAATAAAATTAATGATTATGATATAGTTGTAACAATAGGGCCAGTTATTATGATGAAGAATGTTTGTGATTTAACTAAAAAGTATAATGTAAAAACTATAGTTAGCATGAATCCTTTAATGGTTGATGGTAGTGGTATGTGTGGTGCATGTAGATGTTTAGTTGATGGTAAACCCAAATTTGCATGTATACATGGCCCTGAATTTGATGGACATAAAGTTGATTTTGAATTGGCATTAAAGAGAATGAATATTTATAAAGAAGAAGAAAAAGTTTTATATGATAAAGCTAAAAAAGAATTTGGGGTGGAATAATGGATGATAGTAAAGTAAAAGGTAAAATACAAGAACCTAGTGAAAGAGTTAAAAATTTTTCTGAAGTAGAACTTGGTTATACTTCAGAGGAAGCATTAGCTGAGGCTAATCGTTGTCTACAATGTAATGTTCCACGTTGTATGAAAGGTTGTCCTGTTGGAATTATGATTCCTGAGTTTATAAAATGTATTAAAGAGAATAATATAAAAGGTGCTTATGAAGTTATATCTAAATCTAGTTCATTACCCGCAATATGTGGTAGAGTTTGTCCCCAAGAAAAACAATGTGAATCAATGTGTATTAAGGGATTAAAGGGTGATGCGATATCTATAGGCTCATTAGAGAGATATGTAGCAGATGAGGCTATAAAGAATAATTTTAATAGTGTTGGTGAGATTAAATCTAATGGTAAAAAAGTAGCTGTTGTTGGTAGTGGACCGGCAGGTCTTACTTGCGCAGGTGATCTTGCTAAGAAAGGATATTCTGTTACAATTTATGAAGTACTTCATAAAGCTGGTGGGGTACTTACTTATGGTATTCCTGAGTTTAGACTTCCTAAAGATATTGTTAAAAAAGAGGTTGAGAGTTTAAAAAATCTTGGGGTAGAAATAAAATGTGATGTTCCAGTTGGTAATGCAATTACTCTTGATGAATTAAGCAAAAGTTATGATGCAGTATTTGTAGGTACAGGTGCAGGGCTTCCTAAATTTATGGGAATTATTGGAGAAGAAGCTAATGGTGTTTTTTCTGCTAATGAAATACTTACTCGTATTAATTTAATGGGTGGATTTAAAGATGATTCTAAAACTCCTATAAAGAAAGGAAAGAAGGCATATGTTATCGGTGGTGGTAATGTTGCTATGGATGCTGTTAGAAGTTTAAAAAGACTTGGTGTTGATGCTCATATAATGTATCGTAGAGGAGAAGAAGAACTACCTGCTCGTTTAATGGAAGTTAATCATGCTAAAGAAGAAGGAATAGTATTTGATTTACTCACAAATCCAAAAGAGATACTTGTTGATGAAAATAATAATGTTAAGGGTATGAGAGTAGTTAATATGGTACTAGGTGAAGCAGGGGAAGATGGAAGGCGTTCTGTAGAAGAAGATCCTTCATCTATCCATGATATCGAATGTGATATGGTAGTTATGGCACTTGGCACTAGTCCTAATCATGAAGCTTTAAAAGAATCTGATATTGAACTTAGTGATAGAGGATTAATCGTAGTAGATGGTACTAAGACTAGTTTATCTAATGTTTATGCAGGAGGAGATGCAGTTACTGGTGCTGCTACTGTAATTCTTGCTATGGAAGCTGGTAAAAAGGCTGCTAGTGAAATAATGGAGGCTTTAAATGGAAATTGATTATGATAGATTAAGAAATGATTTAATTAATTATTATCAAGGGGCTTATTTTGTAGGTGGATTTGGTGCTGCTTTAATGGATGCAATAGATGTAGAAAAAATGAATGATGAAGAACTGGTAAAATTAGCTTTGCAAAAAGGATTTAAAATAGAAGATTATATTATTTCTAAAAGGAAGTGATATCTTTGAAAATAGAAGTATTACTATCAGTAATGAATTTAAAAAATTATGATTTAGATAAAATGAATATAACTAGTAAATGTTTAGTAATTAATCAATGTGGTGAAAAAAGTGTTTCTGAGTATAAGAATTTTACAATATATTCTTATGATGAAATAGGTTTATCTAATAGTCGTAATAGAGGATTAGAAAAAGTAAGTGAAGATATAATTTTATTATGTGATGATGATGTTATTTATAATGATGATTATGAAAGTATAATACTTGATGAATTTAAAAAGAATATTTCTGCGGATATTATTATATTTAATATATCTAGTCCTAATAGAAAGATTAGAAGGATAAATAAAAGTAAGAGATTACATTTGTTTAATCCAGTTGGTTATTCTTCTCAAAGAATTGCTTTTAGAAGAGAATCTATTATTAATAATAAAATAGTTTTTAATACTTTATTTGGAGCGGGAGCTTTATATAGTAGTGGAGAAGATACTTTATTTATAGTTGATTCATTAAAAAATAAATTAAAAGTATATTTATCAAGTAAATATATTGGTACTGTAGAACATAATAGATCTACATGGTTTAATGGTTATGATGAAAAATATTTTTATGATAAAGGTGCTTTATATACAGCTATTAGTATTAGATTTAGAAAATTATTAATGATACAATATCTTATAAGACATAAAGAAGTATTAAAAAATATAAAATTTAAGAAAGCATATGAAGAAATGAAAAAAGGATCTAATAATTATTTAGAAAGGATATATAGGAGGTAATATTATGAATAAGAAGACTGTTATAATTATTTTATTAATTGTTATTTTATCTATTACATTAATTTTATTAGGGTTATTCTTCCCAAATAATGGTAAGAAAAATAATTCTAAAAAGGGTGAAAAATATAGTTGTAGTATAACTAAGAAAGATAAATATTATGTTGTGAGTTATAATTCTAATTATGATGATTATTCAATGGTAAATAATATATATGAAGTATTTGATAATAAAGATAAATTAAAAGAAGTATTAGATAAAAAGAAATGTGATGTTTCTAAAATTGATATAGATTTTTCATCTAAGAATGCTTTAGTTATGGAGACTTTAATTGATCCTAAATTAAAAACAATAAAAGTAGAAGATAAGAATATAAAAGTAATAATAAATTATAAAATAAAGGATAAAGGTGTTTATAATTTATTTATTATGCCTGTTGATAAAGATATTGAAAATTATGATATAAGAATATTCCCATCTAATGGTGTAGAAAGGCCAAGTAGTAATGAGTAAATTATATATATTAACTGGACCTGCAGGTGTAGGTAAAAGTACTATTTCTAAGAAAATAGCTGAGGGCTTAGATAAATCAGTATTATTAGAAGGTGATGATTTCTATCATCAGGTAGTTTCTGGATATGTTCCTGCTTGGATGGAAGGAAATCATTTAGATATATTTTGGAAAGTATGTTGTGATGTAATTAAAGATTATTTAGATGCAGGGTATGATGTTATATTTAATTATATAATTTCTAAAGATAAGTTTAATGAACTTAAAAGTATGTTTTCTTCTTATGATTTTAAATTTGTTGTGTTATTAGTATCAAGTGAAACTATAATGGAAAGAGATAAATTAAGAGATGAAGATTGTAGAATGAATGAAAGATGTTTAGTTTTACTTGATGAGTTTAAAAAGTATAATTATGATGATAATTATATTCTATATACAGATGATTTAAGTATAGAAGAGTCTTTAAATGCAATTATTAGTGAAGATAGGTTTTTAGTGATATAATTAAAATGAGAGGAGACTTCTATGAAAAGATATTTTAAATATATATTTATTTTAGTTTTATATTTATTATTAGTAACTGGATGTGATAATAAAAGTAATTTTAAAAATCCTAAAGTAATAGAATATAAATCAGATAAAGGTAGTATCCAATTAACTTATGATAATGATGGAAAATATAGAGAAGAGACTTCTGGTGATTATAAGATTTTATTAAATAAAGATAATAATTTTCGTATAGATATGTATTTTATGAATAATACAACTAAAAAACAACAAGAAGAATCAAAAAAGAGTTTTTCTAAGTCTAGTAAATATACTATTATAGATGTTAATATTGGTGGATATGATGGATATGCTCTTATTGATAATAAATATACAACCGCAATTGTTTATTTATATTTGGATAAAGATGTTATATCTTATATAAAGATAAGTCCAATTAAAACTATGGAAGCTATAAAAGAATTAGAAAAAGGTAAAAAGAGTGAAGATGTTTTATATAATCAGAAAAAAATACAAAGTATTTTAAAGACTATTAAATATACAAAAAAATAGGTGGTTTTATGAAGAAATATTTATTATTTTTATTTATTTTAATTATTTCTATTTTTATATTTACAGGTTGTAGTAAAGGTATTACTGGTAAATATAAAATTATAGAAATGAAAGATGAGAATGGAGTAGTTATTAATAAAAATAAATTAAAGAAACTTAATATTAATTATAGTATTATAATTAATAAAGATAATACTGCTATAATTAATATAGAAGAAAAAGAAAAAGTTAAGTATAATGATAAATACTTTTATAGTATGAAAGATGAAAGTGATAAAATATATTATACTTTTAATGGTAAAAGACTTATTTTAGAAGTAAGTGATTTAGAATTAGTATTTGAGAAAGGATAGGGGTAGTTATGAAAAAAAGTTTATATGTATTTGGGTTATTATTAGTTGGTATTTGTTTTATTACTGGTTGTAATATTGGTAAGAAGAGTTTAGTTTATAAAGGTAATGGATTTAATGTTACTTTTGAAGTTATAAATAGTGTTGCTTATAAGATGTCTAATAGTGGTAAAGATACTGTTACTAATAATGAAAAATCTGTTATACTAGGAGATAATTTTAAAATAGGTATAGAAGAAGATAGAGATATTAGTTTAAAGATATATAATGGTGACTTTAATAAATATATGAATAATTTTAAAGATGAAAAAGAATTTAAAAAAGTTACTTATAATAATATTAATGGTTTTCAAAAGTATTATGGAACACGTGGAAGATATGAAGTATATTTACCAGTAAATAAAGATGTTAATTTAAAATTAAATATTTATTCAAAAGGAAAAAATAGTCTTTCAAAAGTATTTAAATCTAAAGAGGTACAAGATATATTAAATAGTATAGTTATAAAAGTAAAATAAAAAGAAATTAATTTAATTTCTTTTTTTATAATTAAAAATTAATATTTACAAGAATGGTAATTAGATAAATAATATGTTATAATACATTTATCAGAGGTGGTTTAGTAATGAAGGATTGTCATGTACATAGTGATTATACTGATAGGAGTAATGATAGTCTAGAAAATTATGTAGCGGGAGCTAAGGCAAAAGGAATAGATGAACTTACAATTACAGAACTAGTGGAAATAATTGATGGAGCTCCTCCATTTGCATTTCCTTTTTATAAATTAAAAGTAAAAAGAACAGGGGATAATTTGGGCTTTAAATTGAATTTAGGATTAGAAATTGGATTACAACCTGGTATAGAAGATAAAATAGTTAGACCTGCAACTTCAATAGGACTTGATTATGTTGTTGCTAGTACTAATGTTATTGATAGACAAGAAATAAGTAAAGTAGATTATTTTGAAGGTAAAAATAAAGAAGATGTTTATAAAAAATATTTTGAACATGAATTTAATAATATTAATGGATATATGAAATATTTTGATGCTTATTCTAAGTTAGATCAAATTATTAAACTTGGTGGAGATAAAAGAGTAGATTATTCTAAGTATGGTGAAATACTAGATGCAATACTTGAAGCATTAGTTAAAAATGATAAAGCTTTAGAAGTATTTACAGGATTTAATTATGGTGAAGTTTTACCAAGTCCATATCCTACTATTCTTAGAAGATATAAAGATTTAGGTGGAAAGATTATTACTTTAGGTAGTGGATCTGTTAAGAGTGGTACTTTATGTAATAATTTTGATAATGCTTTAGATATAATAGAAAGTGTTGGTTTTGATGAGGTAGCTACTTATCATCGTAGGGAACCAGATTTTGAAAAAATAAAAAGTTTAAAAAAATAAGCAATGTAATTGCTTATTTTTTTATTTTATGTTATAATATACCTCAATTCGGAGGGGTATTTATGATGAAAGCTAAGATAGAAGATTTAAAAAAATTAGAGATTGCAATTGCGTTTGCTTGTAAAGAAGAAGGGATTACTAAGAATATAACTGAAAAGGGAATTCAAAAAATCTTAGAAAAAAGTGAAGAATTAAATAAATTATTAGATAAGATAATTTCTATGACTACTAGAGATAATGTTATGACTATAGAAGATTATGATTCGATAGATAAATTGCATACAAGTACTTTAGTTAAAGAATTTATTAAAGCATATATTGAAAAATCAGATATTGCAGTGTTAGCTGAAGATGTAGAAATAGAAGATATGGATACTATTATTGCTGAAGTTTATGGTGATGAAAAATCTTCATTAGATAATGAAGATGAAGATGAACTTAAATATGATGATGCTGCATACGATGCGGGAGTTAAGTTTGATCCTATAAAAATGTATTTAAAGGAAATTGGTAAAATTGAATTATTAAATAATGAAGAAGAATTAGAATATTTTAAAAGATTAAAAAATGCAAAAACTAAAGAAGAAAAAGATAAAATACGTAATGAAATTGCTAATGCAAATTTAAGATTAGTTGTATCTATAGCTAAAAGATATGTTGGACGTGGATTGCTATTCTCAGATTTAATTTCAGAAGGTAATATGGGATTAATTAAAGGTATAGAAAAATTTGATCTTAATAGGGGATACAAGTTATCTACATATGCAACATGGTGGATAAGACAAAGTATAACACGAGCTATTGCTGATCAAGGAAGAACTATTCGTGTACCAGTACATATGATAGAAATAATTAACAAAGTTACAAGAGGAAGACAAAGATATATTCAAGAATTTGATGGTGAAGAACCAACTCCAGAAGAATTAGCTGATTATTTAGATATTCCATTAATTGATGTTGAAAATGCTTTAAAATATGAACAAGATGCTGGTAGTTTAGATAAGCCAATAGGTGAAGAAGAACATGGAGAACAATCAACAATTGGTGATTTTATCGCAGATGAAAATATGAGAACTGATCTTGAAGGAGAAAAAAGTGCGAGAAGAGAAAAAATAGATGAAGTTATGCAAGAATTAACTGATAGAGAAAGAAAAGTTATAGCACTTAGATTTGGGTTAGATGATGGTTATGCAAGAACATTAGAAGAAGTTGGATCTGAGTTTAATGTTACTCGTGAGAGAATTAGACAAATAGAAGCAAAGGCTTTAAAAAAATTAAGACATCCTGCAAGAAAGAAAAAATTAGATGGTTTACTAGATTAAACCTTCTTTTTTTTGTATAATTATTTTAGGTGATATTATGTATGATTATATAGAAACAGATAGATTAATACTTAGAAAAGCTAGATTAGATGATTTGGATGATATATATAATAATATTTGGAGTAGAGAAGAAATAGCTAAATATATGTTATGGGAAACTACTAAAAATTTAGAAGATGCTAAGATAAGAATGGATAAAACTATTAATTATCAGAGTAAAAATTATGCATATTTTATAGCTTTAAAAGATAGTGATAAAGTAATTGGATTTTGTGGTTTTAAAGAAATAGATAAAGATATTTATGAAGATGCAGGACTTTGTATTGGAGAAGAATATCAAGGTAGAGGTTATGCTAAAGAAATAATAAAAAAAATACTAGATATAGTATTTAATAAATTAAATGGTAAAAGATTTATATATGGATGCTTTAGAGAAAATGAAAAATCAAAGAATGTTTGTTTAGGACTTGGATTTAAGTATTTAAAAAGTGAAAATAAAATACGTGAATATGATAAATATAATTATATAAGTGATTCATATTATTTAGATAAATAAAAAGAGTAATTATTAATTACTCTTTTTTATTGTATAAGTGTATTTACTATTACCTCTATATTCATTATTTATAAAATCATCTTCAGAGTCATATGTAAATACTGTTAGTTCTATTTTATCTTTTATATCATTAATTTGACCACTACTTTGTAATTTAATAGAAGTAAATAAAGTGTTTTCATTCATATCTTTATCTTCTATATGGGAATAAAATCCTTTACCTTGATTTATATAATCATCATATAAATAATTCATTATATATTCTGCATGATCAAAATTATTAGATGGAGATAATACATTATATGATAGTTTTTCTCCGTTATTTAATTCATATTTTATATTAAATCCAATTTTTAAATTATTATTAATATTATAGTTTTTCCAATTATTATAAAAGTCTGTTCCAAAAGAATTAATAGTAATAGTATTTTCATTAGATGGGAATATTTGAAATACTCCTATATCTTCCATAGATACTAAATTATAAGTATCTTCAGTTAATTTAGTTAGACTATTACCATTTAATTTATATATACCTATAGGTGTATTATTTAAATCTTTATATGTTATTTTTGTACCTATAGGTTTTTCTTCTACTTTTTTTTCTTTTTTTATTATTTTTTCTTTTTCTTTTTCACAACCAGTTAATAGTAATAATACTAGTAGTGTAAATAATACTTTTTTCATATAATCACCATTTATAATATAACATATTTTTATGTTATAATAAATGTAATTGGAGGTAGTTATGTTTAAAGATAAAAAGTTTTATATATTTTTAGGTATAGTTATATTATTTTTTGGATTACTTTTTAAAATGAATTATTCAGTAGATACATATTTATTATTATCTTCTCCTAGAATGAGTTATATAATGGAATATTTATCTAGTGGTAGAATATTTACTTGGGGATTTTTCTTTATATTAGGATTTATACAAGTACCTTATTATATTATGTATTTATTATCTTATTTAATAGCGATATTTTTAAGTACAGTATCAATATATGAATTAAATAAAGTATTAGATAAGTATGTATCTAATAGAATATTATCTTGTATTATTTCTATAGCTATTATTATTAATCCATTTATAATAGAATTATGGTTATTTATAGAAACTGGTATTATGATGCTTTCTATATTAGCTTCAGTGGAAGCATTTAAATACTTTGATAAATATTTAGAAAAGTATGATAAAAAGTATTTAAAAAAATCATTTATTTGGATGTTGATTGGGTTATTTTCTTATCAAGGAACAATAGCTTTATTTATAGCTTTATCTATAATTAGTATATTAAATAAGAAAAAAGATTTTATTAAAAATAATTTTATTATGTTACTTATATATGGAATACCTACAGTTATTAATTATTTATTTATATTATTATTTAGTAGAAAAAGAGTAGGTGGAGGATTAAATTTAGAAAGAAATATAAAAGTAGTAATAGAATCTACAATGCAAATGATTGATGGATTTGGATTATACTTTAGAGGATTTATTTCTATTATATTAATTACTTCTATTATTTTAGTAATTTATTATATTTTTATGGATAAAACAAAAAGTAAAAAGAATGCATTAATAAGTATGTTTTATATTATATTTATGATTTATTTCTTTACAGTTTTACCAGTATTTCCTCAAACAGGTGAGAGAATAGCTGTATATCCTAGAACATGTTATGTATTTTTAAGTATGATTAGTATATTATTCTTATTTATTAATAAAAAGGGTAATTATAAAATACTTAGTACTTTATTAATAATATTATTAGTAGGTGAATTTTTTACTTTTACTAGGTTAGAAATAAATAGATATAAAGTAAATGAACTTGATAAAGAAATAGTATTAAAAATAGAAGATAAAGTAAGAGAATATGAAAAAGAAAATAATATTAAAGTTACTAAGTTAGCTATTTATAATTTAGAGAATAGTAGTAAATTCTATGATAGATTAGATGATAGAATTAATGTTAGTGCTGTTAAAGAAAGACCTAGTGGTATAGCGTTATATACTTATTATACTAAGAGAAGATTAAGTTATACTGATGGTGATGATTTTGTTTATGAATTAAATTTTAATAATATTAGAAATAATAAGTTTGATTTAAATCAAGTAGTAATAGTAGATGATACTATACATTGGTATTTATATTAGAGGTGTATTATGTATAAAGCTAAGAATAAGAGAATAAAAGTTAATAGTGCAGAGATAGATTATATTGAATTTGGTACTGGTAGTAAAACTTTAGTTATGATACCTGGTGTAGGTGATGGGATTAAGACAGCTAAAGGTATGGCTGGTATATTTTCTATTATGTATAAGTGTTTTGCGAAAGACTATCGTGTTTATGTTTTTTCAAGAAGGAATAATATAGAAGAAGGATTTACTACTAAAGATATGGCAGAAGATATTTATAATACTTTGATGTATTTAAATATAGAAAAGTGCGATGTGATAGGTGTAAGTCAAGGTGGGATGATTGCTCAATATTTAGCTATTAATCATCAAGATAAAATAAATAAATTAGTTTTAGCTATTACTGCTCCAAGAAAAAATCTAACTATGATAGAAGCTGTTACTCCATGGTTAGAATGGGCTAAAGCAAGGGATTTTAAAAGTATATTTATAGATACTGCAGAACGTTCTTATACAGAAAAACATTTGAAAAAATATAGAAAACTATATGAAATATTATATAGATTTAGTAAACCTAAAAGTTATAAGAGATTTATTATACAGTGTATGTCTTGTCTAGAACATAATGCTTATGATGAATTAAATAAGATTAAATGTCCTACATTAATAGTAGGGGCAGGAAAAGATGGTATAGTTGGAGTTGAAGCTTCACGTGAGTTACATAAAAAAATAAAAAATAGTGAATTATATATTTATAAAAAATATAGTCATGGGGTATATGAAGAAGAAAAAGATTTCTTTAAAAGAATATTAAAATATTTAGAAAAATAGTTTATTATATTGATTTAGTTTTTTAAATTAATTATATTATTGTTGGGAGGAATTAAAATGACATTTGAAGAATATATGGAAAGTAAAGTACCTGGTTATAAAAGCTTATTTCCTGAAGAAGTATTACCTATACTAAAAAAAGATTTTGATCTTAAAGAATCTTATAGATTAGCAAGAGAAAAAGCAATGGATATGGCTTTAAATCATAATACATCAGGTATTGATTATACTACTACTATGCAAAAGAATATGGATAATGAAAATAGATATTCAATGATTTTAGAAAGTAAAATAGAACAAATAAAACAACAATTAGGAATAGTAGAAGAAGAAAAAGAGACTACTAGTCATAAGTAATTAGAAAGTTTTACTTTCTTTTTTTATGATATAATTAAAGTGGTGATAATAATGATAATTTAAAACTATTAGTAAATAGTTTAAGTAACTTTATAAATCAATACTTTAAATATATTAATAGATAGAAGTAATTATATTAAAATAAATCAGAAAAATCTGATTTTTTTATTGATTTTTTATTAATAATGAGTATAATTGAATATGGAAATCATTTTCAAATTGGGTGATATTATGAGTTATAATACTAAACAAAAAGATTTAATAATGGATATTTTAAAAAAGAAAAAGAAATCTTTTACTATTAAAGATATTCATAATAAGTTAAAAGATAAAGTAGGGTTAACTACTATATATAGAGTAATTGATAAATTAGTTAGTGATGGATTAATTAATAAATCTATTAGTTCTGATAATATAACTTATTATGAGTATTTAGGTGAATGTAGTTGTCATAATCATTTTTATTTAAAATGTGAAAAGTGTGGAACTATGATTCATGTTGATTGTGATTGTATAGAAGATTTATCAAAACATATAGTAAATGAACATAATTTTTTATTAAATCATGAACATATTATTATTAAAGGTATATGCAAGGAGTGTAGATAAAGTGTTAGATTGTATATTAGATGGTGTAATTGATACTTTAAAGTTATTACCATATTTATTAGTTACATTTATTTTATTAGAGTTCATAGAACATAAACTTAGTAAAAAGAATGAAAAAGTATTAAAGAAAAACAAAAGATTAGGACCAATATTTGGTGGATTGCTTGGAGGATTACCACAATGTGGATTTAGTTCTATGGCAAGCGAATTATTTTCAAGTAGAGTTATTACTATGGGTACATTAATAGCTGTATTTTTATCTACTAGTGATGAGATGTTACCAATAATGATTAGTGAAAAAGTTGATCCTATGTTAATAGTAAAAATAATAGGATTTAAAGTTATTATAGGTATAATTATTGGTTTTATTATTGATTTAATTTATAGAAAGAAATTAGAAGAAAAACAAGATATTCATCATATGTGTAAAGATGAACATTGTCATTGTGATCATGAAAATATATTTATATCTAGTATTAAACATACTTTAAAGATTGGATTATTTATACTTGTGGCTAACATCGTTATTGGTTTAATAATATTTAAAGTAGGTGAAGATAATTTAAGTGATTTCTTAGTACATGGTAATATATTAGGATATTTTATATCTAGTTTAGTTGGATTAATACCTAATTGTGCAGGTAGTGTAGTAATTACTGAAGTATATTTAAATAATTTAATTAGTGTAGGTACTATGATATCTGGATTACTTACTGGTAGTGGACTTGGAATACTTTTATTATTTAGAACTAATAAAAATATGAAAGAGAATTTATCTATACTTGGTATTATTTATTTTGTGGGGGTTATTGTGGGAATTATAGTTGATTTGTTCATATAATTCTTTTTTTTATGTTATAATTTAATTGGTGATAATATGAAATATGTTTTTGTAAGTATTGGGAGTATTTTATTAATAGGTGTAATTGCCTTATCTTTAACGATAGTTAAGCCAAAAAGAGAAATTAAAGATATTAAGTATTTTAGTTATGGAACTACTGATGGTATGGCAATGTATGATGGACTACATTTCAGTATAGATTATAAAGATGGTAAATATATTGCGACTATTCAAGAAAATGGTGTTAGTGAAGAAGATGCCAAGAAAGTAGAAATATCTAAAGATAAAGTTAAGAAGTTAGAAGATATTTTAAATAAATATAATGTTGGTAGTTGGGATGGATTTAAAAAATATGATAAAGATGTTTTAGATGGGAGTTCATTTAATTTATTTTTAGGATGTTTTGATGATACAAGTGTGTCTGCTTCAGGTTATATGAAGTGGCCTGAAAATTATAGGGAGGTAAGAGGAGAGTTAGAATCTTTCTTTAAGAGTTTATGAAAAGAATAATATTTATAACAGGAGTTTGTGGAGTAGGAAAAACTTCAATTTATGAGAATATAAAGAATAGTGATTTATCGCATACTTATAGTATTTTTGATATAGATAATCTTCTTAATGTTAATGATTATAAAGATAATTATGATATGTTTTATAAGAATGCAGTTGAGAAAGCTATAGATAAATCTAAAGATAAAGATATTATATTATTTTCATGTATAAATCATAATGATGTAGAAAATTTAAAATTAGAAGATTGTGTTACTAGAATTATATTAATCACTTGTGATAACGAAGAGTTAAAAAAGAGATTAAAAAATAGAAATAATGATTGTAGTAGTGATGAATTTATTAATGAACAAATAAAATATCAAGAATGGTTTATTAATAATATGGATTATTACGATGCAGATTTTAATAATACTAATAATACTGAAGAGATTTTAGAAAAGATAATTGATATTATAGAGGTATTTAATTAAAAAACCTCTTTCTTTATTGTTTTTTTTTTGTTTTTTTTATAAAATATTATTATAGGAGAGAGTAGATATGACAGGATTAAGAAAAAAGAAATTTAATTTGATTTTTTTATTAGTTATTTTATTAAGTGTTACTGTAGGATTTGCGCTTTTAAGTACTACATTATTTATTAAGGGATCTTCAGGAATTAAAGGTGGTTCTTGGAATATTCATTGGAATAGTAATAGTGTAGTAGTAAGTAATGGCTCTGTTAGTGGGGAAGATCCTATTGTTGATGGAGATAATGATAATACTGTTACATTTGTTGCTAATTTAGAATTGCCAGGAGATTTTTATGAATTTACTGTTGATGCAATAAATGAAGGATCTATTAATGGTGAAATAAAATCTATATCTAATCTTGTTTATGATGCAGCAGGTGAAAATGAAGTTACTTTACCTGATTATATTAAATATAGTGTTACTTATGATGATGATACTGAACCTTTGGAAGGTGATGTTTTAGCTGTAGGTCAATCAAAAAAATATAAAGTAAGAGTTGAATTTGATGAAGAAGCAACTACTGTACCTAGTGTAGATGAAGTATATACATATAAGTTTAGTGTTAATTATCAACAAACTAAGAAATCTGGAGATGATCCAGTACCACCAACACCTACATATATATGTAAGAGAGCAACTTCTCTTCATACTGATACATGTGGAACTAATGGTAGTTGTTTATCTTCTGGATATTCGAATGGTGCTACTATAACATTTGGTAAAGTATCTACTGGTACTTTTGCATATGGTAATGCATATGATTGTAAAGTTGAAAAAACTGGTGATTATACAGAAAGATTTTATTATATTGGAAGTAATGGTAATAATGCAGTATTAATTTATTACACTAACTTTGAAGGTAATGATATTGGTCTTACTCAAAGTTATTATTATGATCCTGCTGTAACTAAATTACCAAAAACAGAAAAATGGGATAATATAGATGTTAAATTTGGTAGTAATGATGAATATGCTGCAAGATTTATTTATCCATCAGAAATGGAAGCAGCATGTGATGTTACAATATCTGATTCAAGTACTTCTACTGCAGTTAATCCTAATAAATGTTTATACATTTTTGAAAATTCAAGATTTGTTAATGAATCTACTGGTAGAACTGGTATGTGGTTAGAATATACTGATGGTAAGTATAGAAGATTACATACTAAAAATAAAGCAGTAGAAACTAAAACTGCAACTAGTGAGAATTATGCTAGACCAGTAATTGAAGTAGATGTTAGTAAGATTGATAATAATATTGATCCAAGTGAGCTTGCTACTATGACATTTGATGTTCAAGGTGGAGAAACAATAGAAGTTAAACCATTCTTAAAAGGATTAGCTATTGGAGAACTTCCAACACCTACTAAGGCATATAATGCTTTTGCAGGATGGTATACTGATACTACTTGGACAACACAAGTTACTGCTAATAGTGTATTTACTGGTGATGTAACAGTTTATGCTAAATGGGAACCAAATGGTACAGCTGTTGTTAATGGTACTACTTATAATACTTTAGCTGCTGCTCTTAACGCAGTAGATACAAGTGATCAAACTACTATTACTTTACTTAAAAATACAACTGAAGCTATAACAATTCCAAATACTAAAAATATAGTATTAAATTTAGGTGGACATATATTATCTAATAGTAGTGCAAGTACTATTAAAAATAATGGTACATTAGAACTTAGAAATGGTACTATTGCAGGTTCTTGTACACAAAAAGCAACTGTTGAAAATACTGCTACTTTAAATGTTTATGATGTAAGAATTGAAAATAATCTTGATAGACAAGCTTTATATAATAGTGGAGGAACAGCTACAATATATGATGGTGCTTATTTAACTTCAATTGCTCCTGAACGTTCAACATTACATAATTTAAATACTGGTACAGTTACAATACTAGGTGGAACTATAGTATCAGATAATTTATATGCAATTTATAATGAAAAAGGTAATTTAACAATTGGAGTTAAAGATGGTAGTGTTGATTCTACTAAACCAGTAATTCAAGGTAATACATATGGAATTGCTGCTAATAATACTTATAAATTCTATGATGGAATTATAAAAGGAATAACTGCTCCTTTAGGAACAACATCAAATACAGGTAATACTCCTACAGTTACTACTGATACTAATAAAACTAAAGTAAGTGAAATAGAAACCAATACAGCTTATTTAACTGGTACTGAAGAAATAGATAGTACTACATATAATACAATTACATTAGAAGTTACTACACCAAGTTATACAATTACATTTAATCCAAATGATGGAGTAGTTGATACTCCTAGTAAAACAATAAATCAAGGTGATCAAATAGGTGAAATGCCAACTCCAACTAAAGGTGTATATACTTTTGATGGGTGGTATACAGGATTAACTGATGGTACTTTGGTAACAGAACAAACAATACCAGAGGGGAGTGTTACATATTATGCACATTGGCATTATGAAGCAAGTAATCAAGTAGTAAGTTTTGATATAACAAATGATACAATTAAAGATTACTATACTGGTATTGGTACATGGAAAGATGATCAAACTACTTTCCAAACTAATATGGATACTAACTTTAATAGTTATAATTGTTCTGCATGTACTGGTCCTAGATATCAAGATTGTCCTGCACCTGCTGCTAATAAGAGTCTTTGTGATCAAGCTAAAGGATATTATACAGGTGTTTCAGATAGTATAAATGTATATTTATCAGATGAGACTACTAAAGAAAAAGGTAATTTAGTTACTTATACTACATCTGATAATGGAATAATTTATAATATGATTCCAGGTGTTACATATTATTGGGAATCAGCTAATGATAGTAATATTCATGGTTTAGTTAAGGCTACTGGAAATAGAAGATTTATTACTACATCAGTTAGAAATGTTCGTGATTTAGGTGGATTAGAAGTTGATACAGATAATGATGGTACTGTAGATGGAACTTTAAAATATGGAAGATTATTTAGAGGTGCTAAATTATCTAGTAGTAATACTGATGTTGTTAATTTAACTAAATTAGGAATTACTGAAGAGTTAGATTTAAGAGGTTCTTCTGAAGGAGCTGGAGATGCTAGATTTAGTAATTTCCAACCTAGAGAAATCACTAACTATTTGATTAATCCAACTACACATAATGCTAACTATACTGTATTTAGACAAGCTCTTGTTGATACTATGTTAGATGTAATTGCTAATCAAAATATTTATTTCCATTGTAAAATAGGAACTGATAGAACTGGAACTATGGCTTATTTCTTAGAAGGGTTACTTGGAGTAAGTGAAGAAGATAGAGTACAAGATTATGAATTATCATATTTCTATGGACTTCTTAATAGACATAGATTCCATGATCAATTAGATGGTTCTTCTATTAATCCTAGATTTACTACTATGCATAATACTTATGATACAAATCAAAAGATTTATGAATGGTTTACTTATGGATTAACTGGTGATGATAAGACAGCTGCAGATAATTTAATAAATGATTTTAGAACTGCAATGGTAAATTATAATTAAAAATATAAATAAAATAAAAAAATCTATCATATATTTAAATAGATTTTTTTATTTTAAATTAAAAATACTTGAAAAAATGTAATTTTGTAATATAATATGAGCTATGGAGGACGTTATGAAAAAGGGATTATTTTTAGTATTTATATTCTTATTATTATTTGTAGTAACTGGATGTAGAACTGAATTCGATAATAATAATACTAAATTAACTGATATGAGTTTTAATAAACCATTTGGTTATAAAGATTCTAGATATCCTATAGGTAATTTAGAAGATGGTAGAGAATATGAAATGAGAGTATATGAATTTAATGATTATTCTATTGAAATTACATGGCGTGATAAAGATACATTTAAGAAGTATACAAAAGATTCAGAAGTTAAATATAAAAGTAAAACTATAAATGAAATGAAATATAAATATAGTGAAGATGATAATTCAATAGTATACATTTCTGAACATATGAAGGGATTATATATCTTTAAATTTACTGGTAATAAGAGTGAAGATAATGTAAAAACATTTACTGAATTATTAGATACTGTAAAGTATAGGGAATAACACTATTAAATAGTGTTATTTTTATGTTATAATTATTTAGGTGATATTATGAAGGAAACATGGGAATTTTTAAAAAATAGTGGAGTTTATTATTTAGCTACAGTAGATGGTGATCAACCTAGAGTTAGACCTTTTGGAGTGGCTGAAATATTTGAAGATAAGTTATATATTCAAACTGGAAAAAGTAAAGATGTATCAAAACAAATACAAATTAATAATAATGTAGAATTATGTGCGTTTAATAATGGTAGATGGATTAGGGTAACAGGTAAATTAATAAGAGATGAGAGAGTTGAAGCTAAGAAAGATATTTTAGATAAGAATCCTAATCTACGTGGAATGTATAATGAAAATGATGATAATACAGAAGTATTATATTTTGAAAAGGCTAAAGCAGTAATATATAGTTTTACTGATGCACCTGTTGAATATGAATTTTAAGGAGTGATAAGATGTTTTGTCCAAATTGTGGTAGAGAAGTAAATAAAGGTAAATTTTGTCCAGAATGTGGAAGTAGTTTAGAAACTAGTAATAATACAGGTGATGTAAAATTAATAGTTACTAGAAACAAGAGAGTTATAGGTTGTGCTATACCATTTTCAGTATATGTAGATGATGTAAAAATAGGTAGTTTAGGTAATGGTAAAAGTTTAACTTGTGAAGTAGGAGAAGGCGTGCATACTGTTATGTTTAAATGTGTTGAGAAAAACGTTACTCAAGAAGTAAATGTTACTAGTGATACTAAGAGTGTAGAAGTAACATGTCGAGCTAGAATGGGACTTGCTGCTGCTATTGCTCAAGTACTTGATGTTAAATATAATTAGAAGAGTATAAATACTCTTTTTTTTATGTTATAATTATTTAGGTGATATTATGAATATAGTAAAAATAACAATAGAAGAATTTGTTAATACTATTTATGATAGATATATCAAGCTATTTCCTGAAGATGAACAAAGGGACTGGAATAATATTGAAAAAAATTATGATTTAGGAATAGAAAATTTTTATAAGATAGTAGATGATAATAAAACTATAGGATTTTTTATGTTAGAACGAATTAAGGATTATCCATATTACTGTGATTATTTTGCTATATATGAAGAGTATCAAAATAAAGGGTATGGTTCTAAAGCTTGGGAAAAATTAAAAGAAAAAATAGGTAATATTGGTTTAGTAGGGGAAATAGAAGAAGTAAAAGAAGATAATATTATTACTGTTAGAAGATTTGATTTTTATAAGAAATTGGGTTTTAAAAAAATTGATTCTTTATACTTATTATATGATGTTTATTATGAACCTGTTATTGTTAATTGTGATTTAAGTAAGAAAACTACTGATAAGATATTAATGGATTATTATTTAATTAATTGTGGAGAAGAAGAGGTTAAAAAGAATTGTAAATTTATTAAGTAGGTGATACTATGAAAACTATTAATAAAATAGATAAGTATTTTGCTAATGTTATAGGTATTGATAATAATACTAAATTAGTAGAAGAAGAAATTAATGCTAAAGATTTAATAGTTTCTAATAGAATAGATTTAATTGCTAAATTAAAGTATATTGAATCTATTGATAAGAATATTAATACTAGTTTTTATAAAGATTTATATAAAGAAACTTTAAGTTGTTTTTCTGATGGTACTTTTATGGAACCTGGTAATAAGAATAAAAATAGTTTTGATAGTTATATTAAATCTTTTAATAAAATGATTAAAGATATTAAAATTAATGGTTTTGATAATAATAAATCTATTATTCCAGTATCTTTAAATAATGTTATATATGATGGATCTCATAGAGTAGCTATATGTGCTTATTATAATAAAAAAATAAATATTACTAAGATAAATCAAAAAGATATTAATTATGATTTAAATTATTTTAAAAATAAGTATTTAGACTTAGTATATTTAGATTATTTATGTTTAGAGTATTGTAAGTTAAAAAAAAATATACATTTAATATGTATATGGCCTAGTTGTAGTATGAAGATACAAAAAGATATAAGTAATAAGATATATGATAAATTTAAAGTTGTTTATGAAAAAGATGTTTCTTTTAATTATAATGGTTTAAAAAATTTTATGATACAAGTATATAAGAATGAGAAATGGATAGGTAATATTAATAATAAATATAAAGGAATTAATACTAAAGTAAATAATTGTATTGGGAGTAATAGTACTAAGTTTATTATCATAGAAGAAAAAGATAATGGAAAAATAAAGAAATTTAAAGAAGAAATAAGAAAAGATATTGGTTTGGGTAATCATTCTATTCATACTACTGATAGTAAGAATGATAATTTATTAAATATAATATTAAATAGTAATACTATTAATTTCTTTAATAAAGCTAATATGTATAAGTATAAAGATGTTTATAAAAAAATAGATAAATTAAAAGATAGGAATATTGATACTAATAATATATTAATAGATGGTAGTACTATATTATCTTTATATGGATTAAGAGATAGTAATGATATAGATTTATTAGTTAAAGATAAAAGTTTAAGTAAGTATTTTGATATACATAATAATGAATTATATTTATATGATAAAGAGTTAGATGATATATTATATAATCCTAATAATTATATTTATTTTGAAGGTTTAAAATATATAAGTTTAGATTTATTAAAGTATAAGAAAGAAAAAAGAAGAGAAAAGAAAGATGTAGAAGATGTAGAATTAATTAATTCAGTATTAAGTAAAAATAAAGTTAATATATTATTTATTATAAAAAGATTTATTATTACTTTTTTACGTAAAATTAAATTTTATATTATTAAGTTTTTAGAATTTATTCATTTATATAATATTCTTAGAAATATTAAGAGAAAAATAAAAAAGGGTTTTTAAAATCCTTTTTCTTTTAATTCTTTTACTAATTGTACATAGAATTCTCTAACATCATATCCATCTATGTTTTCTCTATTTAAATCAATTACATCTCCATGAGATATACCTCTTTTATATGGTGTTTCTATTAGTGTAAAATTATTATCTAATGGGAATGATTCTATTCCTACTAAACCATCATTTTTACCATCAAAATGTCCAACGAAGTTATTTGTTAGGTTAAGTGGGAATCTACCACTAGTAGCTTTCTTTAATACTGAACCATAGGCACGATAATATACATTTTTATTACTTTTCATTTTTTTATTTAATTCTTCTACATTTTTAGTAGTTAAATCAGTAACTCCTGCGATAAAATCTGGATCTTTATCACCAAGTTTTTTTAATGTAAAGTTATAACCACTAGCTACTTTATCTTTTAATCCTTTAGGTGCCTTATTAAGTAAATAATCTGCAAATAAACATCCATGGTTAGGAGTGTTAATCATAGAAAGGGAAGCAATATATTTATCCATTCCTAGATTGGATATTGCATATCTTGTATCTAATCCACCTTTAGAATGAGCTATTACATTTACTTTTTTACAATTAGTTTCTTTTATTATTTGTTTTATTCTATCAGCTAATTCTTCTGCAGAATCAGATACTGATAGAGAAGATGAATGATTACCATAATAAATAGTTGCGCCATTCTTAATTAATTCCTCTGGAACTCTTCCCCAATAATTTAATTTTTCAAAGTCTCTAAAGAATATTCCATGTACTAAAAGTAGAGGATATTTAGTTTTACATATTTCATCTTTTTCTCTATCTAAATCTAGTTTTATTTTATTATTTTCAAAAGATACTTCTTTTTTACATACTTTAATTATTTTTACTAACATAACTAAATGAGCTATAGGAATTAATCCTAATATTAAACCTATAAGTCTATATCTAACTCCTAATTGTTTAGAAAATAAATATACTCTAATCATACCATTCCAGAATATTATATTAAGTAGTGGTACTAATACTAATAAGTTTATTAATAATGTTTTTATTTCTGTACCTTTAATTATTAAATATATATATAAACCTATACTTAAAAATATATTTATTAAAAATACTATTAATAATCTATAACCATTTCTTATTCTAGATAAGTTTTTATTTAATAATTTTTTATTAAATATAGAAGGAAATATATTAATAAATAAAGTTAATACTATAGTAATAATTACTGGTATTTTAAAATTATATTCTTCATTAATAATATATGAATTAGAAATAAAGAAATAAATAATAGTATTTAATATAACTGTTAAGTAACTCATAAACAACCTTCTTTCAATATAATTATTATACTATAAAATTAGTAGTCATGATATAATTTTTATAGAGAGGTGTATTATGAAGGAATTATTAGATTTAGTTTATGACTATAATAGAATATTTAGAGAATATAAAATATATAATGAAAAGATAGAAAGTGGTAAAAAGAACTTAGAATTTTTTAAAGCTAATAATATGGATCAGGCTATTATTCAATCTAGTGAGATGTCTATTAATACTATGAGTAGTATGGCAGAGGAAAAGAAGAAAGAAAAAATTTCTAAGCAACAGGAAATATTTAATAAAGTAGATAGTTTAAGTGAAGAAGAAAGAATAGAATTCTTTAATACAATAGAAGCTTATTCTAAGATGGATGATGGTTTTATTAGTATATTAGAAGAGTTTAAAAATAGAGGTTAATATGAGTAAATACATAATAGTTAGGACATTTTGTGATAAGAAAGATGTTGCGGATAAAATAGTTAATACTTTACTTGAAAAGAAATTAGTTGCGGGTAGTCAAATAAATGAAGTTTATTCTAAGTATTGGTGGAATAATGAAATAGAAGAATGTGTTGAGTATAAATTAGAGTTTAGAAGTAAGATGAATTTATTTGATGAGATAAAAGAAGTAATAAGAGATATACATGATTATGATGTATGTGAAATAAGTGCCACAGAGATGATTAATGCAAATAAAGAAATATTTGATTGGATAGATGAATGTGTAGGAAATAATATTATTTCGATATAAATAATTTATTTTTATCATAATATGTGTTATAGTTATTTTAATAGGAGGATAATTATGAAAAGTGTTTCAAAAGTTTTATTAGTATTTGTATTAGTAATTAGTTTATTTACTATTACAGGATGTGATAAGAAAAATGGAGGTAAAGCTAAGAAAGATTTAGCAAAAATCAATTATACTTTAGGTAGGGGTACTATTACTATGGAAGTTCCTAAAGATGAAGAAGGAAATCCTAAGTATGAATTTACTACTGAAAAACCTGAAGGAGTATCTTTTACTAAACCAGTTTATCTTGTAACTGATAAAAATGTTATTGGTTTTGGTACTTCAGGATTAAGTTATCATACTTCTGTAAAATACAAAGAAAAATATGGAGATGTAAAAGCAAGTTTTAAAGGATATCTAGAATTTATTGAAGATAAAGATTTATTTGATAAATCATATCTTCCAGGTTTAGAACAATTCAAAATTAATGGTAGAAGTGCTTTAAGATACTATAATAGAGTTGGTGGATCTGGAAAATATAAATATTATGGATATTTCTATTTTATAGGTGTTGATGATATTTATCCAAGTTCTAAATTCGATATGGTAGTTAATTATAAGGATGAAGAAAAACCAACTGAATCAAAAGAATTTGATAAAGAAACTTTAGAAATTATTAAATCATTAAAAATTACAGAAACTAAATAATGATATAAACAAGTGACTTTTCAATCACTTGTTTTTTTGTTAAAATATTAGTGTAGAGGTGATTTGATGGGGTACTTTCAAATATTAAGTAGTTGCAATAGTGATATAGGTAATTGCTGCAGTAATCCAGGTATTGTTTATATATTGGATACTCTTAGAAAAATTTTTAATTTAATACAGCTTGTAGTTCCTATTATTTTAATAATTATGGGGATTATAGGAATGACACAACTTGTGATGAATCCTGAGAAAAAGGGTGGAATGAAGAGTATATTTAATAAAGTTTTAGCGGCTGTTATTGTATTCTTTTTACCGGTAATAGTTGATGCTGTGTTAACTATTATGCCTGAAACTTTTAATATTTCTGCTTGTTGGAATCAAGCTAAAGTATCTGCTGAAGCCTCAAGAAATTTAGAGTTTAATTATTATTCTTTAGATGATGTTAAAAAAACTAGTATTATTGTTGATTCTGATGAGTATGAAAAAAGTAAGCCGAAAGAAGAAAGTGAAACTGGTGTTAGTGGTGGCTCAGCTCAAGGGGTAATAGATGGTGCTAAAAAAGTTCATACAGTTTATGAACAAAATGGTTGGGCATATTATAATAGTTTAAGTGAATTAAAATGGAATGATATAAATTATTCTACTAATAATCCTTCAAAAAAGACATGTTGTGCTACTTTTGTAGGATCGGCTTTTTATGTAGGTGGAGTATTTACTGAAAGCGAAATAAATCAATATAATTATAATCATGTTGATGGTATATCAAGTTTATGTAGTGATCATGGTTGGACTAAGATAACAGATTATAGTCAATTAGAAGCTGGTGATGTTGTTATTATGTCTGAATATGGAGGAAGTGCACCAGGTCATGTTCAAATATATGCGGGTAATGGTACTTGGTATAATGCAGGTAGTACTGACGCTATTCAAAGAGAAAATCCGTATACAAGTGATGCAAGTGGAAGATTTTTATATGCATATAGAAAACCTTAATAATATAAAGGGGAGATACTATGAAAAAGAAAGAAAAAAATATACCTTTATTTGTTTCTGTAACAGTATTTTTATTAGTGGTAATTATTGGATATTATTTTTATAATAAAGATAATGAAAATTATAATTATTTAAAAATAGATAAATCTAAATACTTAATATATACTATTTCTAAGAAAAAATCTGGTAATTATAATCAATATAAACCTTATTTAAATATAAATAGTGAGATGGCTGGTTATATAAATGAAGATATAGATTTATATATAAATAGTTTTGATAAAGAAAATGTATGTATTACATATGAAACTGATTTAAATGGAAAAATATTATCATTAATAATAAAAGTTGAAGATTATAGTTTTGCTGAATCTGCTGTAGTATTGAGTTTTAGATCATATAATCTTAAATTAGATACTATGGAACTATTATCAAAAGATGAAGTGTTGAATTATTTTGAAATGACTGAAGATGATGTAATATTAAAACTAGAGGAAAAGATAATTGATTATTATAATAAATTAATAGATAAAGGAACTATTAATGAAAGAGAATGTAATTATAATTGCTTTTTAAAAGCTAGAAATTTTGGAAGTAGTGCTGAGGATAATGAATATTTTATAAGAGATGGAAAACTTATAGTATTTAAACCTTTTATATATATGACATCTGATTCTGATAAAAAGACTAAAAAATATTATTTTAAAATATAAAGAAGTGAAAACTTCTTTTTTTATTTGATTTTACGGTTAATAGTACTTGTTTTTAAAAAAATGTTAAAAAGATTATTGACAAATTGTTCTGTTATTAATATAATGTTAATAACAAGTGAATAAACTTGTATATTTTATAACATATGTTATTAATAAAATGTTAATAAGAGGTGATAATATGATGAAATTAAAAATGAATAAAGATCAACTAGAAAAGTTAATAAAGAAATACTATCGTGAAGAAATGGATTTTGATGGTGAAGTTCAGTTAGGAGCAGAAAGAGAATATGATATGCGTGATTATTACTTTGAACCTATAGTAACACTAATAGGAAATATGGAATTAGGTGGAGAAATGTTTCAATTAGAAAAAAATATAGCTAAAGAAGAAATTAACGATATTATTAAATTCTATTTTGAAAAAGAAGGTTACAAGGTTGGAGCAATTTATCATCAAGTTACAGAAGATTATCATGGAGATAATGCAGAATATACTGGAACAGAAATAGAAGTTAAACAAAAGATTAAAGAAAAAGGAGTGATTTAAATGAAAAATTTAAAAATGTATGAAGGTTGTTTAATAGTAGTTGATATGGTTAATGGATTTGTGAGAGAGGGAGTATTACATGATCCTAAAATTGCTGATATTATTCCTAGACAAATTGAATTAATTAAAGAAGCTAAACATGAAGGTAAATTAATAATATTTATAAAAGATACACATACTAAAGATGCTGTAGAGTTTGAAAGATTTGGTAATACTAATCACTGTGTAGAGAAAACTAATGAAGCTGAATTAGTAGATGAATTAAAAGTATTTGAAAATTTAGAAGATACTATTGGTATTGAAAAGAATAGTACATGTTTTATGGAAGCACCAGACTTTAGAGAATTAATGAAATTACAAAAAGAATTAAAAGAATTTGATATTGTTGGATGCTGTACTGATATTTGTGTAGTTAATGGAGCTATTGCTTTAGCAAACTACTTAGATCAACATAATAAAAAACATAAAATAAAAGTACATGAAGATGCAATTGCTACATATGCAGAAGATGATAGGAAAGAATATGTAGATGCAGCTAAATTACTTATGAAACAACAAGGTATTGAACTTGTTAAGAAAGGAAGATAATTATGGAAAATAAAACATTAATGACAGATTTTTATGAGTTAACAATGGCTCAAACATACTTTAATGAAGGTAAACAAGATGAAGAAGTATACTTTGATATATTCTTTAGAAATAATCCATTTGATGGAGGATATACAATATCTGGAGGATTAGAAGAAACTATTAATTATATTAAGAACTTTAAGTTTGATGATAAAGAAATAGAATACTTGAGAGGATTAAATACATTTACTGATGAATTTTTAGATTACTTAAAGAATTTAAAATTTAAAGGTGATATATATGCAGTAGAAGATGGTACTATGGTATTTCCTAATGAACCAGTTCTTACAGTAAAAGCAGATCTTGTGACAGCACAACTTTTAGAAACAGCATTATTAACTAACTTTAATCATGGAGCTTTAGTTACAACTGCCGCTAAAAGAATTACTAATGAAGCTAAAAATATTCCAGTAATGGAATTTGGAGCAAGACGTGCTAGAGGAATGGATTCAGCAATAGAAGCAAGTAAACATGCTTTTGTTGGAGGATGTGTAGGAACAAGTAATACTTATGCAGGTATGAAATATGATATTCCTGTACTTGGAACTATGGCACACTCTTTAATTACTGAAAGTGAAAATGAATATGATGCATTCTTAAAATATGCTAAATCTAATCCTGATAATTGTGTATTTTTAGTAGATACATATGACACATTAAAAAGTGGTATTCCTAATGCTATTAAAGTAGCTAATGATTACTTAACTCCAAATGGTTATAAATTTAAAGGTATTAGAATTGATAGTGGCGACTTAGCATATTTAAGTCAAGAAGCTAGAAAAATGTTAGATGAAGCAGGATATCCTGATACTAAGATTTGTTTAAGTAATGGACTTAATGAATATACAATTAGAGATTTATTAAAACAAGATGCTGTAATAGATAGTATAGGTGCTGGTGATAATATTGCTGCTCCTAAAGAAAGAGTTGGAGGAGTATATAAACTAGTAGCTGTAGAAAAAGATGGCAAAATAGATCCACGTATTAAAGTAAGTAATGATACAGTTAAAACTATTAATCCAGGATATAAAAAAGTATATCGTTTCTATGATAAAGAAACAGGTTATGCTTTGGGAGATGTTATTGCTTTAAGTGATGAAATTATTCCAGATGATAAATATACTTTAGTTCATCCTACAGAAACTTGGAAAACAAAAGATATAGAAAATTATAATAAAAGAGAACTTTTAATACCTATCTTTAAAGATGGAGAATTAGTGTATGAATTACCTGATATAAGAGAAAGACAAAAGTATTGTCAAAAAGAATTTGAAACTTTATATCCAGAAGTAAGAAGAATTAGAATGCCTCATGAATACTATGTAGATTTAACTGATAAATTAAGAGAGTTAAAACAAGAATTAATAAAACTACATACAAAAAATATAGATAAACCAAAGGAATATGTAAAATGAGAAAATCAAAAGAAAAAGAACTAGAAGAATATATTAAAGAATTAAAAACTAAGAGAAAAGAATTAATTGATACTAATAATAAATTCTTAAAAGTAGAAAGATATAATTGTTATATTAATAATGGGAAAACTATTATAAGAGAAAAATTATTGAAAAGTAATAATACTGGTAGTGCAGTAACAATATGTCCTATTACTGATAAAAATACAGTTATATTAACTGTTCAACCTAGAGTATTTACAAAATCTACTATTGGAATAGATTTTCCTGCAGGATATGTAGAAAAAGATGAAAGGTATGAAGATGCTGCTTTAAGAGAACTACAAGAAGAAACTGGTTATAAACCTAGTAGTTTAATTGAGGTAGCTTCTTACTACCAAGATGATGGTGTAAGTGCTGCTTATAATAAAGGATATGTTGCTTTTGATTGTAAAAAGGTATCAGAACAAAATTTAGATCCTGGAGAATTTGTTAAATACTTTGAATGTAATATAGATGAATTATTTGAATTATATGAAAAAGGTTATATTCAAGGTGGAGGTAGTCAATTATTAATAGAAAAAGCTAAAAAATATTTGAGGTGATAATATGTTTAATGCAAAGAAAGAAAAAGATAAAATAGTTGATTTTATAAGAGAATACTTTGATAAATATAATTTAGGCGGAGTAGTTATAGGAATAAGTGGAGGAAAAGATTCTGGTGTTGTAGCTGGATTATTTACTGAAGCTTTAGGACCTGATAGAATACTTGGAGTAACAATGCCATGTCATTCTAGGGAAACTGATAGAAATGATGCTAAGTTAGTTGCTGACCACTTTGGATTTAAAATGGTTAATATGGATTTAACTGAAGTATTTGATACTTTTAAAGATCAAATAAAACTATTAGGAGATTTTGATCTAGAAGAATTAAAGAATAGTGATATTAATTTAAAACCTAGACTTAGAATGGCTACTTTATATTACTTAGCAGCTTTATATACTGCATTAAATAAAAAGGCTTATATAGTTGCAGGTACTGGTAATAAATGTGAAGAATTTGTTGGATATTTTACTAAAGGAGGAGATTCTGTAAGTGATATAAAAACAATCGCAGATTTAACAGTAGATGAAGTTATTCAAATAGGAGAAGAATTAAATGTACCTCATGAAGTACTTTATAAAGCTCCTAATGATGGTTTAAGTAATTTAACTGATGAAGATAAGTTAGGAGTTAAATATAGCGATATAGCTAAATATATGAATGGAGAAAAATTAGAAGAAGATGTATATCAAAAAATAAAAAATCTACATGAAAATAGTAGACATAAATTTAATATTCCAACTTATAAAAAATAGAAAGGAAGGTAATACTATGAAATTAGGATTATATGTAGGAAGTTTTAATCCAGTACATAATGGTCATGTTAAGGTAATTAATTACTTATTAGATAATGATCTAGTAGATAAAGTAATAGTATTACCTACACCTAATTATTGGGATAAACAAAATTTACTTGATTTAAAACATCGAGTAGAAATGTTAAAAATAATTGAAAGGGAAAATGTCATAATAGATGAAGAAAATTCTAAATACCCTTATACTTATCAAGTAATTAATAATATAAAAAAAGAAAACAAGAAAGATGAAATATACTTAGTAATAGGTTCTGATAATTTAGAAAAATTACATTTATGGAAGAATATTAATCTTATTTTAGAAAATAAAATAATAGTATTAAAAAGAGGTAATACAGATATTTTAAAATACTTAGAAAGATTTGATAAAGAAAGATTTATTATAGTAGATGATTTTGATTATATAGATGTATGTAGTACTAATATTAGAAATGGTATATATGAAAATGTAGATCCTAGAGTAGTAGAGTATATTAAGAAAAATAATTTATATGAAAGGAAGTGATAAAAGTACTTTTAAAGACTATATTTCTGTGTTAGAATATTTGACTAATTAATGCATTATTTGGAGGTTATTATGAAATTAGGAGAAGCATTTAATTATATGAAAAAAATAATAAATAATGGGGTAAAAAAAGGATATTCTGTTGAAGAAGTAAAAAATAGTATTGATAGTTATATAGATATCTTAGTAGATGAGGGAGATATAACTATGGAAAAAGCTGAAATATTAAGAGATGTTTCAAATGAATTATCTAGTATTATGTCTAATGAAAAAACAGCTGATGAAGTTATTATCGATGTATTAGAAGAAAAAGAAGATGAAAAAGCAAGAGTTAGTAAAGTGAGTGAACCTTTTGTATATGCTTGTTCAAGACCAGCCATGGTAGATAGATGTAGTGCTCCATCATCAGTAAGAAGTTGTGGAGGTAGTAGAACAACTGTTTCTAGTAGATGTGGTAGTAGTTCTTCATCATCAGCTTGTGGTAGAGGAGGATATTCACGTTGCTAGACTTATTTAATAAGGCTAAGGATAGTTATTTATGTAATACTTCATATCCACTTGATAAATCTAATTTTATAAATTATAAAGTTAATAAAAATTTAGAATTTAATGAAGATAAATTATGTTTATATATACATATACCTTTTTGTACAAAACTATGTAGTTTTTGTGAATATGTTAAGTTTAGAAAAGATAATAGTGAATTAGAAAAAATATATTTAGATATATTAGAAAAAGATATAGATGAATTTTTAAATAATCATGATTTTACTTTATATGGATTCGATATAGGAGGAGGTACTCCTACTTGTTTAGAATTAGATAATTTTAAAAGATTAATGAATATTGCGAAGAAAATAAATAGTCTTAGATGCGTAGAAGATTATGAACCTAGTATAGAAGCAACTTTTTCTACATTAACTTTAGAAAAATTAAAATTAATAGTAGATGCGGGTTTTAAAAGAATATCATTAGGTATTCAAACTACGAATACAAAAGTATTAGATAGTCAAAATAGAAATATTATATCTTTGAATGATATGAAAAATACTTTTGATATGATTAGATCTGTAGGTATTAAGAAAATTAATGTAGATTTTATGTATGGAATAAAAGGACAAGAACTAGATGATATTTATAAGAGCTTAGAATGTGTTAAATTACTTAATCCAGAACATGTAACTTTATATGAGATGCGTTATAACATGGTAAATAGTAAATTTGATATTTCTAAAGATTTATTATTTGAGTATTATAATTCTATATATAAAGAATTAATTAAACTTGGTTATAAAGGAAGGTTTTCTCAAAATACTTTTAGTAAGTATGATGATTTAGGCTTATCTTCATATCTAAGATATAGAATGATAAATAATATTAGTTATAAAGGATTTGGGATATCTGCTCAATCTAAAACAAAAGATGGTATTAGTTATAATATAGGGAAAAATCATGAGAGTTTTGATGAATGTATCTCAAAAAATACTTTTTATGAAGATGATACTTATTTATTACCTAAAGAAGAATTAGTAGCTAAATATGTAATGGTTAGTTTATATTTTGGTATGTTTTCTTTAGATATAATTTCTAATATTTTAGGAGAAGATTCTTATAATTATTATAAAAATGAAATAAATTATTTAGTTAATAATAATTATATTGAAATTAAAGATAATAAAGTTTATTTAACTAAGCTAGGGTTTAAATACTATGGTGCAGTAGGTGCATTATTTTATTCGAAGAATGTTAAAAAATGGTTTATGGGGGTATAGTTATGTTTGAGACTATTGAATTATTTGGTCAAAAAGTCGATATAAAGAATAATGATTGTGCTTTGATAGGTGATGATCCTATTAGAACACATATGAAATTAAATTTATATATAAAAGTAACTGATATGTGTAATGCTAAATGTAGTGTTTGTAGTAATCATGGTAATGAAAAATGTAGTCAAATTGATTATGAAAAATTAAAATACGTAATAAAGTATCTTGATGAGAGAGGACTTATTAATAGAATAGGTATTACAGGTGGAGAACCATTTTTAGATGTTGATAGACTTAATAAAGTATTAAATACTGTATTTGAAGCAAAAGAAGATGCTTTTGTTACTATTAATACTAATGGATTTAGATTAAAAGAATCTTTAAGTTTAGATAGTATTAATAAAATAGAAGGAATACATATTAGTAGACATCATTTTAATGATCAAATGAATAATAAATTTTTTGGAATTAAGACTGCTTCTAAAGATGATATATCTGAAGTGGTTGAAAAAAGTAATAATCCTAGATTGATTAGACTTAATTGTTTACTTATGAAAGATTATATTCATAATATAAGACAAGTAGAAAGATATTTAGATACAGCAGCAGAATTAGGTGTTTTTAAATGTGGATTTGTTTCATTAATGCCTATTAATGAAGAATCTAAAGAACAGTTTATTGATTTTAATGATATATTTGATAAATTACCTGGTAAGTTTTTGGAAACTGCACATACTTGTGATTTAAATATATGTGAATGTACTAATGGAGTTTATCTAGCAGATAATGGTAATGTAATGAGATATTATGCTAGAATGACAAAGGAATTAAATTGTCCTTATGCTAGACAATATGTATATACTTCTGATAATCATTTATCAGTAGGTTTTAACAAAGGGGTTCTAATATAGGAGGATTTATGGAAGAAGTAGTAAAAAGATTAATTAATAAAAATAAAACAATATCTACAATGGAATCTTGTACTGGTGGAGGAGTAGCTAATGCTATTACTAATGTAGAAGGTGCTAGTGAAGTATTAAAGTTTAGCGCAGTAACTTATTCTAATGAATTTAAAATAAAAATGGGTGTTAATAAAGATGTTATAGATAAATATAGTGTTTATAGTATGGAAACTGCTATAGAAATGAGTAAGAATATATCTTTATTTAC
>CACZQV010000005.1 GCA_902783435.1 uncultured Erysipelotrichaceae bacterium | reverse complement strand
AGTGGGCCACCTCGTTCGACTTGCATGTCTTAGGCATGCCGCCAGCGTTCATCCTGAGCCAGGATCAAACTCTCAATAAAAAATAACTTTTCATCAAAGTTTGTATTCAATTTTTCCTAGCTACTCAAAATTGACGTTTTGCTTAGTTTTCAAAGATCATTCGCATCTCACTTGCTTAATGTTTTAAGCTTCTTTCGTGAGCTGCATCAATAATATATCAAATCATTTTAGTAAAGTCAACACTTTTTTTAAAATTTTTTTAATTTTTTTTTACATATGATTTGTACATTATTTTACACAGCTTTTTTTAGGAAAAATTCTTATATATCTATATAATATATATTCATTTTTCTGTTTGTGTATTACTAATAAATTTTTATTAATTTTACACGCTTTTTTTCTCAAGCTGCCCCATTAATATAACAAAGCAAATTACAAAAGTCAACAAAAAATTTAAAATTTTTTTATTTTTTTTTAGGCACACCACGTGGTGTTGTTTTTCAGTTTCTTTTAATATCAATATTTATATCAATTTAAGTTTTTTTTAACTTTTTTTAACTTTTTTTAATAATTATTATTTATAACTATTTATATTAAGGTTTTACAATAAAAAAAATAGGCTTTTTTTGCCTATTTTTTTAACTTTTCATATAGATTACAGTACTTTTCTATCTCTGTATGTTGGAATGCTTCTTTTTTATTTCTTGCTAAATCTATTAAATCAGTTAATTCTGATTTTAATATTTTATCAATAGACTCTGGATATTTCATCAAGTTTTTATGATATTTGTATTCTCCTCTATCTAATACTTTAAAGCTTCCATCTGGAAATACTCTGAGATCTAAGTCATAGTCTATATACTTAATTGTATTTTCCTCAATAATAAATGGGGATGCCATATTACAATAATAATAAATTCCATTCTTTTTATATTGCCCTATGATATTATACCAATTATTATAGTAGAAATACAAAACAGCAGGTTCTTTAGTTCTCCACGTTCTACCATCTGATTCAGTTACTTTAGTTTTTTCATTTCCAAAAATTAGATAATCGTCGTGGATTTCTAGAAGTACTGCCTCATCCCAGGAACGATGTATCTTACCATCATGTTTATATCCATGAATTTGATACCTCTTTCCAATCTCTAATTTTTCATTATTCATTGATATATACCTCGTCGTTTTTTATTATACCATTAAATTTCTTTTTTTCAAACAAAAAAAGCCCTAAGGCTATTTTTTATTTAATTCTCTAATACCCCAAGCTCCTATTGCGAATACTCCAATTACTACAGCTGTAGCTACTACTGGACTATCTAGATGTGCTGCGGCAAAATCATTAAATTTATCATTTAATTCATTAAGAGTATCTGTTATTCCTAATATATAAGGATATATCATATTACTCTTCACCTTCTCTTTTATTCTTTTTTTTCTTCTTTTTATCTATATTCGTATTATCTTCTATAACTTCTGCTTCTACTATTACTTCTTTATTTTGAAGAGCTTTTTTTAAAGGTTTTATTGTTTTTCTAATTCTAAATGTTGATACTATATCTAATACTGCATATATAAATATTAATGCACCTACTATTTTTAATATAAATTCTGCACCTGCAAATGGATTAAATATTAATAATACTCCACACAACATAGTAATTAATGCTATGATTACTGTTCCTGTCCATAATTGATTATTATTTTTTCTAAGTTCAAATCCATATCCTAGTTTAGCCGCACTACTAAGTATTATTATTATTCCTAATACAAATGGAATAATACTAGCAATAGCCTTTGGATTGCTTATTACTACAATACCTAAAATAACTGTTACTGTTCCATAGATAATATCTATTTCATTTTTGACACTTTTGTTTATATTAGCAATATACTTTAACATTGCTACTAATCCAATACCTACTAGCACTGCTCCGATTACATAAGTAATTGATACTATTGTTAATTCTGATTTAATAAATAAAAATACACCTAATATCGCTAAAGCAATTGAACCAAATATAGATGATCTCATAAATTTTGCTATAAAGTTTTCCATAAATACCTCCTAATAATAAAAACATTATACCATATATATTATTTTTTATATATAAGGAATGAAAATAATAATTCTGGATTATTCCCTTCTACTGTTATTTCATATATTAAATCTATAATTGGTATTGAAACTTTTTTATTTTTTAATAATTGATAAATAGATTTTAATGTATAATATCCTTCAATTGTATTATTCTTTATATAATTATCTATTTCTTCTTTTGGGGGCTTTGTTCCTATTAATTTACCAAATGAGAAATTTCTACTTTTAGTAGATGTACATGTTAATAATAAATCTCCTATACCTGCATAAGATAGTACAGTTCTTTTATTACAATCAAATGCATCTAATATTTCTTCCATATCATGCATAGCATCTGTTATTAACATTGCTTTTGTTGATTCATTTGCGTTTAACCCATCTAATATACCACTAGCTAGTGCTATAACATTCTTAATAGAACCACATATTTCCACACCTATTATGTCATTAGTTTCTCTAAGTCTTACATAACTATTTTGAAAAGCTTGTTTAGCTAAAGTAATAGTTTCTTCATTTTTACTAGCTATTGATAATCCTGCAGGCATTTTACTTATTAGATCCGCTGCAAAAGATGGTCCACTTATTACTGCAATGTTTTTAGTATCTAATTTATTTTCTACTATTTCACTTATAAATAAACCTGTACCTTGTTCAATACCTTTAGTAGCTACTATTATATGGTTATCTTTAATATATGGATTCATTTCATCACATAAATCTGATACAAAGGCTGCTGGAATAGCTATTATTAATAATTCTTTATCTTTAATACAATCTTCTACACTATTTGTTATTCTTATATTTTCATCTAATTTAAAATTTGGAAGAAGTTTTTCATTCATTCTAGTCGTTTCTAAATTATTCTTTTCATCTTCAAATTTAGTCCACATTGTTATCTCGCATTGATTACTTGATAATATACTACTAAGTGCCATACCATATGCACCAGTACCAAAAATTCCTACTTTCATGTTTCATCCTCTTTCTATTGTGTTGTATATTTTTATTTTAACATAAATATTTACATTTACTACTTTTTTATAGTTTATTTACTTTGACTTTACTTTTTATTTTATATATACTTATTCTTAGAGGTGATTCACTTGAAAGTAAACATAAAAGATAAAAGTCTTGTTGAAAACCACGTATTAAAATTAAAAAAGAATATAAAAAAAGGTATTGCTTTTGGTTTAGCAACAGCTTTGGGGTTAATTCAAGTATCTTCTATGTATAAAGAAAAGAATAGTCTTGATAGTATGTTAAATGATGTTGTTTTAGAAGTATCTAGTGAAGATGTTAATAACATGAATATTATTATTAATGATAATGATTGTAGTGATGTATTCTTTAATGATGTATGCGACATATTAAGAGAAGATGGATTAGAGTTTACTACTACTAGTAATAATGAAGGAATAAATCAAGATAATTGTGTAGTTGTTACTTTAGATCAACAATATAGTTCTGGAGAAGCCACTTTAATATTTGCTCCATTTGATAATGCAAGGCTAGGATATTCTGATTCACTAACAATATGTATGCAAAGTGCTTTTTTACAAAATGGTTTCTTTGCAGATAATTTAAGTCCAGGTAAAATTGGTTTTAGAGAAAATGAAAATGGTGATGTTTCTTATTTAATTCCTACCGACACAGAAGAAGCTATTAATAATAACTATGATACTAGTTTTGTTACTATATCATTTGGTACTAGTAATGTTAATGCTAATTGGGTTGCTAAAAGTATTGAAAATGGCTTAGCAAGACAAGTATATTATTTAAATAATTTTGATTCTAATACTGATTTATTATATAGATCAGGCGATAATGAGGATGTTAATGTAGTTGCTAAGTATTTTGATTCTACTCCTCATGATTTAGATTTATATAATAATTTAAAAGGTAATAAGAGCTTAAATAATCAAGTTGTTGTTAATCCTAGAGCTTGTTATATGAATGTTTTTAACAAGAATACTCAATTTAAAATAGATGATGTTAAAACAAGAGCATATTAAAAAGATTCTAAATGAATCTTTTTTTTAATAAATGTTTACATGTTTTATCATTTTGTGGTATACTCATTTTGTCGACAAATTATAGGGGATTAGTTAAATGGTATAATAATGGTCTCCAAAACCACTGTTGCGAGTTCGATTCTTGCATCCCCTGCCATTTGTTCATTACACGAACTCAATTGCCATATTTAGATATGGATTTGCAGTTAGTGTTCACATAGAGAGAGCTAAAAATAGCTCTTTTTTTGTTTAATTCAAAAGCTAATTAAATGTATGTGATATAATATATAGTTAATTGGGAGGTGTCTAATATGAATGATAATGATGATAAAAAAACGAATATTAATAATTTTGCAAAAATATCTGAACAATTAAAGGACTATTCAAAATATTCTGCTTTATCTAAAGTATTAGAACAACAATCTAAATCAATGACTAATGCATTCTTAAGTAGTAGTTATATTAACTCTCTTACTTCATCAAATTCTGTTTTTAAGTCAATAGATTTATCTCCTATAGTAAGTCAATTAAATAAAACTGCATTTAATTATGACAATCTTGGTATAAGTAAAGTTGTATCAGGATTGAGTGAAAGTATATCGGAATTAATGAAAACAATAGATATTAGTAGTGTTATATCAACATTAAATGAAAGTTTAAATTCCATAAGAAAAGTATTATCTGGAATTGATTTTAGTTCGTTATCTAAATTAAGTGGATTAGATAGTGAAATGTTGAAAAAATATTACTGGGTTATTCCTTTTGAATATAAATATGAAAAAGTTAGAAATTTATCTAAATATAAAAACCGAACAGACTTTGAGAAATATATGTTGAAATACTTTAATGATAATAGAATAAAAAGAATGCTTAATAAAATTAAAAAAAGTTGTGTTAGTAAAGATAAAAAGGAATTGATTAAACAAGTTGAACATTCATTTTTTATTGGCGATTATGCTATATGTATTACTTCTCTAATAACAATGTTGGACGGACTTACATTACAACTAATTGCCCCTAATAGTGATAGACAACATTTATCATATAAAGCAATTAATGATATGTTGGAATATATAAATGATAGTCCAGTCACAGAGTTTAGCTATGAATTGTATTTGAAAGTAGATATTCTAAATAATTTCTATTTAAGATTATATAATGATGAAGAAAATTTAAAGACAGCAAATAAAAGATTATTGTCTAGACATTTAAATTCTCACGGAGTTAAATATATTAATAGAAAGATAGAAGTCTTAAGATTATTGAATGCAATATATTTCTGTCAATTAATAATTGATGAAACTGAATTACAAGAACAATTTACAAGAACAAAAAAGGCAAAGAAATTTGTTAGAGTACTGAATGAATCTAATAATGATGATAACAAATTATGATATAATAAAGGCATATATATTATGTTATTAAGGAGGGTTTTATGATAGATTCAAAAAAATATGTAGTCTTAGATGTAGAAACTAACGGATTGTCTTCTATTAGAGATGACTTATTATCTATATCTATATATAAACCTGATGATAAAAAAACTTATGATAGATATTTACCACTGGAATTAAGTGATTGGGTTGAAACAACTTGGATTAATGGTATTACAGAAGAAATGCTTGAAGATAAAGAACCACTAACTCAAGAAGAATTTGATAATCTAATAATAGATTTTGAATTAGATAAAAGAACAATCCTTACTTATGGAAATATTGATGAAAAATTTATTAAGAAGTATTTGCTTAGAAAAAAAATTAAAGGATTTGAAAGACTAAATTTTTATAATTTCAAACACGATATAATTGCTAGTAGTTTTTCTCAAGGAAATATAACTAAAGATAATTTATGTGCCATTTATGGAATTGAAAATATCAGTGAAGTTCACACAGGCTTAAATGATTGTATTTTAGAATGGGAATTATTTAAGAAAATGAATGGTAATAAGTTAATAGTAATTGGAGATTCTGTAAATGAATTTAATTCAGAATATATAATTCCAGCTAGTTATCTACAAAACTACACTAATTTTAAATATTGTATTAACAATTTTCCAAAGATAGATTATGAAATGAATTGCATTAAATCATTTCATATTGAATCTAAAGAGTTGAAAAAGTTTGATACAAATATAAGTGGTATGACAATAGAACATCTTATTAATACTATGTTAGACGTTAAAGATATGAATGAAGAAACAATGCTGTTTCAAATGTTAAATAGAAAAAAATTAAAAAAGATTGGTGTTCTTCCGTCTAGGATTCATCAAATAGACGCAATTTTTAATAAAGACGGAACAATTACTGCAGTTAATAAAGAAGATAAAAAAAGAGTTGATTATATTAATAAAGTGACTCTAATTATAAAAAAAGAAATTACTCCTTTGATTGAGTATATTAAGAAGACTATATTTAAGAATAAAGATATTATGTCACAAGAATTAGTAGTAAATAAAGATGATAATGTAATGGCTAAATGTGACTTATCTACTGATGATACAATTTTAGAAATAAAATCGTTTAATAATAATATTGATAAGTTTAAATATCAACTATATTATGAATCAAATGGTAGAAATATATACATATTACAAACATTTTGGTTTTCAAATTTAAAAAAAAGATTAGATTTTAAAATATTTAGAGTTAAGCCTAAAGAATATGTTGAAAGAGAAAGTAATCTAGAAGAACGAAGAAAAGCTTTTGAAAAAAAAATTAATAATAAAAATATTAAAGTTTTAGAATACAATGGCTATAAACAAGACGTTAAATTAACGTGTACTGAATGTGATAATGTATGGACTTCATCTTATGATTCGATTTTGAAATATAATCAATGTCCTATTTGCAATCCTAAACCTATAAAAGAGAAAAAAGAAAAAATAGTAATGAGTGAAGAAGAAAAACTGGCAAAGAGATTATCTAATTATCAATATAAAGTAGCGTTAAAATCTAACTCAACAATTCAAATATTGAGCTATACAAGTGCTAAAGAAAAAGTGACTGCTAAATGTTTGATATGTGGTCACGAATGGACTAACGCAAGAGCCGACCACTTACTAGAAAGATGTCATTGTCCTATGTGTAAAAGTAGAGTTTGAGTTTATTCTCAACTCTTTTTTGTATTAATAAATTCTATTCTTCTTGATGATGTTGAAAGTTCACTTTTGAATGCTTAAGCTCTGCCATTTGAATATAAAGGTAGCTCTTGAGCTACTTTTTATGTTATAATTTTTGTAGGAGGATGAATATAATGTATAAGTGTTTTCGTTTAATAAAAGGTATGGACTTAAAAGAAGAAATAGAAAAATACGCTATTGATAATAATGTTTCTGGAGTTGTTATTTGTTCAGTTGGTTGTTTAAGTAAATTAGTAATTCGTTTAGCTGATGGAGAAAGTATTTTAGAACAAGATGGTATGTTTGAAATAGTTAGTGTTACTGGTACATTATCTCCAGATGGTGTTCATATTCATATTTCTGTTTCAGATGAAGATGGTAATACTATAGGTGGTCATTTAAAGAATGGGTGTATTGTAAATACAACTGCAGAAGTATGTCTAACAATATTTGACGATATAAAATTTAATAGAGAATTTGATGAGTCAACAGGATATGATGAATTAGTTGTACATGAGAATTAATAATTTTTTGTATTATTGACTTCAATTTTTCTTAAATATATAATTATGTAGAAGGGAGCATAAAAAATGAGTGATTTTTTACCATTTATAATCATGGGTGTTATTTTTGTAATACTTTTTACATTAACAATGGTTTACTGGGTAAAGCAAAACAAATCAGTTATTGAAAGAGCTAAAAAAATAGATCCATCTGTTAAAACAATTACTGAAGCTAACTATGTATTGCAAAAAGATATAGCACAAAGTTTTGGAAATAATGATAATGAAACAAAAAACTAGATTACTCTAGTTTTTTTATTATTCTTTATATGGTTTAGGTTCACTTTTTTTACATGTTCCACCATTATTTTTTACATAGGCATCTATTATATCTAATGCTTGATATGCATCTCCTGATTTAGTAACATCAGTAACATTTGATAAATATCCATCCCCACCTGCTTCTTTTATTTCTCCGGTTGTTTCATAATAGTTGAATTCATAACTATATTTTTCATCATGTAATGTACATTCAATACTAACATTCATTAATCTTCCAGAATTATGTTCATGAATATTTTTAAATATAATTCTTAATGTAATTAATAGTATAGGTGCTACTATTATAAATATAATCATTACTTTTAATAATTTTAAAATTAACCCAGCAAGTTTTTCTGTATTAGATGTCTTTTCAACCAAAATATCTTTAATATCATTATTTGTTAATTCATCTAAACTAACTTTAAATATTTTTGATAACTCTTTTGATTGTTTCAAATCTGGTGATGTTTCTCCTAATTCCCATTTTGAAATTGTTTGTCTTGCAACTCCAATTTTTTCTGCAAGTTCTTCTTGTGATAGACCATTCTTTTTTCTTAGGTCCATAATCTTTCTTCCGATTTCCATAATCATCCCTTCTTTCGAATACAATCATATGATATTTAAAATATATTCTCTACCAATTTTAACTGGAATATTCGCCCGTTTTGATAACATTTAACATATATATGTATATTTTACCATTATAAGTAAATAAAATCACTAACGTTGTTAGTGATTTTTATTATTTTTTAATTAATTGTTTTTGTTTTTCATTTCTATCTGGTTGAAGACTTTTCATTAATTCTTGTGCATATTCTAAAGTCATTCCTCTAGCAGTAGATAAACGTCCTTCTTTCAGATGAACAAATGTACATGTACTAATAAAGATTCCTCCACAAACAGTTAAACATTTTTCATCCTTTAAGTATTCTTCTAATTGTTCATCAGAAATATTATCTACGCTTAATCTAGCAGTATCTGTTACATTGATACTTTGAAGTATTTCATCTTTTTCTGCTAAAAGAATTGCATTACCAGTATAGGCATATACTTCTTCTGAACCTCTCATTCTAATTAATAGTTCACGAGCTTCTTCTATTGTTTTTGGTTTTCCATACATTTCATTTTCAAATACTATATTTAAATCTCCAGCTACTATTAATCTTAATCCTCTTTCTTTTGTTTCTTCAAAAACTTTTTGTGCTTTTCTCATAGATATTTCTGCTAATTGATTTTTAAATGATTTACTTTCATCTGGTGTTTCATCAGCATCACTTACTATTACTTCAAATGGAATACTATTATCAATCATTTGTTGTTTACGAAAAACTGATTTTGAAGCTAATATTACACGAGGAAAATTATTAACAATCTTCTTAAATGGTTCTACTAAATCTTCTGGCTTATCATAGAAGATTATTTCATCAGCTACATTAGCCATTGTAGTAGATATATCACTACCAGTCTTAGCAATTATATAAATAGGTTTTCCTTTTGCATAGCAAAATCCACCATTCATACCTAGTCCAACACCCTTTTCACTAAATTCAATTATATTACAATCACATTGTAACATTGCTGGAAAAGCATAATCTCTCATTAAAGCTTTACCTTCTGGTATTTCAGCTTCACCCCATTTTTCTACATCTCTAGCCATTAAAGTTATTTCGATCCCTGCTTCATTTAAAGCTTTTTCTATAGAATTTACTTTTTCTAGATCTTCATCTCCATCATGAAATTTTAATGCGAAGAATGAATGTAATGTTTTTGGTTTTCTTTCATAAGAAATTTCTGCTCTTTTTGCTAATTCCTTCATTTTTTTACCTCCAAAGTTATTATAACATATTTTATTTAAAGCCCTTTTTATTTTTTACTGTTTCAAAATATATTTTAAACGATTCAGGAAATGTTAAATTATCTGGAAGAGTATCACTAAATATTATTTGTTCCATTTCATATTCTTTTGGTAATTCATCTAATTCTAATATTTCACAGTAACATAATAATCCAAATGTACTTATTTTATATACACATATAGGTTCTACTTTTATTTTAGTAGCCCCTGTTTCTTCATACATTTCTCTTTTAGCTGCTTCTTCCCATGTTTCATTTTCTTCTATATGTCCTCCTGGTATTTCCCAACCATTTCTTTTTTTGTTATATGAAAATACATATTTATCTTTATATCTTGATACACATACTACTCTAGTTAATTCTTTATCTTCACAATAGCCTAAATCATATAGTTTTAATTCAAACATATTATCACCCGCTCTTAGTATATCACAATATTATTTATTTAATTGACATATATAAACATTTTATTTATGCCATAATTAAAATAGGAAGTTATAGGATGAAGAAACGTTATTTATTCATTGTACTTGCAGTTTTAATAGTCATTACTCAGATAGTATTTGTAGTTTATTCATATAATCAGGATAATGATATAGAATTTTCAGATGACTATATTGCAGTATTTAAAGGTGAAACTGGAGAAATGGTTAATTCTACTTATATTTATTTAAAAGTAAAGAAAAAATATAAATATAAGTTTATTAATAATATTGTAAAATAAAAATAATGAGTTATGCTCATTATTTTTTATGATGTTATTACTAATAGTGTTCCTATTATTATTGCCATAACTATTAATATACTAATAGATATTAATACTAATGAAACAAATCCTGATTCTGTTCCTTCATTTGGTATTTCTGTTTTTATATATGTTTTTGGTTTTTCTTTTGATGTTTCTTTGACCTCTTTTGGTGGTTGTTTTTCTACAAACATATCATTTAACTGATCTTCTTTATTATCAAATGGATTGATATTTGGATTGTTTGTTGTTTGTTTAATACCAGATTCTTCTATAGGAGTATCTTCATTTATTGTTTCATAGATATCATGGGCATCATTTTCTTCAAAATTATTTCTTACTTTATTAATAACTTGATCAGTAGTAGAAGATTTTTCTACTATTTCATCTACTTTTTTTGTTTCTTTTTCTGTTACTTCTCCTTTATCTTTTAAGTATTCCATTTTCTTTTTAATCATAGTACTGGAATCTTTTTGATAGTCATTCTTATCTATTTCTGTATCTTGATATGTTTTAAATATTTCACTTTTTGCATTTAATACTTGTTTATCAGTATATTTTAAATCATCTAATGTAGGAGAAGTTTTTGATGATTCATTAATATTTTCTTTTAATTCTTCTGGTGTAGATGCATCTTTTATTTTCATCATATCTGCTGTTTCATTACTTATTTCTATACCTGTATATTCAAGTGGAATATCACTTATTTCTTTATTCGCATCTATTTTTTTAATAGTTTCTTCGCGAAGTTGGTTTAATATTTCATTGTTTGCGAGTATTTCTTCTATATCTTTATCTATTTGTTTTTCTATATCTCTCATATTCCATGGTTTTGATGCATATTTATCTACTGCTTTATTTATTTGTTCTTTATCTAAATATATATTTTTCTTCTTTAATCTTTCTAGTTTATATAAGAAATATTCTCTTATAGCTACTTCTCTAGGACCCATAGTTACACCCTCTCTATTATTTATTATAACATCTATTGTAAATAAAAACACTAACTATTTATTAGTGTTTTTATTTACTATCATATTATTACCTTATTTCCTTAATATTTTATGTGTAAAGTACTGTTCTTGAAATTCTGTTAATGCTTCTATTTGATCATTTGTATAATCTTTATTCTCTGGTACTACAACTAATTTATCATCATTATCATTAGTTCTATGAATTATTGCGATACACTTACCTTCATATTCATCTACTGGTTCAAATATACCTAATAAGTAAGCATCTAATTCTTCTCCATCTCCACTTATTGTGTTTGGTACATATCCATAATTTACTGGATATATAAATCCATGTTTTGGATGCTTTGTACCAAATGGTCTATCTATTTTAATATATAATGTTTTTCCAATATAATCTATATTATCCATAGTATCACCTCTTTTTTTATTATAACATAAGAAAAAGATTACACTAAGTAATCTTTTCTTATTTCTTCTATTGATAATTCATATATTGAAGTATTATCTTCTACGTCTTTTAGTTTAGTACATTTCATATATTCACATATTTCTTTTTCAAATTTACTTGTAGCAAAGAAGATAATTCCATTTATATATACTCTTTGTCTATGTTTAATATTAATAAAACTTTTTATTTTTTTATGTATTAATTCTATAGATTGTTCTTTTTCATATTCTTTCTTTATATTAATAGATTCTATTAGTATATAGTTTTTTCTATTAGTTTTAAATTTTATTATTTTATTTAAATCTATAATATCTGGTATTTTTCTTATTCTTTTTAATCTTTCATATTCTTCTTCTATTACATTTATATAATTAATATAACCTACAAATTCATGTTTATATTTAATTACAAATAATGAATCTTTATTCTTTTTATATACATCTAATTGGTATTTCTTATCCCATGTATTATCTTCACCAAAGTTTTTTTTATCTAAATTAAATATTTTATTAAGTGTATTCTTTGTTAGGTAATTATATTTAACAATTCTAAATTTAGTTATATGCATTATTCTTGAATATCCTAAGAATAGAACACTTATATTACATATAATTACTACTACATCGTTTAATGCTCCTATATAAGATAAAATTAAAATATCATATATGGTCCATAGTGTATTAGATATAATAGAACAAATATTAGCTGATTTAGAATCTTTTGATACCCCAAATGAATCTATTACACTGGCTACTACTGGTAGTATTGCATACCATGTTCTTATAGTTAGGAAACCTATCATAATATAAAATACTAATCCCACTCTAAATATAAGTCTATCTTTATCTGTTTTATAATATAGAATAGTTTTTATTAATTCTACTAAACATATAAGTAAACCTGCATCTGCGCCTAATAAGAAATATGATATTACATCAAATAAGCATACTAGTATTTGAATATATAGTAGTTCATCTATATCTTCTTTGGTATAACTATATAATAATAGTAACCATGATATAATACCAAATACTTGTGCTAAAATTATAGTTATTAAATTTATATTCATATTATCTACCCAATATAATTATATAATAAATTACGCTAAAGAAAAAGATTTAGTTGCCTAAATCTTTTTAATATTATTTTTCTAATGTAAATGTTTTTGGAATATCGAAGTTTTCATGATATCTATCTGGTCCTTCAATAGATACAAAACGTAATACACCATCTTCTGTTTTGAAAATATATGAATCTATTTTAGTTCCATCAGTATATGTACCTTTTACTACATAACCTTTATATCCACCAATAGTAGCACTTAAATAATAAGCACTTGCACCTTCGTTTTTAATTCCATCTTGAATTGCTTTAGCTGCATCATAATCTGATACATCTTGTTTAATTACATTTAGTGTTACAATATAACCTTTATCTCCAATATCTGTATATTGAATAGCATCAGTTCCACTTACATCTACAAATTTAACCCATTTTTTTGGTACTTGTACATATCCATATGTATCATCACCAATATATTTAGTATCTTCTTTTTCTTTAATATCTATATCAATATCTTTATCTTTATTTTTGATTTCAATATCGATATCTTTATCTTCTACTTTATCCCATTCTCTTTCAATTTCTTCAATTAACATTGATGGTGTTGCAGCAGCAAATATAAAGAAAAATACTGAAACTAAAATAGTTAATCCTAACACGATAGCATTAATAATAATACCTGCAGTTCTTTTTCCACTTTTTTCTTTAGATACAATACCTAAAATTAAACCAACTAATGATAATGGGAAACTTAAACAGAAAACTACAATACTACAAATACCTAATACTAATGAAGCTGTAGCTTTACCATCAGATACAGGTTGTTCAACTACTACTGGTTTTCCATCAATTTTAACACCAGTATCAACTGTTTTTGTTTCTTTTACTTCTTCTTTCTTTTCTTCTTTCTTTTCTTCTACTTTTGGTTCTTCTTTCTTAGTTGTTTTTGTTTTCTTTTCTTCTTTTACTTCTTCAACTGTTGCTCCACAGTTAGTACAAAACTTAGCATTTTCTTCTAACTTTTCTCCACACTTAGTACAAAACATATTTCTAACTCCTTTTCAAATTTATATTATCATAATAACATAATTATAAAAAAATAAAAAGCATAATTTATGCTTTTATTTTTTGATTACTTGAATCTCTCTATTTTGCCAATAATTAAATTCTTCTTTTGTTTCTAAATATAATTGTACTTTACCATTATAGTTTTCAGTAGAAGATAAAGTAGCACTAACATAATATATGTCTTCAGGATTATCTATATTTACAAAATAGTATTTTTCCTTATCAAACTTTAATTTAACTAACTTAGGTTTAGTATTTTCTTGAGAGAAATATACATAAACATAATAATCACAATAATTACTTTTACTAGTTTCATAAGCTTTTCTTACTTCTTCATTTGATATAAATATATTTTTACCTAAAGTAGTTTTTACTTCTATTAATTTTTCTCTTTTTGTTTCTGGATCATAGCTTAATATATCATAACCATATCCATCTCCATCAAATCTAGATACCCATCTTACTATTTTATTAGTATCATAAATTACTTTAGATTTTATATAATCTTTTTCTTTTAAGAAAGTATCTCTTTCAGCCCATCTCCAAAATACACCATCTTTAGTATAATTAGGGATATCTTTACGCATTTCTTCTTCAAATGAATTATAAGTATTATTAACAACTGGAAATTTATGATCTATTAATACTCTTTCATATTTTGAACTATAATCTTCACTATATTTCATAAAGTTATATTGAAGAAAACCATAATAGTAATCTTTATAAGTAAGATTTTCAAAACCAGGTAGTTTATAATTATCTACTAATGCTTTCATAAAACTTGGGAAATCTCTATATAATTTTTCATTACCTAGATAACAAGCTAATATGTAATAGAAACTATCTAACACTTTGATGAAGGGACAATCTTTTACTTCTAATTGTTTTAAGTAAAAGTTTTCTTTCATATAATCTTTGTCATATAACTTAAAGAAATTAGATAACTCTTCTTTTAATAAGTCCATTACACCCATCTCATCCATATATTCTTTTAGATGACAGTGTTGAAATAAAAATTCAAATTTATAATGAGACCATTCACCTTCAAAAACATTATCTTCTAATTTTTTAAACTCATCTATATCTTTTTTTAATTCAGCAAATTTCTTTAGGCATTTATTTTCCATAGATATCCCCCTAATTGATTGGATATTATAACATATTATTCTACTTCTTTCAAGAATGTACTAAATACCCAGATATTGTGACCATTCAAAGTTAATTTAGCAGAATTAGTTGGAATATCTATTTCTTTTACTGTATATTTATTCTTATTAATAACATAACTTGTACCCCCATAGACTATATCATCTTGGTTTAATTCACTACCATATTTATCTACTTCAGTAAAATCATCTAGTGGTATCCAGTGATATGATGATGCGCGCTCATTATAATAAACACTAAATGGTACTCCTGTTAGTTTGGTATTACCGAAGTAGTTTGTTCCTCTTTTTATAATATCTACAAAAAATATTCCATCAAACATTACTTTGCTTCCTGGATATAGTATTTGATCTAAGGCTTCTGATCCATTAATATTTAATACTGGTACTTTACCTGTTGTTTTAAAGTTTCCACCATTTCCTTTAATGATATTTGTATAATCTACAAAATAACAATCATCTAAGTCATATTCATGATTAAATTTATAATTACCATAGGCATTTTTATACCAAGTAGTATCTCTACTTTGACTTATCTGAATATGAGTATGAATTCCTGTTGTGTCTCCTTTATCTCCCATTTGAAAGAAAGTATCTCCTTGACGATATATATCTCCTATTTTACAATTCATATTATTATTATGGGCAACCATAAATGTAGCATAATCAATTCTACCATTGGCAAATCTAACCCTATTTAAAGATTGAAACATAGCTTGACCAGACTCAGGATATATTTTTACACATTTAATATCACATGGAGCATATATATCATATCTAATGCCAGATACTTTACCACGTATGTCGTTAGCTTGTATACCTCTATGAGAAAAACTACCATTAGAACCTTGGGTTATATACATATCTGTGAATGGACATAAGAAATCTTCTATTCCACCTCTAACACTCTTTTGACCTTTATACAAAAAAATCACCTCATAATAATATATGAAGTGATTTATTTATTGCTTATTACTTTTCATACATTTTAACTTTATCTATTACTCTAATAGTTATAGGTAGACATAGTATTTCATATAATGTTTTTAATACTACTTGAGTAAGTATCATTATTAATAATTGATTAATAGTTAACTTAAATAAGAAAGCTACTAATACAAAGATACAGGAGTCTGTTAATTCTCCAAATACTGTGGATAAAATTGCACGTACTCCGAATTTATTTTTCTTATTGGATTTCATAACAACCATTACTTTAGCATTTACTAATGAACCTATTAAATAAGCAAGTAAACTAGCTATAAAATTTCTTGGTGTAGATCCTAATATAGTTTTAAAAGCTTCACTATTTTTATACCATACTGGTGATGGGATAACTATAGCTAAAGTAATTATTAAAGTCATAAATAAGTTCATAATAAATCCAAAGATAATTATTTTTTTAGTTTTTTCATAACCATATACTTCAGCGAAGATATCATTAATAATATAAGATACAGGAAATACTAGTGCTCCTGCAGTTATAGAGAAAGTAGGTCCTACACTTAGTATTTTAGAAGCTAATATATTTGATAGTAATAGGCAACATACAAATATAATAGACATATATAAGAATGGTTCTGAATATTTATTTTTTTTCATAAGACACCTCAACTACCTATTCATTATATTAGAAATAAATTATTTGTCAATATAATCCCCATTCTGCTAGTTTTTCAAAACCACCTATAGATTCAATATAATTTTTTGCTATTTCTACTATTTCACTATATGGTTTTCCATCAATATATTGGTCAGATATGGCACAGCTTAGTTCTACTACTTTGTTTTCTTTTTGAGCTTTTAAATAAGCATATATATTTATTGATATATCTGATTTAGATAAATCTTTACCATGTAGACCTCCACCTGTTACGGAATGTCCTTGATCACTACCTAGTTTTCTATTAACAGCACCACAATCGACACTTGATCCACCACTCCATTCTCCTAATGGATTAATAATAGCACTAGGATAAACTTCTTTTAAATCTTTAGTAGATGCATTACTTTGACATATTATTAATTTATCATTATCTAATACATATTTACCATCACTAGGATATTTATTATAAATATCTCTAGCTATTTTAGATAATTTCTTTTCTTCATCACTTAAAGGCACTCCTCTAAATATTCCATTATCTCCACATCTAATTTCATTTTCTTGATTAGAAGCAAGATATTCATCTTGTTTTACCACTTGTAGATCTAATTCTTGCTTGCCTGCTATTCTTTCTACAATATTATTTATTTCTTCCTTATTGAATTCTAAATTAGTTTCTATTATTATATGACAATTACCATGTCCTAATAATAATTCAACAGCTATTTTTGGGTTATCATCCTTTTGATATGCTAAATCTACTATAGCACCAGCTATACGATCAGCTAATTTATCTGGATGAGATGGATTTACTTTTTCTATCATTTTAAACACACTCCTTAAACTCTTCTACATTTATTATTTTATTATTTTGTGCAGCCATTGCGCAGCTTGTTATACTTTCTAGTAAATACATATATTTTTTTTTAGATCTATCACAAAAGGATATTTACTATGACACATATATTCTTTATCTCGATAGCCATCTTTAATATTAAACTTATTATGAACATATTCATAAAATAAAGCTCGCTCTAAGTATCCATGAGCTTGGACAAAATATTGTTTTTTCATATATCCTCCTTTCTACATCTCCTAGATCAAAAAAAAGACTTAAGATAACTTAAGTCTTTTAAAAGTTATCTTATAGATCTAGCATTACCACCTAACTTAATAGGTTGGTGTGACTTCATTGGGCTAGTCCCTCCATCACTCTTTATAAGATGTAAATTTATTATAACATATGTTTTTCTAAATAGACACTGCTTCCGCATGTTTTTTAGAAGTTTTTGTTTTCTTATTGTAAACAGTATCATCTACTGGTATATCAATAGTTTTCTTTCTAGTTGTAGTTCTTTTCTTAGGAAAGTCTTTAATCTTAATACCAAACATTTTACAATATCTATTAAATTCTTTAGGTAGATATAATTTATCAACTAAAGATATTCTTAATAAGTTTCTACCTACATTTAATATAGGTAAAACTATAAAGAATGCAAATGGTATTTTAGCACTTATTAATACTGCTAAAACTATCTCTATTAATACATATCCTATTTCTATTAATCTATATCTATTTTTCATTAATATAAATAAGAATGATTCTATACTAATAAATACTATTCCACATATAAATCCTAGTAAAGTTACTAACATTCTTAAGATATATGGAGTATGAAGTGATAGTGTTTCTAATCTTAATGATAATGTTATTAATATTATAGTTAATATAAATGAAATAACTCCAAATATATTTAAATAAATGTTTGCTCTTTTATTCATCCAAACACCCCGCTAACAGTTCAATATTATACCATAATTATATGAAAAAGTAAAGAAAAAGAGACCTATCGTCTCTTTTTTATCTTTTGTATTACTGTATCAAAGTCATCACCTAATGATATATTATTATCTTCAGTATGATTACATAATTCAAAAGCTAAGGCATAATCTAAAAATTTTAAATTCTTTTTTAGTAAGTCAGATGATAAATCTTTTCTATAATCTAGAGTATCTATTGCACATAACTTTTTATTATCAAATAAAATATTCATTGGAAGATCAAATAAATAATATCCCATATCAGTTAATTCTTTTATATCTTCAATCATTTTATATCTAGCTTCTATTAAAGCTTCTAAGTTTAATTCTTCTTCTTTTTCTACTTTACTATTTGGAAATCTTAAAATATTACCTTCAAAGTAATCAGATATATATCCTACTATTTGATCATCTATTACAAATAATTCATCAGGAAAAATAAATGAATCAAGTTTTATATCACTAGACATTATAATATCTTTAGATTCAGATAAGTATTTAGGTCTATATGATTCTTTCATATATTTAATAACATTATTATCTTTTGTTATATATACTTCTCCCTCAGTACCTGATTGAATAAATTTTTTCTTCTTAGAATTTATATATAAATCCAGGTCAGTACCTGATTTAAATT
>CACZQV010000004.1 GCA_902783435.1 uncultured Erysipelotrichaceae bacterium | reverse complement strand
TTTTATTTATATGAAAACAAATTCAATATATGGATCAATTATTCCACATTGGATTTCTGATTTAGCATATGAAATAGTTTCAAAGTAATAGCTCGTCATATTAAGATATTCCCGTACATTAAGATGAGAAAAAATTTCATCTTTTTTAGTAATCTTACGATGATTTACATTTCTTTAAAAATATATAAAATAGTACAATAAAAATAGATAACTCTATGGTATAATGTTAATAATAGAAGAGGTGTATAAAATGAAGAAATTTTTACTAGCAATTGCATTACTTTTTATTCCAGTAGGTGTATATGCACAACAAACTGGTGGAGAATATGTTTCAAGTATTACTGATGAAGATATTGTTATAGCTGATGATTCTGATTCCAATCCTAGATATATAGGAGCAAATCCAGATAATTATATATATTATAATAATGAATTATGGAGAATAATTGGTGTATTTAATGGAAAACTTAAAATCGTTAGATATGAATCTTTAGGTAAATATTCATATGATACATCAGAAGCAGGTATAAATAATGGTAGTGGTACAAATGAATGGAGCCAATCTAAGTTAATGCAAGAGTTAAATAGTGATTACTTAGATACAACATTAACAGAAAATCCAAAATGGTATAGTTTATTTAAATTAGAAAAAATACTAGAATTTGATCGTTCAAAAGTAATTAAAAATGATGCACAAAAATTTATTGAAGAAAATACTGTATGGCATTATGGAACTGTAAATTTTGATGGAAACCAAATATATGGAGATACTTCTACTCAAATGAATCCAATTAATTTTTATGATAGAGAGAAAGGTAATATAATTCCTAAATATTGTCCTAATCCTGGATATAGTAATTGTAATGATACAGTTGAACGTACAACTTCATGGGTTGGTAAAGTTGGATTACCTTCAATTAGTGATATATTTAATACAGTTGGTAATAGTCAAGGTATTTCAAGAGAACAATGTTTATCAACAAACCATAATAGTTGGAAATCTACAGGATGTAAAGCGCAAGCATGGTTAATAAATAATGAAATTGCGTACTGGACTATGAGTCCAAAGGCAGCAGAAGATAATGGATATCAAGTATATACTATAGTAACTTATAGTAGCGTTCTTCAATCAATGCACGCATATATGAGAGAACATGTATTCCCAACAATTTATTTAAAGGATAATACTTATTTTACTGAAGGTAGAGGTACTGATACTGAACCATATAAAATAGATTTAATGTATAGAGTAACATTTGATACAGATGGTGGATCTACAGTAGATACACAAGAATATTTTGGTGATGATGAAGTATATAAAGCTGTAAAACCAGCAAATCCTACTAAAGAAAATTATACTTTCTTAGGTTGGTTTACTGAAAATGGAGAAGAATATAATTTTGATAATCAATTAACAGGAATAGTAAATTTAAAAGCTAAGTGGAGCTATAATTATGAAATAATTGAAGGAAAAGACCAAACATTTGAAAATAAAGATATAGTAATTAAATGTAATGGACCAATTAATGATTTACAAAGTATTAAAGATGGAAAAAATATAATTGATTCAAGTAATTATACAGTAGAAGAAGGAAGTACAATTCTAACTTTAAAGAAAGAATACTTATCTACATTATCATCAGGAGTACATAATATTACATTTGTATATTCAGATGGTTCCGCAACTACAACTTTAACAATAAAAGAAAAAACAAGTAATACAGAAAAACTAGTAAATCCAAAAACAGGAGATAATATAATGCTATATATCTCAATGTTAGGATTAAGTATTATAGGTCTTTCTAGTATAGGAATATATACTAAAAAGAAAAACTTTAATTAATAAAAAATGACTAGAGAAATCTAGTTTTTTTGATATAATAAAATCAGGTGATACTATGAAATATAAAAGAGACACAAAAGAATATAAATTAAAGAGAGAACAATTTATAAATTTACTAGTAGAAGAAGCCGCAAGCGGTATTACTAAAATGGATACACTAGATGAAACTGGAAGATGCTTATTTTGTGGTGAAGCTGAAGCAATGTATTTTAAAGCTATAAGAAATTTTTTTGAAAATAGTATTTCAAAAAGAATAATGACTATAAATCAAGATATTCCTAAAACTAAACAAAAGACTAGAGAAAACAGTTTCTAATATAATTTGAATGGAGGTTATAAACACAATGAGAATAGGATTAGATATAGATGATACGATATGTTATACAAATAGAGTATTAATGAAATATGCAGATATTTATAATAAAGAACATGGTAATAGAAAATTATTAAAACGTGATACTAATAATTTTTCTGAAGTATATGGATGGGATGATGATGAAGTATATACTTTCTTCAGAACATACTATCTAGATGCATTAAAAGAAATAGAACCTAAAGAAAATGTTAAAGAAGTACTAGAAAAATTAAGAGAAGAAGGACACAAAATAATCTTTATTACAGTACGAAATGATAAAGAATGTGGTGGAGAAGGTGAAGCTCATAGAATTACTACAGAATGGTTAAATAAATATGAAATACCATATGATGAATTAAATCTAGATATTCATGATAAAAAAGCATTCTGTAAAGAACATAATATAGATGCATTTATGGATGATTCAATAAAAACAGTTTCAGCAGTAAAAGAATTAGGTATAAAAACTTTTATTGCGATGAATAATTTCAATTTAGATTTTAAAGATGATAAAATTATAAATATATATAATATGGATCAATTCTTTCAAGAAATTACTAATCTTGATAATAATAAATAACTATTAGGAGAATTATAATGAAATTATTTAAAGGATGGACAAAATTTGAAAAAACTCTTTTGTTTGGAAGTATATTTATAATTGGTTTAGTTGGAATTATATTTAAATCTGATATATTAACCACATCTTGTTCTGTAGTAGGTGTAATTACTGCTTTTCTTCATGCTAAAGGTAAAAACTTAGGACAAGTATTCGGTTTATTGATCACAGCTTTATATTCAGTTGTATCATTTAGAAATAAATATTATGGTGAAGTATTAATATACTTAGTAATTATGTTACCTATGTATATACTTGGAATTATTTCATGGGCTAAACATAAAAATACTGAAACTAATTCCGTAGAAATAAATAGAATAAAGAAAAAAGAAGTATTAAGTATTATACCTGTTTCAATTATTATATATATTGGTATATATTATCTATTAAAATATTTTAATACAAATGAACTTATTATATCTACAACATCTGTTTTAATCAGTATGTTAGCAATGTATTTTCAAGTTAGAAGAAGTAAATATAGTTTTAGCTGTTACTTAATTAATGATATAATTTTAATGTCACTATGGGGAATACCTGTAGTAAAAGGTAATTTATTATTATTTCCAATGTTTATAAATCCTATAATCAATTTTATAAATGATATATATGGATTATATAATTGGCAAAGACTAGAAAAAATACAAAAGAAAATATAATGAAATTAAGGAGGATAACATGTTAAATAGATTATTAAATAAAAAAATTAAAGTTAAAGTAGCTTTATATAGTGATGTAATGACACGTGCTCTTTATTCTACAACATATGAAGGTGTTATGGTTGCTTATGATGATAATTTTATAGTATTTGAAGATGATTCAATGATTAATATAAAATATATTCAAACAATAGAAGTTAAATAATAAACTAAATGACTAGAAAATCTAGTCTTTTTTTGTTATAATAATCGCTACATGTGACTTGTACTGTTTCATTTATAAATGGAGGAATGTTAATGTACACCAACGAATATCAAATAGTAGGATTATATAATCATAACATAGATAGTTATAATCTTGTTAAATCTTCATTTGAGTCAGGAGAAAAAATTGTAGGAATTGTCCATGCAACAGGAACTGGTAAATCATATAATTCTCTACAACTTGCGTATGATAATAAAGATAAAAAAATAATCTATGTAGTTCCATCAAAAGGAATAATTGAACACATTATTAAAATTATTGAAGATAATCCTAATCTTGACTTAAAAAGAGACTTTCCTAATTTGAAGTTTAGAACATATCAAAGTTTTACATTATTAACAGAAGAAGAAATATCTAAAATAAATTGTGATTTATTAATACTAGATGAATTTCATCATATAGGAGCACCTATATGGGGTTCTAAAATTAATACTATGATAGAAACACACCCTAACATGAAAGTATTTGGAATGACAGCTTATACAGTAAGAGATAGAGGAACAGCTTATGAAAGAGATATGGCAAATCCAGAAACAAATGAAATTTTTTCCAAAAAAATAAAAAGTAGATATGACTTATGTGATGCCATGATAGATGGTATATTACCTAAACCAATATATAAAAGTGCATATACAAATTTAATTGAACTTGAATCAAAGCTAGAAGAGAAAGTAAAACAAATAGGAGTAAGCACTAAAGAATATCAAGAATATATGAAAATTCTAAAAGATGTTAAGAAAAGAATACATGAAGCACCAAGTATATCAAATATAATCAAAAAAAATTTAAAACAAGATGGTAAATATATCTACTTCTGTCCACCAAACTCAGAAGAAGGAAAAAATGATATAGAAACAATAAAAAGCCAAGCGATTGAATGGTTAAAGGACTTTATTAATGAAGAAGATATAGTAGTTTATACATCTACAAGTGATATGGGTGAAATTGGTAAAAAGAATAGAGAAGCCTTTTATAGAGATGTAGATTTAAAAGGTAAAAATGTAGATAATAAATTTAGAATAATGTTTGCGATTAATCAATACAATGAAGGTATTCATGCTCCAAATATAGATGGAGTTATTATGGGAAGGGAAACAATATCTGATATAGTGTATTTTGAACAATTAGGTAGAGCACTTTCAGTACGTGGAGACACAAAAGAAAAATATAAAGAATTAGAACAATATTCAATTGAAGAATTAATAAATATATGTAAAGAAAAAAATATACTAATAAAAGATAATAATAGCAAAGAAGAAATGATTGAAAAGATAATTGCTCCTGTAGTAATAGATTTAGCAAATAATTATGAATATATAAAAGAATTAGAAAACAATTTAAAAGACAGAATAAAAGAAATTCAAACAAGAGGATCTGGAACACATAGAAAAATAAAAATAAAAGATGCAACATTTGATATTGAAATAGAAAATCAAGATTTATTTGAAACCCTAAATTATGTTATGTATAGACTAACATCCACATGGGAACAAAAATATAATTTAGCAAAAGAATACTACAAATATTATGGTAATTTAGAAATACCATGTTCTTTTAAAACAACAAATGGTTATGAATATGATGAAAATGGAATAAATTTAGGTAATTGGATTAGGACAATTCGTGATGTATATAATGGAAGACAAAACTCATATAAGTTAACAGAAGAAAGAATAGAAGCATTAAAAAAAATAGGCATGCGTTTTGAAGTTAAGGATAGAGATAAAATTTGGAATGCTAAATATAATCTAGCAAAAGCATATTATGAACATCATGGTAATTTAAATATTCCTGAAGCATATAAAACAAAAAACGGATATGAATATGATGAAAACGGAATTAATTTAGGTAGTTGGATAGCCACTAATCGTATGGCATACAATGGAAGACAAAACTCATATAAGTTAACAGAAGAAAGAATAGAAGCATTAAAAGAAATAGGTATGAGATTTACCACTAAAAATAATGAAGAATCTTGGAATGCTAAATATAATCTCGCAAAAACATATTATGAACATCATGGTGATTTAAAAATACCATTAAAGTATAAAACAAAAAACGGATATGAATATGATGAAAATGGAATTAATCTAGGTCCCTGGATAGGTACTCAAAGACAAAATTATAAAAATAACAAATTACCTGAAGAAAAAATTAATAAACTATTAGAAATTAAAATGATATTTTTAAATGAACCATCATATCTTCAAGGAAATCATATGTATAATTTAGCAAAAGCATATTATGAACATCATGGTAATTTAGAAGTTACTGTAACTTTTAAAACAACAAACGGTTATGATTATGATGAAAATGGAGAAAATCTAGGAAAATGGATTCAAGATCAAAGAGAAAAATATAACGCTGGACGTTTATCTGAAAATAGATATAAATTATTATTGGATATTGGTATGAGATTTTCTGCAACTTATAAAGATGATGTATGGAACAAAATGTATGAACTTGCAAAAGCATATTATGAATGTTATGGTGATTTAAAAATAGGTTATCATTTTGAAACAAACAATGGAATAGATCATAATAAAGGTGAACTTAAATTAGGACGTTGGATTAGTCAACAAAGATATAACTATAGAACAAATAAAATTTCTAGAGACAGAATTAATAGACTAAATCAAATTGGTATGGACTGGATGGCATTAGAAATAAGTGAAAAACAAATGAAAGAAAATATTACATCAAAAAATCTAAAAAGAAAAAGAACTATCGTTCAAAATATATTATTATCATCATTTGAAAATTATGATACTACTACATTACTTTCTAAAGAAGAAATAAATCAAGGATTTATGACAGAATTAGATAAACATGTAAAAGTGAAAACAAAATAATGTTATAATACAAATTATGAGAAAAAGAGGGATACAATGAACAAACTAGAAGAATTAAGTAATAATAATAAAGAAAACTATCAAAGATATTTAAAAAGAATGACAGAAAGTATGAAATATTCTACTAAAGGATTAATTCCATTACTTGCGAAAAATTCAAATAATATATTAGATGTTGGATGTGGTAGTGGAGTAATGTTAAAAGCATTAGAGGAAGAAAATCCAAAGGCCACACTTACAGGTCTTGATTTAAATATAGATGCTATAAAGAGTCTAGAAGCTAATTCTAATTGGAAATTATATCATATGGACTTTATGGATTTAAAAGATGTTAAATTTGATACAATTATATTTTCTTCAATACTTCATGAAATATCCTCATATAATAGTGATTTAAATAAAAGATTTACAGAAGTCCCAATTAAAGAAGCATTTATAAAGAGTAATGAATTATTAGAAGATAATGGAAGTGTTATTATAAGAGATGGATTATTATCATCAAAAGAAGATAGAAATAATAAAAGAATAATAACCTTTACAAATCCTAATGAAAGTATATGGTTATATAAATTTCAAAATGACTTTAGAGGTTTTGATAAATTAGATATTGATACAAAAATATTAGAAATAGAAGATAATAAATATTTAGTATCTGAAGGATTTTTAAAAGAATTTTTATGTACTTATACATGGGGAGAAGAAAGTTATCCTCGTGAAATAAATGAAAGATTTGGTATTCTAACAAAAGAAGAATGGTTAAATTTATTAAAAGAAACAGGATTTAAAATAGAAACAATTATTGAATCTAAAGAAGAATATGAAAAATACTTAGCAAGTAAAATAAATATAATTAATGAGGATGGTTCTTTATATGAATACCCTAATATGAGTATTATAGTTAAAGCCCAAAAACAAAAGACTAAATAATAGTCTTTTTTTCTTGTATTCACTCATAAAACTGATATAATAAATGGCTAAGGAGTGACTTTATGAAAGTAATACAATTAGATGAAGAAAACCTAGATATTATAGTAGAAAGTGATAGATATATTGATATTTATTCATATCATAATTATGAACATTATTTTGATAAACTAGGTGCTGATGGAGACTGGTTATACTTAGATAATGGTAAAGGTTGGAGAATTAATAAATTAAATAGATTAGATCTACAAACAGGAACAAATTATGAACTATATGCTGAACCTAGAATATGTAACTTTGATGGTCATCAAAGTTATGAGATTATATATAAACATGAAGGAAATCAATATCGACGACTAATATGTTTCAGTTTCAATGATAGAAACGATTTCATTGGAAATTGCCGAGAAGATGACAGATTTACTAATGGTAAATATAGTGGTGGATTTGGAATATATCTAGATAAATATTCAGATGAAGATGAAAGAAGAGAAGCTAGAATAAATAATTATATATATGATGAAGAATTAGATTTTGAAAATACTAATTCAATACTTCAAGCATTCTATGAATTTAGTAAAAGTGTATATGTTTTTGGTAAAAAAGAAGAAGAACCAAGAATTGTAAAATTAATTGGAGAAAATAAAGCTATATATGAAGTTACTAGCGCTACTTATGAAGAAGACGCTAAAATTAAAACTAAGAATAAGAATAAATATGAAAGAATAAAAAATATTCAAAAATGGAGTATTTAATATGTTTGATTTAGATGAAATAGAAAGAGACTGGAAAAAGAACTCCTTTCGTTTAACTGATGAAGAAATAATGGCTATATATGTACAAGAAGGAGTTACTGTAGAAGAATATGAAAAAGAAGTAGAGGAACATTTAAAAACTAGAAAGAAGTTTGATCCTGGAAAACAATTACTACTACGAATATTTGGTGAAGCAGAAAAAGCAGATCAAATAGAAAAAGAAATAGTAGAAGACAATAAAAGAATTAGTGAAAATATGCCTAAGAGAAAACAATTATCAGAGGAATCACAATCTAGAGTAGTAGAAGGTTGTATGGATGTAGTATTTGAAAATACAAGATATTGGTATGAAGATTTAGATAGAAAGATATCAATGGAAAAATTATATAATATATGTGTTGATTCATTAATTAAATCAGCCAAATATTGTATGCATTATTCTACAAAACCATGTTTTAGATCATATGTACATAAAAGTATAAAAAATAATCTAAGTGAATATATAGCTAGATGGGAACATATTACTGTACGCGCAGCCGATGAACGAATAAAAAGACATGATATATTTAAGGAAGATATTTTAAAACTTGATTATGACAAAGAAATACCTACAAAACAATCATATATTTATGAAATGATAAAAAATGATAGCTATGATGTAGATTATATAAAAAATCAATCACAAGAAGAATTTATGAGTGACTATGATGAAGCATTAGAAGAATTATCATACTTAGAGAAAATGGTTATGAGGTTATCATATGATGATTATGGATATCCGGGTTTAAATACCAATGAAATTAGTGATTATATAGGTGTAGAACCAAAAGAAGTAGTAAACGCTAAAAGAAGAGTATTAAATAAATTAAGAAAAGATAATAGATTTAATAAATATAGAAAAGACTAATTAAAGTATTTATTGAATAAAATTAAGATAAGTGATATAATATAGCACAATTTAAGGGGGATAATATGGCAAATAAAAATGAACTTGAAAAGAAATTTTCACAATTAAATTCAGAAAACAAAAGTAAAGCTTTAGATTATATTGATTATTTATTAACTAAAAGTAATAAACAAAAATTAGTAAAATTACAAAAATCCAAAGATGAAGTAGTATTAAAAGAATATACAATGTTAGATTTTTCACCTACAAGATTAATGAGAATAGCAAAAAATTTAACAATCCACGAATTAGCAGCACTTTTAAATTTCTCACCATCTTATATATATTCTATTGAATGTGGTGATAGACAAATATCAGATAGCTTTCTTACAACTATGTTAGCTACTTTTAATATAGAATATACTGACTATGTAAAATTAGAAAAATATATAAATAGAGTATTAAGACAAGATATAGATGAGAAAAATAAATATTCAAAAGCATTGTTAAGAGCTTTAACTACAATAAATCCTGAATTAGTGCATAGATCAAAAAATAAAGAAAAAACAAAAAACTAGATTATTAAGGAGAAATAAAATGATTACACTAAAATTTAATGATATTGGAATAGATATGATAAAAGATAACAGAGGAAGAGTTTCAACTATGAGTTGTCCACCTAGTTATTTAGTATGGGCTTTTTCAAAAGATATTACAGAAGAAGAACCATTAATTATATCAAGAGAAGAAAATGAAGTGTTCTATAGTAACTTAGAATGGTTTATGAATCAATCATATGTATTTGAAGGTGATAATTCTAAATATAATAAAAAGACTGATGATGAATTTGTATGGTTATCAGATTCAATGGATTTATTTGGATTAGACGAAACACCACGTCTTAGTATAAAGAAAATGGGAGATAATTTTATAATTAGTTATAATAATCCATATTTTGAAAAAAATAATATAAGTCGTGGAGTAGTAATAGCATTCTCTCCTTTAGGTAATGGACAATATGCAAAGAATATTGAAACAAAAACTAATCTACAAGATGATTTTATTATGATGTATAAAGCTACTTTAGAAAATAAGAAAATAAATAAAGAAAAACAAAAGACTAGATAATTCTAGTTTTTTATTTTCACAAAATTTTCACATATCTATCAATTTAAATTCATATTAATAATCTACAATGTATAACATAAGGAGGCGATAAAAGAAAAAGAAAAGAAAAAAATAATATACGAAATAATTTAATAATGAATATAGATATTTATTAATAAGGAAATATTATACAAACCTCTAAAAATAATAACGACACTCGAACTCTCGACTTTATACTAATAAGTATTTCCTTATTTTAAAATTTTAACGGCTTAAAAATTATACACAGGAGGTAAGAACTGAGTAAATGATATAAAGACTAGATTATTCTAGTCTTTTTTATGTTATAATATTTTTTGTAAGGAGAGAATTATGATAGAAATTAAAAATGTAACTAAAAAATATGGAAATAAGAAAGCGGTTGATAATGTAAGTTTTAAAGTAGAAGATGGTGATATTTTCGCATTCATTGGACACAATGGTGCAGGTAAAACTACTTTAATTAAATCAATTGTGGGAATACATGATTTTGATGAAGGAGACATATTAATAGATGGAATATCTATTAAAGATAATCCAGTAGAATGTAAAAAGAAAATGGCATTTGTTCCAGATAATCCTGAAACATATGAACATATGAAAGCAATTGACTATATTAATTTTATATGTGATATGTATGAAACACCTACTGATATAAGAGAAGAAAATATTAAAAAATATGCAAAATTATTTGAAATGGAAGATAAATTAAATGATACTATTGATAGTTATTCTCATGGTATGAAACAAAAAATAGTATTAATTTCTGCTTTATCACATAATCCAGAAATACTTATAATGGATGAACCATTTGTAGGATTAGATCCTAAAGCAGTATATGATATTAAAGAAGTGTTAAATGAAATGACAAAAGAAGGTAAAATAGTATTTTATTCAACGCATATCTTAGATGTTGCAGAAAAACTATGTTCTAGAGTAGCAATTATAAAAAGTGGTAAATTAGTAAAAAGTGGTAGTATGAAAGAAATTAAAGGCGATAAATCTCTAGAAAAAGTATTTATGGAGTTAGAAAAATAATGAAAAAATTAATATCTTTAATTAAAGCATGTATGACTAGTGATATGAATATTTTTAAAATTAAACAAAAGAAAGATAAAAAGAAAAAAGGTGCTTTAGTACCTATATTAATATCACTATGTATAATGTTCTCAATATGGGGTAATGCCAATACATTATTTGAGAAGGTGGCACCACTTCATCTTCAAGTATTAGCTTTGTCGTTCTTTGTATTTGGAATTAGTTTATTTACTATAATTGAAGGAGTATATAAATCTGGTTCTTTATTATTTAATTGTAAAGATGATCAATTACTTTTATCTTTACCAATTAAAAGAAGTACAGTTTTATTTATAAGAATACTTAAATTTTATGTATTTGAACTTATCTTTAATACGATCTGGTTATTACCAATAATGTTAGCTTATATTAGATGGGCAGAAGTAATTAACTCTACATACTATATAGTAAGTATAATTATGTTATTCTTCTTACCAATTATTCCTATAGTTATATCTTGTATATTAGGTGTAATTATATCTAGTATATCTAGTAGATTCAAATATAAAAATGTCACTCAAATAGTCGTTTCTATGGCTTTCTGTGTAGGTATAGTATATTTTTCAATGAATATGGATAGTTTTTATAACTATGTAGTAACACACGCTACTAGTATTAATGATTTAATTACTAAGATATATTATCCCGCAGGAGTATATGCAGAATTAATAACTAAATTTGATATAGTAAAATTACTTATATTTATAATAGTTAATATTATAATATATATAATAGCTATATTAGTATTAAGTAAATTCTATTTTAAAATTAATTCTAGATTAAAGAGTATTACTACTCATAATAAAAAAGTAAATATAAAAAATCTAAGTATTAAGAAAACATCTATAACTAAATCTTTAATTAAAAAAGAATTAAATACATTCTTTAAAACCCCAGTATTTATAGTAAATGCAGGATTTAGTTTAGTATTATATATATTAATAGCTATCGTTTTATGTATAAAATTTGAAAGCTTTGTTTCTACACTTACAGATCCTAATGGATTTAATATATCTAAAAAACTAATTATGAGTAATTTATCAGTATTAATATTTGGACTAGTCTCAGCAGCTTCATATATGACATCTATTACTAATTCGGTAATAAGTCTAGAAGGAAGAAATATTAATATATTAAAATCTTTACCATTAAAAACAAAAAACATATTAATGACTAAAATATATTCAAGTTTATTATTAACTACACCAGTATTCTTTATAGGAAACATAATATTATTTATTAAATTTAAAATAAATATTATAGAATGTTTATTAATACTAATACTATCTGTATTAGTACCATTAGTATCTCATTTTATAGGATTAATTATTAATTTAAAATATCCTAAATTAGAATGGGAAAGTAGTGCTGAAGTAGTTAAACAATCTACTAGTTCATTTATCGCTGTAATGTTGGGAATGTTTCTATTTATTGGATCAATTATTGTTATATTAAGTTTAATAGATATACTTAGTTCACTTATTATACTATTAGGTGCAGTATTATTCTATGTAATAGTAGATTTAATATTATACACATATTTAACACATAAATCAGTAAAAGACTTTAATGAATTATCAGTATAAAAATAGGAGTTATTGTATGAAAAAAATAATATGGATATTTGGTTTACCTGGAACAGGTAAATCTGAATTAATAAAAAATGTTCACGAAGATAAAAATAATCTAAGAAGTATTTTAAACATTACTAGTGATAACATTTCATATATAGATGTATCTCATGATTTTAGTAAAATAGCAGATGAATATAGGGAAGTATATAAAAGAAGTAAATTACTTATTAATAAAGTAGAAGAATTTATTGATAGTCCTAATGATTTTTTAATTATTTCAGGGAATTTTGTTGATATAAGAGATATAACAGAAAATAGTATAATTAGTATAGATAAAAAATACCCTTATATTGAAAAAGAAATAGTATTTTTAAATATAGAAGATCATGATCTTTTATATGAAAGAATTAAGAAAACAGATTGGTTCCAGTCAAATTATGAGAGTTGTATTCAAAGATATCCTAGAATTTGGGTTGATGTCGCAGCTAAGTATTTAAAAGATAAAATCTATGATTATAAAGAATTAGGATATAAAATTATTGAAATAGATACAACAGAAGGATATGAAGTAAATGATTATAAAACAAATAGGAGATAATTATGAATAAGAAAGTTATAGTAATATTAAGTATTATACTATTAGTGGTATTATCAATATTAATAGTAGTAATACATAAAACATTTAATACATCTAAAAAATTGGAATTAACATATGAGATAAATGCAGGTGTTCCATATAAATGGGAATATGAAATAGAAGATCCTACTATAGTAAAATTTTATAAAAAATATGAATTAGAAAACGAAAATAAAAATGGCTTAGTAGGAGGAAAAATATCTACTAACTACGTATTTAAAGGATTAAGAAGAGGTAAAACTACTATTACATTTAAATATATTGATATAAGAACTAAAAAAGTAGAAAAAGAAGAAAAATTAAACATAAGAGTAGATAAATTCAGAAATATATCATTAGTGACAATACCAGAATAGTAGGTGATAAGATGTCTAAATTATCAAATACAATTACTTTACTTAGATTACTTCAAAATGGTAAAAAATATAGTATAAAAGAACTATCAGAAAAAATAGAAGTATCAGAAAGAATGATAAGAGAATATAAACAAGAATTAGAATATGCTGGTATTTATATTGAATCAATTAGGGGTAGATATGGAGGATATTATTTAAATCAAGATATTAAAATACCTAATCAAAAAAATAAATCTATTCCTATAGATAATAAAGAATTATATAATTCTCTTAGTAAAGCAATTAATAATAGAAATAAATGTTATATAGAATATTATTCAAAAGAACATGATTCACAAACAAAAAGAGTAATAAGACCATATGAATTAATGATATTAGATAATGAATGGGGAGTAGCAGCTTTTTGTGAAAACAAACAAGAAATAAGACATTTTTATTTAAATAGAATATCTAAATTGGAAGTATTGGAAGAAAAATATTAATCTGACATAAATACTTCCTCTTTTTATTTTATATTGATATAAAGAGGTGTATTTATGATTTATATTGATTTTGATGGAGTTATATTAGATACAGAATTATTATTATTTGAAGAATGGAGAAAAAATCCTGATAGGTTTAGTCTCCCAGAGAGTGTAAAAATAGAATATATGAATAATTCTAATTGGAAATACATTATAGAAAATTCTGAAGTAATAAGCAATTCAATTTATTATTTAAAACATAGTGATCCTACAAAAACATGTATTTTAACTAAGATACATTCTATGGAAAATGAAGGTAGAGCAAAACTAGATTGGAAAAAGAAAAACAATATAAAACAACCTATGATATTAGTACCATATTACTGTAAAAAAAGTGAAGTAGTAGATCCTAGAGGTAATATATTAATAGATGACTGCTTAAGAAACTTAGATGACTGGATAGAACAAGGTGGATTAGGTATTTTCTTTGATATGGATGACGATAACTATGATAGTTGGCAACAACCAAATATTAAACAATATAAAAAAGTAAATAACTTAAAAAGTATTATAAAAGACTAAGTATTAGTCTTTTTTATGTTATAATGAAGAAGGAAGTGATCTTATGAGATATGATTGTTTAATAGTAGATGATGAAAAAGAATTAGCTGATAATACAAGAGATTATCTAAATATGTATAATATAAATACTTACGCATGTTATTCTAGGGAAGATTATAAAGAATTCTTTAAAGAAAATAATACTTCTTTAGTATTATTAGATATAAATTTAGAAGATGGTTCAGGTTTTGATATTTGTAAAGAGATAAGGGAAACTAAAGATATTCCAATTTTATTTATATCCGCAAGAAATACTGATGATGATAAGATTATTGCCTTAACTATAGGTGGAGATGACTACATTGAAAAACCATATTCTCTAGGAGTATTACTAGCTAAAGTAAAAGCTACATTAAAAAGATTTAAAAAAGATGAAAACACTTCATATGATGATGGTAATTTAAAAGTAGATTATACAAATAAGAAAGTATATGTAAAAGACAAAGAAGTAAAATTAACTTCTATTGAATATAAATTATTAACTTACTTAATAGATAATAAAAAAAGATTAGTTACTAAAGATGAAATATTTGATAAAGTATGGAATGATAAATTTACTCTTGATGGAACACTTAATGTTCATATTAGAAAAATAAGAGAACAAATAGAAATAGATCCTAATAATCCAAAATATATAACTACCGTTTGGAAAGAAGGATATATCTTTGATGGAGAATAATTATGAAGAAAAGATATTTAATAATAATTGTTTTAGTAACACTAATATTAGAAATATTTATAAGTATTAATTTTATTAATAATAAAAAAATATATCAAAATGATACAATAAAAATAAATGAATTATCAAAAACAATAGAAAATAATTTTTATGATAGAAGTAAATATCCAAAGACATATGATTATTCTATAATTGATTCAAATGAAGAATTAATATACGCAACAAATAGAATTGTTTCAGATAACTTAAATGATGCCTATAGAAATAAAGATACTATAGTAGATATAAAAGTTGATAATAAGATATATAAAATAATAATAGATAATAAAATAGATAAAATAATTGAAAAGAATAGAAAAACATACTTAAATTTAATAATTATTATTTCAATTATACAAGTATTATCATTTATTATTTATTATGTATTACTTTATATTTATACAATAAGACCATTTAAAAAGATGAATGAGTTTGCAATGCGTATAACAGAAGGTAACTTAGATATACCATTAGATATGGATAGAAATAATAATTTTGGAGCGTTCACTGAAGCTTTTGATATAATGCGTAGTGAAATAAAACGTGCAAGATTAGAAGAAAAGAAAGCTATTGAAGCTAAGAAAGAATTAGTAGCTAAATTATCTCATGATATAAAAAGTCCTATAGCGTCTATTAAATCATCTTCAGAATTAGGTTTAGAATTATCAAAAGATGAAAAAATTACTAAACAATTTAAAAATATAAACCAAAAATCAGATCATATTAATACACTAATTACTAATTTATTTAATTCTACATTAGAAGAAATGGAAGAATTAAGTATTAATCCCACAGAGATTAAAAGTAATATTATTTATGAGTTAATAGAAAACTCTGATTATTTAAATAAAACAAATAAATATACTATTCCTGAATGTAGTTTATTTGTAGATAGATTAAGACTCCAACAAGTATTTGATAATATTTATATTAATTCATATAAGTATGCAGATACTGATATGTCTATAGAATCTAGTATTAATAAAGATTATTTAATAATAAAAATAAGTGATAAAGGAGATTCTATTAAAGATGAAGAACTACCTTTACTTTTAGAAAAATTTAAGCGAGGTAGTAACGTTAAAGATAAAGACGGAGTAGGTTTAGGTCTATATATATCAAGAGAATTACTAAGAAAAATGAATGGAGATCTAGATTTAGAAAATAGTCATCCAGGATTTTCAGTAATTATAAAATTAAGAATTATTTAAGGATTTCTTAAAGATATTTAAGAAATTCTTTTATATAATGGTGTTGTTTGAGAGGAAGAAGATTATGGAAAAGAAAGAAATAATTAAAACAAATAAATTATGTAAAACATTTTCAAATAATGGTAATATGCAACATATATTAAAAAATATAGATTTAGATATTTATGAAGGTGATTTTACTGTAATTATGGGACCAAGTGGTGCCGGTAAATCAACACTATTATATGCACTTTCTGGTATGGATAAACCAACACTAGGTAAAATAGTATTTAATGGAAAAGAAATAACTAAAATGAGTATTGATAACTTAGCGCTTTTTAGAAGAGAAAATTGTGGTTTTATTTTCCAACAAAATTATTTAATAGATTCAATGAGTGTTTTAGATAATGTCTTAGTATCAGGATTACTAATTAATAAGAATAAGAAAGAAATAAGTGAGAAAGCAAAAAGCTTATTAAAAAAAGTAGATATTAATAGTCATTTATGGAATAAATTTCCAACACAACTATCTGGTGGTGAAGCTCAACGTGTAGGTATTGCCCGTGCTTTAATTAATAGTCCAAAATTAGTATTTGCCGATGAACCAACTGGAGCATTAAATTCTAAAACAGGTAAAGATGTACTTGATACATTAACTGAATTTAATAATGAAGGACAATCTATTATTATGGTTACACATGATATAAAAAGTGCAAGACGTGGTAATCGTATTGTTTATATCAAAGATGGTGAAATTGCTGGAGTTTGTGATTTAGGTAAATATATTCCAGATGATAAAGAACGTCATAAAAAAATCAATGATTTCTTAATTAAGATGGGGTGGTAATATGAAAAACTTATTACTAGCTAAATCAAATCTAAGAAAAAATAAAGGACTATCTATTTGTATAGTATTATTAATACTTTTAAGTAGTATGTTCATAACAATATCAGGACTACTTACTTATGATTATCAACAAAATGCTCATAAAGTAGCTGAGTCTCTTAACACATCAGATATATCAATTCATAGTACTACCAATGGTGGTAGTATAAAAGTAAAAGAACTTGATAATGAATATTTAGATACTATTATGCCTAAAACAGTAACAGAATATGAATTTAGAGAAATGTTAACTGCTTCAGTACCAATAGAGTTTAATGGAGGAGAAGTAACTCCTATAGTTAATTTAATTACTAAAAAAGAATTAGATAGAGATTTATCACAAATAGAAATAATGGAAGAAGATAATTCTATTAAAGGAGAATATATATATCTTCCATATCATCTTCATACTGGTGGAGGTATTAATATAGGTGATACTTATAAAATAAAATTACCCGCAAAAACATATAAATTTAAAGTAAAAGGTTTTATTAATACTATCTATGCTGGATCATATAATATGAATAGATATGAAATGATAATCAGTGATGAAATGTATGAAAAAATAGAAAAAGAAAACAAAAACCTTGTAGGATTCGATTTATTTGTTAATTTTAAAGAAGGTACTAGTAATAGTAAAATGAATAAAGAATCAAACAAGATAGTAAATAAAATGTTTATAGATAAAGGTATAGAATCTACTGCATATGATTTAGATATTACACTAGAGTCACGTACATTTATCTCTATGATATTTTTTGTATCATTTTTGATGACTGCCATTATTATTATTGGAATAGTAATGTTAATGATATCTAATAATGTATCAAACTACATTAGAGAAAACATTAAAAGTTTAGGTGTATTAAAAGCAATGGGATATACTACTAAAGATATAAAAAGATCATTATTATTACAATTTGGTATATTAACTACTATTGGTTTAACAATAGGTACAGTATCAGGTTACTTATTTATGCCAATAATTACTGAAATGTTAGTAGCTCAATCTGGTATTCCATACGAATTATCATTCAACTTACCAGCTACCCTAACAACAGTATTATTAATACCTACATTTATTCTATTAATAGTATTAATCTCAGTAAGAAGAATTAAAAAAGTAGAACCAATAGAAGCTCTAAGAGATGGAATAGAAACACATAGTTTTAAAAAGAACCATGTAGCATTAGATAAATCAATACTTTCATTAAACGCAAGTTTATCACTAAAGAATATGTTTAAAAGTGTTAAACAAAATATAATTAGTTTCATAACAGTATTATTCTTATGTTTCTTAATGGTTATATCTATGGCAATGTATCAAAACTTTTCAAGACAACCTAAATTATCTCTACTTACATTTGAACTTGTAGATGGTGTAATAGGAATAGATAATAATAAAGCAGATGAGTTAAGAAAAGATTTAAAAAATGACAAAGATATAACAAAAATCAAATATGTTGGAGCTTATGAAATACAAGATAAAGACTTAGAAAGATTCCAAGCATACATTATGAAAAACCCAGAATTATTAAATAATAAAGAAAACTGTTATAAAGGAAGATATCCTAAGTATGACAATGAAATAGCTATTTCAGGTAAATATGCTAGTGAAAATAATTATAAATTAGGAGATGCAATAGAATTCCATGTAGGAGATAAAAAACGTAATTTTATTCTTACAGGTTTCATTCAATCAACTAATAATGCTGGACGTGAAGCATTGCTAACATATGATGGAGCTACTAAAATAATAGATAAAAATAATATAGTATCTTCTTATTATTTTGATTCTAAAGTAGCCGCAAGTAAGATTATTGAAAGATATAAAGATAAATATGGTGAATCAGTAATTGCTACTGTAGACTTTGAAGAATTAATAGAAAGTCAAATGGATACATTTATTAATGTAGCTAACTTAATGGTAATAATAATGTCTATTATCTCAGGATGTATTATTTTATTAGTATTATATTTATTAATGAAAACACTTATTTATAATAGAAGATATGAATATGGTATCTTAAAAGCATTAGGTTATAGATCAAAAGATTTAATAATTCAAAATGTATTATCATTCATGCCAACTATTATAATTGCTACACTAATAGGAACAATTATTTCATATCACATAACTAATCCATATATAGGATTAATGATGAGAAGTTTTGGAATAATGAAATGTAATATGATACTTCCAATGGATTTAATGATAATAACAGTAATATTTATTATTGGTATATCACTAATAGGTACAATTCTAATGTCTTTAAGAATAAGAAAAGTACAACCTCAAAACTTATTAGTAGGTGAATAAAAAGCAAGGTTTACCTTGTTTTTTTATATCTTTTTTTCTATAATATTTATAGGTGATAATATGAAAATAGTATGTATAGGACATTCAGTATATGATGTAACTCTACCAGTAGAATCTTTTCCAGAAGAAAATAAAAAATTACGTGTACCAGAACGTATAGAATGTGGAGGAGGCCCTGCTTCTAATGCAGCCTTCCTATTAGCTAAATGGGGTATGGATACTTCTATTGTTTCAGTAGTAGGAAACGACTATTATGGAAATATAATAAAAAATGATTATATTAACGCTGGTATAAATATAGATAATTTAGAAATAAGAGATAATCGTTCTACATCAAGTAGTTATATAATTGCCAATAAAGAAACTGGTACTAGAACTATAATTACTTATAAAGAACCACAAATAAGAAAATTAAATAAAAATATCAATATTGAGGCAGACGTTATATTAATAGATGGAGAACATCCAGAAACAGCTTATGAAGTACTTGAAAAGAATCCTAATGCAATTAGTGTATTAGATGCAGGTAGAGTTAATGATGATACTAAGTTTTTGGGTAAATTTGTAACTTATTTTGTATGTTCTAAAGAATATGCAGAAGATTTTACAAGTAAAAATATAGATATTAATGACATAGAAGGATTAATCAGTATTCATAAAGAATTAGAAGAATATTTTAATACTAATATAGTAATTACTCTAGAAGATAAAGGAACATTAACTAAAATAGATGGTAATTATGAAATAATTCCGAGTATTAAAGTAAAAGCATTAGATTCTACTGGTGCTGGTGATATATTTCATGGAGCATTTACTTATTTTATAGCAAATAAATATTCATTAAGAGAAACAATAAGATTATCAAATATTACAGGAGCAATATCTGTAACTAGAATAGGATCAAGAAATTCTATTCCAATGCTATCAGAAGTATTAGATTATGATAAAACTATATAATAATGTACCTACATTAGACTTGCATGGAATGGATAGAGATTACGCTAGAATACTAATAAATGACTTTATAAATGATAATTATAATTGTAAACATACAGAAGTAGTAATAATACATGGAAATGGTACAGGAATTATTAAAAAAACTACTCAAGAAACATTAAGAAAAAATAAGTTAGTAAATGACTATAAAATCAATAATTTTAACACTGGTGAAACACTGGTGTCTATAGTGAAAAAGCCTTGACATAAGGCCTTTTTTATGTTAAAATAGCAACTACATGTGAACAGAGGGGGAGTTGAAATATGTACACAGAAGATTATGATAAAAGAGGATTTCCATTTAGAGATTTCTTACTAAAATTAATATTAGTAATTGTCTTTGTTATATTACTAGCTTGGTTATTACCAAAGTTCATCGCACCAGCTATTAATAAGACTAATAATGGAAATAATAATGCTAAACAATGTACTACAACAAAATGTAATACAACAGGTGTAGATGCATTAACATCACAAATATTCCAAGACAACCTAGATAGAATGAAAAATGCAGCAATTAGTTATTATACTGATGAAAGATTACCTAAAGAAGTTGGTCAATCAGATAAAATGACTTTAAGTGATATGATTGGTAAAAAATTAATTATTGCACTTATCGATAAAAACAATAAAGCTTGTGATGTAGAAAAGAGTTATGTAAAAATAACTAAAGCCGATGACGAATACATTCTTAAAGTAAACTTAAAAGACAGTGAAAGAGAAGATTACATCTTAGTACATTTAGGATGTTATACATACTGTGATTCTTATATCTGTCAAAAACAAGGTGGAGTTACACCAGTAAAAGGTGCTAAGTCTAATAATACTTATGTACCAATTAAAGGTTCTAAAGAACAAACAATTTACTATATACCTAAAGAAACTACTATAGTAGTAGAAAAAACAATCTGTGGTTATAGAAATGGTAACTATTATGATAAAAATGGTAATGTAGTATCTAAATCAGAATACAAGAAATCATGTGGTGTACCAGAAGATAAACATGTATGTGTTAAATATGATGGTAAATACTATGATGATAAAGGTAACGAAGTAAGCAAAGATGAATATATTGCTGCTTGTACAGAATCAGATAAACATTATTGTGTTAAATACAATGGTAACTATTATGATAAAGATGGTAATGTAGTAAGTAAAACTGAATATGAAGTATCATGTGGAGTTATTACTAAACATTATTGTGTTAAATATAATGGTAAATATTATGATAAAGATGGAAACATAGTTTCTGAAGATGATTATAAAACATCATGTGGTATTGAAGATAAACATTATTGTGTTAAATACAATGGTAACTATTATGGTTCTAATGGTACAGTAGTATCTTATGAAACATATAAAAAACAATGTGAATCTAAAAAAGAATATGAATATGAGTATCAAAAACAAATCGCAGCTAAATTATCTGCATGGACTTCTTGGAGTGATTGGACAAAAACAAATTGTGCTACACAAGAAATCAATTGTAATGATGCTGATCCAACATGTTTAAAAAGATTACAAAGATATGATAGAAAAGAAAAAATAGGAACTTATGATAAAGCTTATACAAAAACAAGAGATGTTATCATGCAAACAGGTTCTTATCAACAAAAAGCATGTGCTAAGTATAACTATGTAGTAATTAATAGTACAACTTATGCTACAACAACAACTACAAAATATACACAAACAAATACAATTAATTCAACTACACAAACATCTGTAGGTGGATGGACTTACGTAGGTAGACAATTATTTACTAACCCACCTAGAGATACAGCTACAACACATTATAAATTTGTAGGAGCTGATTATAGTTATTGTAGTGATACTTGTACAACATTACCTAAATACTGGTATGATGTATATACTTATACTGGAGGATTAACTACAACAAAAACAGTAACAATTCCAGGTGAAACTACAAGTACAACATCAACATCAACTACAGTACTTACATCATCAACTGAAACACAAGCAAGTTGTAGTGAATATACAGTTAAAACAATACCAATTTACTCAACTATTACAGTAACAGATAAAGCAACAAGAAGAGAACCATTATACGCTACTATTTGTTATCAAAGTACAAAAACTAGATATATAATAAGTTCAGCTTATACTTCTAAAAAATGGAGTACATATAATAATAAAGAATTATTAAATAATGGTTGGTCTTATACTGGAAATAAGAGAGCTAAATAAGGGGGAATAGAAAATGAAAAAAATAATTAACGTAGTTTTTTATAACTTCTATGAAGAAAACACTGAAAGAAGAGCCGCTACTATATTCTATAGAGATGGTAGTGTAGAAAATGTAGATTATGAAGATGGTATTACAGCATGCGAACAAATCGTAAAAGAAAGAAATATTACTTCAAAAGATGCATTTAAACAAATGATTAACGATGAAATAGTTTATGTAATGAGTAGAGAAGACTTTATTGATAAATTTAGTGAATTTGTTAATAAAGAACCAATTGAAAGAGAAACTATTAATGAAGCAGTAGTTGAAGCTATGCCTAAACAAAAAACTAAGGCAGATGATCATAATATAACTACTGATGAAGAAATTAAGAATGAAGTTACTCCAGTAGGAAAAAGTATCGCTAGTAGATTAAAAGAAGCAGACAAAGATGACGAAGATGATTACGAAGACGATTATGATGATGAAAATGATTACGAAGAAGATGATTCTTACGGAGTAGATGAAAATATCAAAACTTCTGAAGAAATTGAAGAAACAGATGAAGAATATGATGATTTCTTTGATGATGAAGAAGATGAAGAATTAGTAATTGAAGGATCAGATGTTGATGAAGAAGACGAAGAATTAGTAATTGAAGGTTTAGATAAAGAAACTGATACAGCTAAAGAAGTTGATGAATTTGATACTGATGATTACGAAGATGAATTCAATGATGAATTTGATACTACTATTGAAGATAATAATGTAGTTGAAGTAAAGGAACCAAAAAAGACAGGATTCTTTAAAAAACAAATCAACAAACTTAAAAATGGTGCTGCTGCTGTTAGAGGTTTAGTAATATCATTAGCAGTAGTAACTGGTTTAGGTGGAGCAGCTTATGCTTTAAAAGGTTCTAAAACTGGTGAAATGCTTAAACAACAAGCTAAATCAATTACAACATTTATTGATAATGATGATGATGATTTAGCAAAAGTTTATGCAGCAGAAAATTATGTTGTAAATCTACATAAAGAACCAGTATTAGATGGTGTACCAAAAGATATTTTAAAATCAGTTGGTGCTATCAAAACTGGTAACAATGATGATTATAATGATTATACATATGAACAATTATTAGAAGTAACTGATAATGAATCTCAAAAAACTGCTATGACTAATTTAGGAACAACAATAATGGAATTTAATGGTAGTTTTGCAGATGCATATGTAGAAGAAGATAAAGATATTAGAGCAGCATTAAAAGTTGAAGAAGTTGAAGCTTTACAAGTAGCTTATAACGACTATAGTAAAGATGAACTTAAAGCAATCTTTAATGGTACTGAAGTAAGAGCTGATAGAATGTCTATGGACTATAAAGCAGCATCACTTCAATTAATGGGAGCATATGTAATTGAAACTTCTGAAAACCCAGTAAATATGTCTTATTTACTAGAAACTCAAGAAGGAAAAGATTTCTATAATAGATATCATACAATGTATCTAGAAGCTAAAGAAGCTACTGGACAAGATAAATTAGATAAAGTAAATGCATTCTATGCCGAAGTTAAAAAAGACTTCCCTATAACAAATGACGTTAGAACTGAAGGTATAGCTCATGCTGATGCTTATGCTACATTAGAGTCTTATAAATTAGCAGTAACTCCTATGATCGCTGCTGCAGAAATGGAATTCCAAAACTTAGAAATCGATTATACATTAAATGATACTGAAATAGATTTCATTAATGATATTGGATTATGTAATTATGCAGACGATACATTTGAAAGATTAGAAACAATTACATTAAGTGCTGATGAAGATAAAACTAATCCAACTGAATTACAATATAGAAATTCATTAATCAAAGTATTAACAGCTGAAAATCATTACGTAATTGATGATCTTCACAGAGAATTATCTAGATTAGATAGATTCCAATTAGAAGTTAATGGACACTTCGATGTAGTTGAAACTGGATATGGTTATACTACTATAGGTGGAGGAAGTTCTTCATATACTGAATCTAGTTCATCTAGTACAGAAACAGAAGAATGGGAAGAATCAGAAACAACATATACAACAGAAACAACAACTGAAGAAAAAGAAATCCCAGCTGATGAAAAAGCTAAGATCGATGAACAAACAAATAAAGAAAATGAAGAAGCTAAACAAAAAGCTGAAGAAGAAGCTAAGAAAAAACAAGATGAATTACAAGCTAAGGCTGATGAAGAAGCTAAAAAGAAACAAGAAGAAGCTGAAAAACAAAACGAAGAAACTGAAAAGAAAATCAAAGATGCAAATGATCAAATAAACAAAAATAATAAAGATCAAGACACATCAAATGATAAGAAGATTAATGAAAAAGATATAAATGCAAATGTTGATCCTGATCATAAAGATGAAAATGGTAATATAAATAACTCAGTTAAAGATATTACTACAGATGGAACTAATGATCAAACTAATGAAGAAATGCCAGATCCTAATAAAACAGGAAAAACATTAGATAATAATCAACCAGAATATAAACAAGATAGTAATACATCAAGCAATGTAACAGAATTTAATGATATATCAGAAGACGATAATGAAGATGATAACGCAGATGATAATCAAAATACAACATCTGGATCAAATGAAGGAGCTTCTACTGAATATCCAGAAGGAACAAAATTCTATGATGATTACGGTAATGTTTATGATACTTATGAAGATTTAATTAATGCATATGTAAATAATTCTGCTTCAGAAACAGCATCATCTACAGATGCAAAACAATATACAAAATAGAAAAAGTATTTAATACTTTTTCTTTTATTTTATAAAGATTTAATTGACATTATCAAACATTTGTGGTATAATATTCTCACATTGAAGGTACAGAGGGGGTACCAAATAGTTTGGGGGTTGAATATATATGAGTAACTATATATTTGAATACTTGGATGAAAATGATTTTAGAAAGAAAGAAAGATCTGTTAGAAAATATAATATGTTAGCTTACAAAAAGTTAACATTTAACTATTATCCAGAATTACGTAAAGGTACATTCTTAGGTAAAGAAGTAAAAACAGATGAAAAGAATAATACTGTATCTTATGAATTACAATTACCAACTGATGAATTATTCAAAAAAGTTCATGGACCAATTGTATTACATTATACAGTTTATAAAGATAAAAGTATCATTCTTTTAACTAACATCACACCAGAAGGTATTTTAGATGAAGGACATAGAGCCGAATTATCTACATATAAAGGTGTAATGATATCTAAAACAAATCCAGAAAAAGATATGTTTAAAATTAACTTATTAAACATGTTACAAAAATAAGAGAAAAAAACTCTTATTTTTTTATTATTTTACTTGCACACTAATAAAATATGTGTTATTATTAAATAGCAGCGGACCCTTAGCTCAGTTGGTTAGAGCACGCGGCTCATAACCGTGCGGTCATAGGTTCGAGTCCTATAGGGTCCACCATTTTTATTTGCGAGTATGGCGGAATTGGCAGACGCGCTAGACTTAGGATCTAGTGTCTTAGACGTGCAGGTTCAACTCCTGTTACTCGCACCA
>CACZQV010000003.1 GCA_902783435.1 uncultured Erysipelotrichaceae bacterium | reverse complement strand
TTTGATATATTTTTAAGCCTTTATATCCTAAAATATCATCTAATCTTTCCATTATTTATCATCATCCTTAGAAAAAGTAACAATACCCTTTTCTTTTAAATCTACAGAATAAGTTCTTTTAAACACATCTACTGAAACAACTTTACCCATACCTTCAGGAGTATCAGCAACTAATCCAATTTTAGGTAAATCCTTCTTTAACTCAGTATAAGTATCATTTTCATAACCCAAACAACATAAAAGTCTACCACATATACCATTAATTTTACTTGGATTTAACGCTAACATTTGATTCTTAGCCATATTGATAGATACACTATTAAAATCAGTTAAAAATGAATTACAACATAAGAATAAACCACATGGTCCTAAACCACCAATTCTTTTTGATTTATCCCTAACACCAACTTGTCTAAGTTCAATTCTAGTTTTATATTTACCGGCTAACTTCTTAGCTAACTCTCTAAAGTCAACTCTCTCATCTGCTAAGAAAGAAAATATCAATTGAGAACCATCTAAATAAAAATAAGCATCAACAAAATTCATATCTAATTTTAACTCTTTACTTATTTTTTTAGCATCTTTTAAAGCTTTTTCTGCTTTTTCTCTATTATTTTCAATCTTTTTAATATCATCATCAGTAACTAAACGAAGAACTTTTGATAAAGGCATTACTAGATTTTTAGTTTTTTCAGAATAAACTTCTTTAACTACTTTTCCTACTAATAAACCATTATCATTTTCAAAAACAACAGTATCACCTTTCTTTAATTCTATTGAATTAGGTGATAAATAATATACATTTTTAGCATCTTCTACACTAACAACTACTACATCTACCACAATATCTAACCTCCAATTACTAATCTTGAAAATAAAGAATCAAGCCATAACTTAAAATTAACATTAAAATCTAACTTAGGTAATTCTTCTTCAAGAATAGATATACTATTAAGTATTTGATCATATGATATATCTTTTAAAATAGATACAATATTTTCATCAAAAGTATTATTATCTAAATACTTATAATTCAAATATGATACAAATATATTTTCAATTACTTTAAACTTTTCCTTAGCTTCATTCTTATCAGTAAACACATCAGTAATAAAGTAATTATATTTTATATAAAAATCTTTAGGTTTTACAACACATTTTAATAAATCTAAAATACTTTCATCTTCAATAAAATCAATATTATTCTCTTTTAAAGTAAGAATCTGACATCTAGAAATAATAGTATCAAGTACATGATATCTATTATCAGTAACTAAAAATGCAATTATATCTTCTTCAGGTTCCTCTAAAAACTTAAGCATAGTATTTGCAGAAGCAGGATTTAATTTTTCTGCATATTTAATTACATATATTCTCTTACCATTAAGTAAAGATTTATTACTATAATCCTTTTGTAAATCAAGTAACTGTTCTTTTTTTATAGTACTACCATCAGGTTCTATTACTTTAATATCAGGATAATCATTATTATCAATTAAATTAATAATAGAATTATTAGAACTATCAATCTCACTATATTTTAAATTACATAGAATCATCTTAATAAAATTAACTATATAAATATAATCTTCATCATAATTATCAATTTCAAATAAATAAGCATGAGAAATACGCCCAGTACTTATAATTTTATCAATATAATCAATATAATTTTTCTTAACAATTGATAATTCTCCCATAAAACCCTCACAAAATTAAATATTTAAATAAAACTAATGATATTAATCCAAATGATCCAAGTACTGATACTATAGACATACTATAAACATTAATAGGTACAATCATATTAAAATTAACTGCAATCAAATTGTATCCATATAATAAAAAAGCAGAATAAACTATTTTTCTAATTAAATATTTAATTAATTTCATATTATCACCAATAAAACATATGAAATTATTATAATTTTATTCTAATTCTTTTCTATCACTTAATGCTCTCTCTAAAGTAAGACTATCAATATATTCCATATCTGCACCAATTGGTACACCACTAGCTAATCTAGTAATTTTAATATCTAAATCTTCTAATATTTTTTTAATATATAATGCTGTAGTTTCACCTTCAATACTAGGTTTAAAAGCAAATATAATTTCTTCATACTTTTCTTCATGTATTCTATCAAGTAAAGTATTTAAACCAATATCTTCAGGATTAACACCATCAAGTGGAGAAATTAATCCATCTAATACATGATATTTACCATTAAACATACCAAGTTTTTCAAATAAAAAAACCGTCTTAGTATCTTCAACAACACATAAACACTTAGAATCTCTAGTATTATCAGCACATATAAAACATAACTCATTATCAGTTAAAGTATTACATTTCTTACATTTATGTACATTTTCCACTACTTCTAATAAACTATTAGAAAACATTTCAACTTGATCTTCTTCTAATTCTAAAACAGAAAAAGCCAGTCTTTCGGCTGTTTTTTCTCCAATACCTGGTAGGTACTTAAAAGATTCTATTAAACTTTTAATACTCTCAGGATACATAACTATTACCTAAAATAAACCTGGTACATTACCAAATTTACCCATTTTCTTTTCTGTCATATCATCAACTTTTTTATTTGCTTGATTAATTGCTACTACAATCATATCTTGTAATGCCTCAATATCATCAGAATCTAATGATTCAACATCAATATTAACACTAACTACTTCCTTAGTTCCTTTTACTGTTACCTTAACAAAAGAACTTTCTCCAGTAAATTCAGTATTATCTATTTCATCTTTTGCTTTTAACATATCTTTTTGCATTTGTTGAGCTTGTCTTAACATAGCTTGCATATTCATATTCATCTCTCCTTTTATTCAACTTCCACAATATCACCAAATAGTTCCATCGCACTACTTGATATTATATCACTTTTCTCTATTTCTTCCAATACAAATTCAGGTTCCTCTTTTATTTCATAACTAACCTTATTCTTAAGATTTTCAATATATTCCTTCTTAATTTTTTCCCATTCATTATCACTAATAATTGCAATATTCTTATTAGAATTAGTTATTTTATTATATACTTCACATATTTTTTCAATATTTTGAGATTCCTGTTCTACATTAGAATCATATTCAAAACTAATAACTAAATTATCAGGACTAACTACACATAACTTAGAATCAAGTAAAGAACATACAATATAACCAATTTCTTGATCAAAAGTATAATCCTTTAATAATTCAAACTTTTCAGTTTCTTCTTTTAATAATTGCTTATTAGCTTTAGCTAACGTATTATTAACACGTATATCCATTATTTCTTTAATATTTAATATTTTAGGAGCAGCATTATCAACAACTATGGTATCAATATTTCTTTTATCCACAAACGTTTCAATAACATTATTTTCATCTTCATCAGCATATTCAGAATCAAAATCAAATTCTTCATCATCTTCTACTTTTTCAACCTTTTTTTCTGCTTTTACCTCTTCTTTATTTATTTCAACAGCCTTAGCTTCTTTATTTACTTCTTTTTCCTTTGTTTCTATTACTTTTTCCACAACAACTTTTTCAGTTTCATTATTTAAAATATAATCATTTATATATTTTAATATAAACATTTCAATAAAAATTCTAGTATTAGAACTCTTTTTAATATCGAACATTTTTTCGTTAATTAAATTAGTAAACTTTTGAAGTAAATCAATAGAATAATCCATTTTTTTATTAGAAATATAATAATCCACAATCAAATTTCTAGAATAATTAAGTATTTGAATAACTATTTGAATTAAATTTTTACCATTAGTATCAAAAGTATTAATATCAGATAATACACTCTTTATATTACCATTCATAATATTACTAATAAATTCATCTATTTGCTTATCAGATATAATTTCATTTACTTCAATAAAATCATCCATAGTAATTTTTTTATCAGTATAAGATACTAACTTATCTAATGATCCTAAAGCATCTCTTAAACCACCATCAGATAAAATAGCAATATTTTTCAACACTTCGTCTTCAATTTTAATTTTTTCTTCCTTACAAATAAATTTAAGTCTATCTTCAATAGTATCAACAGATATTCTCTTAAATGAGAAACATTGACAACGAGAAATAATAGTCACAGGTACCTTTTGTGGATCAGTAGTAGCTAAAATAAATATTGCATGTTCTGGAGGTTCCTCTAATGTTTTTAATAAAGCATTAAATGCACCAATAGACAACATATGAACTTCATCAATAATATATACTTTATATTTTAATTCACTAGGAACTAAAGATATCTTATTTTTAAGTTCACGAATTTCATCAACTCCATTATTAGAAGCCGCATCTATTTCAATAATATCAATACAATCCTTAGAAAATGACACCTTACAATGATCACACTTTCCACATGCTATACCATCATTAGGTTTCTCACAATTAATATTTCTTGCAAATATTTTACTAACAGTTGTTTTACCAGTTCCTCTAGGTCCAAAAAACATATATGCATGAGAAAAATTATTATTAATTATAGAATTTTTTAAAGTTTTAATAATAGAATCTTGTCCCACTACAGAATCAAAATCCTTAGGTCTATATTTACGATATAATGCTTGATACATAATAAAACCTCCCCATACACATATTATAACATAATAAAAGCAAAGATTTTAATTATTTCTTTGCTTTTTAAAAAATGAATTTAAAAGATTTTTAGATTTATCCACATCCAAATTTGAAATAAAATTAACAGACGGATTAGTATTATCACCAACGAATATCTTATTTATTATTTCTAAATAACTATCATCAGTATTATTTAAAGCAGAATATACATTTTTTATACGAGCTTGTTTAATTGCACTAGCACACATTGGACAAGGATCTAAAGTAATATATATATCACAATCATCTAATCTCCAATTATTAAGATTTTTACTAGCCTCTTCTATTGCAATCAATTCAGCGTGTTTTAATACAGAATTAGTTGATTCTTTTTGATTATATCCACATCCAATTACTTCATCATTTTTAATAATAACTGCTCCAATTGGTACTTCATTTAAATCATAAGCCTTTTCTGCTAATTCAAATGCCATATCTAAAAACTTTCGATTCATATAATCCTCCACAAAAAAATGTGCACATGAAAGGCGGACCTTAAGGCTGCTACGTTCCCGTCCTGACCTGGTTCAATCACTTTCATTGCACGTATATATAATAATATAAAACAATTAAAAAGTAAACATTTTTATCTATGTTTCACGTGAAACATCACTATTTTCTCATCAAATTATTTCCCGGGAAATATTTTTTTTCTATGTTTCACGTGAAACATTATATATTATCTACTAATTTATTTTCCAGGAAATAGTTTTATATAAAATTTTATATTTAAATCAATTTTTCATTTTTTTAATATAATTTCTATCTATGTTTCACGTGAAACATATAATTTTATCTACTAATTTTTTTAAATAAAAAAGACATCTGATTATTAAGATATCTATTTATAATTATTTATTAAATATAATATTTAATTTATTAAAATTATTTTCTGGGAAATAATTTTAACTTATGTTTCACGTGAAACATTATTTTATTTTAAACCTTTATAAGTAGCTATTACTATATCACGCAATTCTTCAGAATCATCAATATTATCAACTAAATACATAGGTTTAGCATTTTTATAAGGAATTACTTCATCCATATTAAAATTACTATTACTATCTACTTTTTTAATTAACAATCTATCATCATATATTCCACCAAATAATTTATCTTTATAATATAATAAATATTCACCCATCATAGGTTTATATGTAATACTATTCATTATTGATAATTGTTCTAAAACAAAATCTCTATATTCTTTTGTAGATGCCATATAATCACTCACTTTCATTATATATTATATACTATGTTTCACGTGAAACATTATAAATATATTTTATCCACAAGTAATTTTAATAAAAAAAGAAGTAGATTATTCACCTACTTCTTCTTTATTTTCTTCTGATTGAACTTCAGTATTAACTTCAGATTCATTTTCATTAATTTCTTCTTCTTTTTCTACTAAAGCTACAGTAGAAACTTTTTGTTCATCTTTAAGATTAATTAATCTAACACCTTGAGTAGCTCTTTTTAATGTAGATACTTGTTCTAGAGGTAATTTAATAATAATACCACTATCAGTAATAATCATAAGATCTAACTTATCTTCTGGATTTAAACACTTAAGTGATGCCATAGGTCCATTCTTTTCAGTAACATTAAGAGCCTTAACACCTTTGCTACCTCTATGAGTCTTTCTATATTCATCAATTACAGTTTGTTTTCCATAACCATTTTCAGTAACAATTAATACTAATTGATTTTCTTCCACAACCTCTGCACCAACTACATGAGCTCCATCAAGTTCGATACCTTTAACTCCTGATGAACTTCTACCCATTGATCTAACTTCAGTTTCATCAAATCTTACAAGTCTACCGTTACTTGCTCCGATTACTATTTCATTTTCTCCACAAGTAGATTTAACACTTATTAACTCATCGTTTTCCTTAAGAACAATAGCAATCTTACCACCTTTTCTAATACTATCAAACTCTTCTATTGCAGTACGTTTAACAATACCATTCTTAGTAGCAAACATTAAATACTTAGTATTATCATCATCTTGTTTAATACTTACTATCGAACTAATGTTCTCATCTTTTTCTAATGGTAATAAATTAACAATTGGTAATCCCTTAGATTGTCTAGAAAATTCAGGAACTTCATAACCCTTCATTCTATATACCCTACCTCTATTAGAGAAGAATAATATATAATCATGAGTATTCATTGAAATTAAATGTTCAACAAAGTCCTCTTCATTAGTAGACATACCCTTAATACCTACTCCACCACGATTTTGTGTCTTATAAGTATCAGTTCTTAAACGTTTAACATAACCATTCTTAGTTAAATTAATAATAATATCTTCTTCTGGTATTAAAGATTCATCTTCAATATATTCAATAGCTGTCATATCAATATTAGTACGTCTTTCATCACCATATTTTTGTTTAATTTCTAAAAGTTCATTCTTAATTACTTCTAATACCTTCTGATCACTAGCTAAAATAGCCTTTAATTCAGCAATTAACTTTAATAACTCATCTAGTTCACTCTCAATCTTTTCGCGCTCTAAACCAGTTAAACGACGTAATTTCATTTCAAGAATTGCATTAGCTTGAATTTCAGTTAATTTAAATCCGTTCATTAAACCATTTCTAGCTTCTTCATCAGATTTAGAACCACGTATTACCTTAATAACTGCATCAATATTATCTAAAGCAATCTTTAAACCTTCTAATACGTGTACTCTCTTCTCAGCAACATCTAAATCATATTTAGTTCTACGAATGATTACTTCCTTTTGATAATCAATATATTTAACAATAATATCTTTTAAACCTAATGTTTTTGGAACACCTTGGTCTAACATTAAGAATATAATTCCGTATGTAGTTTGGAATTGAGTATGCTTATATAACTTATTTAAAACAACTTGTGCATTTGCATCTCTTTTTAAAGTAATAGTAATTTTAATTCCATCTTTTAAATCAGAGTGATAATCTGCAATACCTTCAATTGTCTTATTATGAACAAGTTCAGCTACTTTATTCTTTAATTCTAACGTATTTACACCATATGGAACTTCATCTATAACTATTATTTGCTTACCATTTTCTTCTTCAATAGTAGCTTTACTACGTATAGTAATAGATCCACGACCAGTTTCATATGCTTTTCTAATACCACTATTACCTAAGATTATTGCACCTGTAGGAAAATCAGGTCCTTTAATATATTGCATTAATTCATCAAGTTCAATATCAGGTTTATCAATATATGCAACACATCCATCAATAACTTCACTTAAATTGTGAGGTGGAATATTAGTAGCCATACCAACAGCAATACCTGTAGTACCATTTACTAATATATTAGGGAATCTTGAAGGTAAAACTTCAGGTTCTCTTTCACTTTCATCAAAGTTTGGAGTGAAATTAACAGTATCTTTATTAATATTTCTAAGTAATTCAAGTGAAATTTTAGAAAGACGAGACTCTGTATAACGCATTGCAGCTGCTCCATAACCTTCAATATTACCAAAATTACCATGACCATCAACTAACATATATCTATATGAAAAGTCTTGTGCCATTCTAACCATAGCCTCATAAATAGAAGAATCACCATGTGGGTGATATTTACCCATAACATCTCCGACTATTCTAGCACTCTTTTTATGAGGTTTATCTGGAGTATAACCAGACTCATACATAGAGTATAAAATACGTCTATGAACAGGTTTTAAACCATCTCTTAGATCAGGTAAGGCACGAGCAACTATAACACTCATAGAATACTCTAAAAATGAATCTTGTACTTCTTTAACTATATTGTTCTTTTCTAATCTATCCATCTTCAAACCCTCCTAAATATCTAAGTTTTCTACGTAAGTAGCATTAGTTTCAATGAACTCACGACGAGGTTCTACCTCTTCACCCATAAGTTTAGAGAATACTTCATCAGCAGCAAGTGCATCATCTACAGTGATTTGTCTTAAAACTCTTGTTTTAATATCCATTGTAGTTTCATTTAACTCTTCTGCATCCATTTCTCCTAAACCTTTCATACGAGTAATTTCATACTTAGTTCCTTTATCATTTAACATTTTAACGTATTCATCACGTTCTTCTTCATTTAATACATACTTAATAGTTTTACCATGTTTAATACAAAATAATGGTGGTTGAGCAGCATATACATGTCCTGCTTC
>CACZQV010000002.1 GCA_902783435.1 uncultured Erysipelotrichaceae bacterium | reverse complement strand
AGTAGTTCAAGAAACAAGAAGAATTGCAGAAGATGGAAAAACTTATTCAATGAGAGAAAAAGTAGATGCAGTTGATTATAAATATTTTATTGAACCTAATATACCATCTACACCAGTTACTGATGATTTACTTTATGAATTAAAAAGTGAATTACCAGAATTAAAAGGTGATAGATATTTAAGATATATTGATGAATTAAAAATGAGTGAATATGATGCAGGTGTTTTATCTAAGACAAGAGCTGTATCAGATTACTTTGAAGAAGTATTAAAAGAAGGTGCAGATGTTAATTTATCAGTTAACTTTGTAACTACTGCGATACTTTCTACTTTAAATAAATTAGAAATAGGAATAGATGAATTATTCATTACTCCTAAGATGTTAAGTGATGTAATAAAATTAGTTAGTGAAAATAAATTAAGTATGGATGCTGCTAAGAAATTACTTTATGAAGCAATTGAAAAGAAAACTGATCCAATTGAACTTGTAAAACGTGAGGGTATGGGTCAAATAAATGATGAAGATAAGTTACTTGAATTAATTAAAGGTATTATGGATGAAAATCAAGAAGTAGTTAGACAATATGTAGAAGACGGTAATATGTCTGCAGTTAACTTCTTTGTTGGACAAACTATGAAGAAGTCTAATCGTCAAGCTAACCCAAATATCTCAAGAGAATTAATTTCTAAAGAATTAGAGAGGAGAAAAAATGATGGAAAATAAATATAGAACACATAAATGTGCTGAATTAACTGAAGAATTAGTAGATAAAGAAGTAAGAGTAGCTGGTTTCGTTGAAAATATAAGAGACCACGGAGGAGTTATTTTCTTAGATCTACGTGATATGACTGGAGTAGTTCAAGTTGTATCTAATGATGATTCTATCTTTGATGGAATTACTCGTGAATCTAGTATTACTATTTTAGGTACTATTCGTAAAAGAAATGAAGAAGATTATAATAGTAGAATTTCTACAGGTACTATTGAATTATTAGTAAAAGATTTAGAAGTATTAGGTAAAGCAAATAATGTACTTCCATTTGAAGTTATGACTTCTCATGAAGTAAGTGAAGATACAAGACTTAAATATAGATATTTAGATTTAAGAAATCCAAAAGTAAAAGAAAATATTATATTTAGAACAAAAGTATATGACTTTATTCGTAAGTTAATGAAGGAAGAAGAATTCTTAGAGATTCAAACTCCAATATTAACTGCTTCTTCACCAGAAGGAGCAAGAGATTTTATCGTACCTAGTAGAAAATTCCATGGAAAGTTCTTTGCACTTCCACAAGCTCCACAACAATTTAAACAATTACTTATGTGTAGTGGATTTGATAAGTATTTCCAAATTGCACCATGTTTTAGAGATGAAGATGCTAGAAGTGATAGACTTTATGGAGAATTTTATCAATTAGATTTAGAAATGGCTTTCGCAACAGAAGAAGATGTAATCGCTGTTGGTGAAAAAATTTATTATGAAATCTTTAAAGAATTTGGACAAGGTAAAAAGTTTAGTGAAGCACCATTTACTAGATTAACTTATAAAGAATCAATGGAAAGATTTGGTACTGATAAACCAGATTTAAGAAACCCACTTGAACTTGTAGATTTAGGTGATGTATTTGAAGAAACTACTTTCCGTCCATTCCGTGGTGTTACTGTTAAAGGTATAGTAGTAGAAGGTATCGCTGATAAATCAAACTCATGGTTCAATGATTTAGGTGATTATGCTAAAAGTATTGGAATGAGTGCTGGTATTGGTTACTTCAAAGTAGATGAAGATATGAAGTTTGTTGGACCAATTGATAAATTCTTAAGTGATGACGAAAGAGAAGATTTAATTAAAGTAGCAAAACTTAAACCAAATGATGTTATCTTCTTTATAGCAGATAGAAGTAATGCTTATAAGTATGCAGCATTAATTAGAGATGAATTAGGTAGAAGATGTGACTTAATAGATAAAGATGAATTTAAATTCTGTATTGTTAAAGACTTCCCAATGTTTGAGTGGAGTGAAGAAGAAGAAAAATATATCTTTACACATAACCCATTCAGTATGCCACAAGGTGGAATGGATGCATTAAACTCTAAAAAACCAGAAGATGTAGTAGCATATCAATTTGACTTTGTATGTAATGGTATTGAAATGGCTTCAGGTGCTGTTAGAAATCATGACTTAGACATCATGAGAAAAGCATTTGAAATTGCTGGATATACTGAAGATGATATTAAACAAAGATTTAAAGCTCTTTATGAAGCATTCAAATATGGTGCTCCACCACATGCTGGTATGGCTCCTGGAATTGATAGAATGTTAATGTTACTTTTAGATCAAGAATCAATCAGAGAAACAGTAGCATTCCCACTTACTGCAGCAGGAAGTGACTTAATGATGGGTGCTCCTGGAGATGTAGAAGAAATGCAACTAAGAGAAGCTCATATCAAAGTAAGAGAAAAATAATAAAAGCAACACAATATGTGTTGTTTTTTATTGTAAATTTACAAATAATTTACAATTATTTATTTGTGAAAAATGTAAAATAAGTTATACTATTAATAATAGGAGTGATAGTATGAAAAAGAATATTAAAACTAAAACTCATAATCTTTATAAAATAATATTTATATTTGTTGTATTTTTAGGAATAGGATATGCATTTCTAGAAGCAAATTTAAATATAAATGGAGATGTTACAGTAGAAGCACCTGAGTTAAATTCATATATACAAGGAGTTAGTGTAACTACAGGAAGTACTAGTGGTACTCCTACAATAATAGGTAATGATAAAAAAGAAGTTGATTTTTCTACAGCCTTAACAAGTGACTCTAATAGCTTCTTTGAAGAAACTACTACATTAGTAAATAAAGGTAGTAAAAAAGCTTATCTTAAAAGTGTTGATGTAAAAGTATATGATAGTAATGATAATGAAGTAACTTTAAGTGCACCATATGAATATAGTTTAACTCATGGAGATGAAACATCAGTAGAACCTGGAGAAGAATTAGCAATAGCAGGAACACAAACATATAAGTTGAAGTTTAATTATATTTCTGGTACTAATATGAGTACAGTAACAGATTATCCGACATATACATTTAAAATAACATATAACTTTACTAAAGAATCATTTGCAGATGATAGTTGGGATACAATAGTAACAAAATATAGTAATGATCCTAATACATATCCAGTAGGAGCAAAGAAAGTAATTCAAATGGATTTAGATGGTGATACTACACCAGAAGATTACACATTAAGAATAGCTAATACTAGTACTCCATCAGAATGTTCAACACAAGGATTTAGTCAATCTGCATGTGGATTAGTAATAGAATTTGCAGATGTAATCACAACACATAGAATGAACCTATACGTATCAGGAGATACTACAACAATAGGAGTAAATAGTAAAGGTGGATGGGAATATAGTGATATGAGAGCATATTTAAATAGCACAACATATGCATATGAAAATATAGATTATAGCACAAGTGGAATATTTAATTCTCTTCCATCAGATTTGCGTAGTAAAATCATAGATACAACAATAGTATCAGGACATAATAATAACGATACAACAAATTTCACCACAACAGATAAAATATACTTATTCAGCACAAAAGAAATATGGGGAAAAAAAGTAACAGGTAATGCGATTAATAGTGATAGTGCAGAAGCAGAAACAAGACAATTAGATTACTATGCTTCAAAAGGAGTAACTACAAGAAATTACTCAGATGCTATTAAGAAAGATATAAGTGGAGCAGATAGTTATTGGTGGCTTCGTTCGGCTTATTCTAGTTCGTATGAAATTTTCTTCTGTGTGTTTAACACCGGTAATTGGGGTGCTTTCGGTTCTAATTATCCTCACGATGTTTCACCAGCTTTCCGAATCGGATAAAAAAATGAGTATATAAAAATAGATGGATAAAGTATAAAAGGTTAGAAGTAGAGACAAGTCCAATCTTCAATATTTTTGAATAGACCAGCTCGTGATGCGGAAGTGAGGACAGTTCCAAAATATGGAAGACAAAAAGAAGAATAAAAAGAATCATTGAAGTCGAGAAATCGACTTCAATTTTTTTGGTTTTAATAAAAAAAAGTTAATTTAAAAGAATTATAAACTGAATTTAAATTATTCACTAAGTGAATTAATTAGATTCAGTTTTATTTTATCTTGAATTTGTATTTTTCTTTGTTTGATTATAGTTTTCTTTTGTTGTATAGTGATGCAACAAAGGAGATGATTATATGGAAATAAAAGTAGATAATCAAACAATTAATTATATTAAAATAGATGATGAGGATTATATATCGATAACAGATATGTTAAAATCTAAAGATGGGAATTTCTTTGTTACTGATTGGTTAAGAAATAGGAATACTATTGAATTCTTAGGTATTTGGGAAGAATTACATAATCCAAGTTTTAATTATGGCGAATTCGCCATAATTAAGAGTCAAGCTGGTTTAAATAGTTATAAGTTGAGTGTTAAAGAATGGGTAGAAAAAACTAATGCTATTGGAATAATATCAAAGGCTGGCAGATATGGTGGAACTTATGCACATAAAGATATTGCATTTGAATTTGGAATGTGGATTAGTCCAAAATTTAAATTATTGCTTATCAAAGAGTTTGAGCGATTAAAGAAAGAAGAACAAAAACAAATTGGTTGGAACGCTAAACGGGAATTATCAAAAATTAACTATAAAATTCACGCTAGTGCAGTAAAACATAATTTAATACCTTTAAAATTAACAAAAGAACAAATAAATTATGTATATGCGGAGGAAGCTGATGTATTAAATATGGCATTATTTGGAATTACTGCTAAACAGTGGAGAGAAGAATATCCTAATTTAGAAGGAAATATTAGAGATTATGCTTCAATAAATGAATTAATATGTTTAGCAAATCTAGAAAACTTGAATTCAGTATTTATTAATGATAAAATTAGTCAGCCAAAACGATTAGAAAGATTAAATAGAATAGCAATTTCACAAATGAAAATATTAAACAATAGTGATAATGAATTACAAGAAAATGGTAAAAGTTTAATAAATAATTAATCCGTTAATTATATTATTAAAAATAATTAGCACTCATCCTTGACAACTGCTAAGAAGAGTGCTATAACTAATCTTGGGAGATGATTATATGGCTAAGAAAGAATTTAAGTCAGAGTCAAAAAGATTATTAGATTTAATGATTAATTCAATTTATACAAATAAAGATATATTTTTAAGGGAGTTAATTAGTAATGCAAGTGATGCATTAGATAAACTTTATTATAGAAGTTTAACTGATAAGAAATTAAAGGTTAAGAAAGAAGATTTAGAGATTAATATTTCATATGACAAAGATAAACGTACTTTAATTATTACTGATAATGGTATTGGTATGACTAAAGAAGAATTAGAAGAAAACTTAGGTACTATTGCGAAGAGTGGATCACTTCAATTTAAAGAAGATATGAGTAAGGAAGAAAAAGCTAATATCATTGGTCAATTTGGAGTAGGTTTTTATTCAGCTTTTATGGTAAGTGATAAGATTACTGTTAATACAAAGAGTGTAGATAGTGATGAAGCCTATACTTGGGAAAGTGAAGGTGCTGATGGATATAGTATTACTAAAGGTAAAAAAGAATCTAATGGTACTGAAATCATTTTAAATATTAAAGAAGATAGTGATGAATATGATTATTGTAAGTACTTAGAAGAATATGAACTTAAAAATTTAATTAAGAAATATTCTGATTATATTAGTTTTCCTATTAAGATGGAAGTTACTCATCATGAACTTGTGGATGAAAAGAAAAAGGAATATAAAGATACTAAAGAAATTGAAACTATTAATAGTATGATTCCTATTTGGAAAAAGAATAAGAGTGAAGTAAGTGATGAAGATTATAATAATTTTTATATGGATAAATTCAGTGATTATGATAAACCATTAAAAGTTATTTCATCATCTGTAGAAGGTATGACTTCCTATAAATCATTATTATTTATTCCAAGTCATGCACCATTTGATTATTATACACAAGAATATGAAAAGGGACTTGCTCTTTATTCTAATGGTGTAATGATTATGGAAAAATGTAGTGATTTACTTCCAGATTATTTTAGTTTTGTTAAAGGTATTGTTGATACTGAAGATATTAGTTTAAATATATCAAGAGAATTACTACAAGAATCTCAAAGTTTAAAACTAATAGCTAAGAATATTGAAAGTAAGATACGTAAAGAATTAGAAACTATGTTAAAAGATGATAGAGATAGTTATATTGAATTCTTTAAGACATTTGGTGTTCAATTAAAATATGGTGTTTATAATAATTATGGACAAGATAAAGATAAGTTAAAAGACTTAGTAATGTTCTATTCTAGTGATAAAGAAAAATTAATTACTGTTAAAGAATATGTAGAAAATATGAAAGAAGGACAAGATGCAATTTATTATGCAAGTGGTTCTTCTATTGAAAAAATTAATGCTTTACCACAAGTAGAACAAGTTAAAGATAAAGAATATGATATTTTATACTTAACTGATTATGTTGATGAGTTCTGTATTACTGCATTACAAGATTATGAAGGTAAGAAGTTTGTTAATGTAAGTGATGGATCATTAGATTTAGAAAGTGAAGAAGAAAAAGAAGAAATTAAAAAGGCAAATGAATCTAATAGTGATTTATTAAAAGCTATGTGTGATGAATTAAAAGAAGTTAATGAAGTTAAGTTTAGTAATAAACTTAAATCTCATCCAGTATGTTTAACTACTAAGGGTGATGTTTCAATTGAAATGCAAAAGGTATTTGATGCAATGCCTAATGATATGGGAATTAAAGCTCAAACTGTTTTAGAGATTAATGAAAAACATCCAATTAGTGATAAGTTAAAGAAACTTTATAAGAAAGATAAAGATGAATTTATTAAGTATACTAAGATTTTATATAGTGAAGCTAGAATTATAGCTGGACTTCCTATTGATAATCCTACAGAGATTAGTAAATTAATTTGTGATGTAATATCAAAATAGAGACTTTTGTCTCTTTTCTTTTTTTTAATTTTGTTTTATAATCTTACTAGAATAGGGAGTGTGTGATATGGCAACATTATCTAGACAGGAATTAAAGTTAATGGATGAGTATTTTAGAGTACTTAACTATTTAAGTGTGGCACAACTTTATTTACTCGATAATCCATTACTTAGAAGGAAATTAACTATTGATGATATTAAACCCAATGTAGTAGGACATTTTGGGACAACTCCTGGGCAAAATTTTATTTATATGCATTTAAATCGTGTAATTAAGAAAAATAATTTAAAAATGATTTATATATCTGGACCTGGTCATGGTGGACAAGCTATGGTTGCGAATAATTATTTAGAGGGAGTATATTCTAAGTTTTATCCAGAGATAACTGAAGATGAAGAAGGTTTAAAGAAACTTTGTAAACAATTTAGTTTTCCTGGAGGAATATCTTCTCATGTAGCACCTGAAACACCTGGTTCCATTCATGAGGGTGGAGAGTTAGGTTATTCTCTTTCTCATGCCGCTGGAGCTGTTTTAGATAATAAAGATTTAATTGCTGCTTGTGTTGTGGGTGATGGTGAAGCCGAAACAGGACCTTTAGCTACTTCTTGGCATATTAATAAATTTTTAAATAAAAAGACTGATGGTGTAGTACTTCCTATACTTCATCGTAATGGGTATAAAATAGCTAATCCAACAATATTTGGTAGAATGAGTCAAGAAGAATTAGAAAACTTCTTTTATGGATATGGTTGGAAACCATTCTTTGTTACGGGTAGTGATCAATTAAAGATGCATGAAGAAATGGCTAAAGTAATGGATAGAGTTATTTTAGAAATAGAGAAGGTTAAAACTCGTGAAGAAGGAATGTATCCAGTAATTGTTTTAACTACTCCTAAAGGATGGACAGGACCAAAAGAATATGATGATAAGAAAATTGAAGGTAGTTTTAGAGCACATCAAGTACCAATTCCAATAACAAGAGATAATCCTGAAAATTTAGGATTAATAGAAAAATGGTTAAAGAGTTATAAAGTAGATAATTTATTCGATAATAAAGGTAAATTAATTAAAGAATTAAGAGAATTATGTCCGCCTATTAATAAGTGTATGGGTTCTAGTAGTTTTGCGAATGGAGGATTACTTCTTAAAGAATTAAAAGTACCAAATTGGGAAGAGTATTGTTTAGATATAAAGAAACCTGGAGAAATAGTAGATCAAGATACTATGGAACTTGGTAAGTTTATTAGAGATATATTTAAGTTAAATAAAGATAATAAGAACTTTAGAATATTTGGACCAGATGAAGCTTTATCGAATAGATTCAATCATGTTTTTGAAGAGACTAAACGTACTTGGAATTATAAATTAAGTAGATTTGATGAATTTTTATCACCAGATGGTAGAGTAATGGATTCATATCTATCTGAACATTTATGTGAAGGAATGTTAGAAGGGTATATTTTAACTGGTAGACATGGATTTATTCATAGTTATGAAGCTTTTGTGAGAATAATTGATTCTATGGCTTCACAACATGCAAAATGGTTAAAAGTATGTAATCAGATTCCTTGGAGAGCAGATATTGCATCACTTAACTTTTTATTAGTAAGTCATGTTTTCCAACAAGATCATAATGGTTATACACATCAAGATCCAGGATTTTTAAATCATTTAGTTACTAAGAAGGCAGATGTCGTTAGAATGTATTTACCTCCTGATACTAATTGTTTATTATCTTGTTTTGATCATTGTATTAAATCTAAAAATTATGTTAATGTTATAGTTGCATCTAAGCATCCTAGACCTCAATGGTTAACTAAAACTCAAGCTAGAGTTCATTGTAGAAAAGGTTTAAGTGTTTGGAATTTTGCTTCTAATGATGAAGGTAACCCTGATGTTGTACTTGCATGTTCTGGAGAAACACCTACACTTGAAGTGCTTGCTTGTGTTGATATATTAAGAAATAGTGTTAAAGGTATTAAGATTAGAGTTGTTAATGTAGTTGATTTAATGAAATTACAAAGTCCTGAAACTCATCCACATGGTATGAGTGATGAAGAATATGATGAAATATTTACT
>CACZQV010000001.1 GCA_902783435.1 uncultured Erysipelotrichaceae bacterium | reverse complement strand
ATCATTACCAGTTAAGTTTACTGGTACTTTATACCAAGTATCATTTCCTACTTTTTTAGATTCTAATACTGGTACATAAGTATTTGTGTATAATCCGCTTATTAATGAATACTTAGCATCTTCAGTATTATAGTTAACCCATGTATAGCAGTTACCATTTACTGTAACACTTACTTTACCATAAGTAGTATCCGTAAATTTAATTGAGTCTGCTGATACCCATTCTTTTTGATCATGGAAGTAATCACTTGTAACTAAGTAAGCTACTGGCATTCCATTATCATATGCAGCAGTATATACCATTACATATCTATCTTTTAATAATGTTTTACCTGTAGAAGATTGTAGTGAACTATCATAATAATATGATGTATTCTTTGTAGTTACTGCTACTTTTGGTTTTAAATTAGTATTTTCAATATATAAATCGTATGTATAATTAGTATTTTTATATTTATAAACACTATTAGGTGAAATATTTCCATTCTTACCTTCATTTATTTTTCTTACTTGACTAGCTTTTACATAAACATAGGAATTCCAGTTATAATCACCACTAGTTATTTCATTATAGTTAGAATCAATATTTAAGTCACTTACAACTTTATACCATTTTTCGTTACCTACTGTTTCTTCTCCAACTATTACTAATGCATCTTCTTTTTCTGGATATTCATAAATAAATCTTGAAGAAGTAGATGGGCTTTGATATGCATTAGTAGGACCATTTACTACACCTAATTGATAATAGTTATAATCTTGCATACCTAAAGCTTTATCTAAACTATAGTAATTAGCTGCCATTTTTTCAGACCAATATGTATCAGAAGCATATTTAACATTCATTCCGATCCATTTATCACCAAATTGTGGGCCAAAGTATCTCCAATCTCTTGGATGAGCATAACCATAAGTAATCCATTTTGAAGCATATCCTAAAATACTACTTGAGAAAGATGCATACCAGTTAGCTCCATTAATTGGATTAGAATCTACTGCATTAAGTCCAAATCCATTATTTTTATTAACAGCTAAATAACTTGTACCATTACCTGTTTCATTTCTACTTAAACTTAATGATAAAATTGCATTTACTCCATATTTTTCTTGAGCATAATAGAAGAATGTTCCTGAACCATAAAGTCTTGAATTAGATCCATTAGCAGCATTTCCATAAACATTTTCTTTATATCCTAAATTATTTCTTATATATTCATCAATATTAATACTAGAATAAGCTGTCTTAGTATGATTTGATAAATACATATAGTAGTTATAATATGGATTATTTTTATTTACTGAGTTATTAAAATTACCATTTTTATAATCTTTAATCATTGTTTCTAAGTTAGTATAGAAATAATGTCCATCAAAACTATAATAAGTTCCAGTATTTAACATTGTAGGTTTAGGACCTATTGTTCTACCAGAAGAACCATTATAAGTATTTTGTATTTTAGCTACATAATTATGTCTTATATCAGAATTAGTTACTGAATAAGTACTTGTAGATTTAATCCATGTAATTGGGACTATTTCATAAGTAGATGCTTTTATCCATCCTGTAAAGTTTCCTGTTTTTACTTTAGCTACCCATCCATTAGAACCATAGGCTGTTTCCATATGAGCACCATCTACTCCACCATATAGGGAACCTGTATCCATATATGTATAAGATGAACCAGTTAAGTTTGGATTTGTATAAAAGTAAGTTAAAGTTTCAGGATTAACTGATAAATCAAGTAATGCAACATTGGCATCTATTATTTTAATTTCTCCACCTACTTTTGTCATAATAGCTAAATCTTTAGCTCCATTATTTTTCATCCAATTTTTTGCTTCTTCATAATTATTTGTACATTTTACTGGATCTATTACTCCATCTGTATGGAAACCTGCTACTTCGTAAGTTCCACATAAGCTTTTATTTTTATAATTATTAGAATCAAAGGCATATACATTTTTAGTACATAAGAAAGTTGATGCGATAAGTGTCGCAAATATAAATTTCTTTTTCATAGCACATACCTCCTATTCTACTTTGTAATTATATTATATCATTTATGTGTTAACGTTGTGTAAAATATATGTTTAATATTTGTATATTTTACATTATTTTACTAGTGTTTTTTAACAGTTTTTTTGTATTCTTTTGTTAACTTGATAAAATACTCATTTTTAGGTATAATCATAGAATAAGGATGTGATAATTTGGAGGAAGAAGTTATAACATTGGAGGATAATAATAATATGACAAAAGAAAATAAAAAAACAGGAAAAGTATTAAGATTTTTTATATTTATATTTAGTTTAATAGCTATTGCGACATCTACTTTCGCAATATATGAAATATTTTTATTAAGTAATATAGAAAATTTAATTAGATATATAATTATTGGAATATTGGGATTAACTGATTTACTTATAGTATTAAAACTAATGGGTAAGAAAAAGAAGAAAAGAAAAAAGAGTTATTTAGTATTCTTAATATTCTACTCTATTATATGTTTTTGTATAGGTGGAGTAATCTTCTATATATATGGACAACTTAGTAGTATTAATAAACAAAGTGTTACTTATACATCTGATTTATTAGTTATGAGTTCAAATAAAGCTAATAATATTAAAGATGTTAAAGATATGAAGATTGGTATTCTTAATGATAAGAAGTCACCAGAAGGTTATATAATTCCAAAAGAAATAATTAAAGAAAATAAATTAGAAGATGATAATGAAATAGTTGAATATGAAGATTATACTTCTATGTTAGTAGATATGTATGGTGAAGAGTTAGATGGTATGTTTGTTTCAGATCATTATGTATCAATGTTTTCTGGAATTACAGGATATGAAAATATAGCTACTGATACTAAAGTAATTATTAGTAAAGATAAGAAAATGAAAAAAGCAGCAACATCTAAGATTGAGACTGCTTCTAGTGGTAAAGATGTTACTGAACCATTTACAATACTTTTAATGGGAATTGATTCTACTGAAGAAACTTTAGCAAAGAATGCAATTGCGAATGGTGATACATTAATATTAATTACATTTAATCCTAAAACATTAAATGCAACTATGTTATCAATACCAAGAGATAGTTATGTGCCTATAGCTTGTTGGAGTGGTAAACCTGAAAATAAGATTACTCATGCAGCTGCATATGGTAATGATTGTATGATTAATACTATTGAAGAGTATTTTGATACTAAAATTGATTATTATGCAAAGATTAACTTTAAAGGTTTAGTTAAATTAGTTAATGCCGTTGATGGTGTTGATGTAGATGTTCCTAAAGAATTATGTACTGATGATTCTTCTAGAGGTAAACAAGTATGTATTCAACCAGGACATCAACATCTTAATGGAGAAGAAGCATTAGTATTTGCAAGAAATAGAAAACAACTTGCTAATGGTACTTTTGGAAGAGAACAACATCAACAAGAATTAATAATGGCATTAGTTAATAAAATGAAAGATATTAAAGATGTTACTAAGTTTATGGAAATACTTAATACAGTATCTGATAGTTTAGATACAAATCTTACTACTAAACAAATATTATCTTTCTATAATGTAGGTAAAGATATAGTTAAAAGAAGTTTAAGTTCAGATGATGCAGACCTTGTTAATGTACAACAATTATTCTTACAAGGTGAAGGTCAAATGATTTATGATGAAAGAGCTAAAATGGTTTTATGGGACTATGTTCCTAATAAAAGTAGTAGAAAAGATATAATTCAAGCTATGAAAGAAAATCTTGAATTAGTAAATCATAAGAATATTACAGAATTTAGTTGTTCAATTAATAAACCTTATGAAAAGAAAATAATTGGTGAAGGACCTTACAATAGTGGATTTACTTATACATTATTACCTGACTTTACTGGTTTAACTGAAGCACAAGCTAGAGCATTAGCTTCTAAGTATGGTGTTACAGTAGCATTTACTGGTACAGGTGGTACAGTAGTAGAACAAAGTGAACCTGCCAAGAGACGTACTGATAAAATTAGAGGAACAATTAATTTAAAATTATCTGGTTCTAAAAAAGATGATGATGATAAAGATAAAAAGAAAAAAGATGATGATGATAAAGATAAAAAGAAAAAAGATAAAGATTGTGAAAAAGATACTGATAAAGATAAAGATAAAGAAAAAGATAACACTGGTGGTAATGATAATACTGGTGGAAACGATAATACTGGTGGCAATGATAACACAGGTGGTAATGATAATCCTCAACCAAGAATTGATGAATAAAAGAGTAAGAAATTACTCTTTTTTTATGCAAAAAAAAGAACTACTATTGTAGTTCTACTAAACTTAGTTTTATATCATCATGTATAAATATTATATCTGCTTCTTTTTGATATGTTGCGAATTCTGATTCTGTATAAGACCATTTAATATTTACTTTATATGCTTCTTCATCTGTTTTATCACCATAAGCAAATGCTTCTTTAGATACACTTACTACTTCTATATTAGATACAACTGGTAATGATTGATTTCTATTACCATAAATATTGTTTTCTACATATTTATAATAAGTATTTTGAGCATTTTGTAGGAAGTTAGGTAGAAAGTCTCCATAGACAAATTCTACTCCTCCAATGTCTGTTTTAGCAGTTTTATCTTGAAGTGAATAGAAATCATATATAAACATTTCAGATATCTTTTTTACATATGCTTCTTCATCTACTTCTTTAGCCTCTAGAATCTTTTTTAATTCTTCAAACATTTTTTTATAAGCTTTTGGTTTATTTTCTTTTAAGTTATAACCATATTTTTCTATCTTATTAACTACTTTTATTTCTTTTACACCAGACTCGTTATTTCCAAATATTTTATCTTTAAAAGCTAATACTCCTAATACTATTACTAGTAGTATTAGAAATATAACTAGTATCCTTTTTGCCTTTTTCTTTAACTTCATCTTATTCCCCACTTTCTAAATCTTTATTCTTATCTTTATTTAATAAATCAAATACTATTATATCGTTGGATACATCTAATAATTTATTAGTATATTCATTATTTGCAGATATTTCTTCTTCTGAAATTGGATCTTCAGTTAATGGTAAATAAGCTGCTTTTTGACTATTATAATATAATTTATTATTTACCCAGTTTCCATTAGGGAATATTACTACGTTATTTTCCTTTATATTATAAATATCATGTCCTAACCAATATTTATTATAGAATCCAAACATATTACCTAATGTAGGAGCCGCATCATACATACCCATTACATTATTATTTTCAAAGTTTAGTTTAGTACCTTTCATATCTTTAGTCCAAATGATAAATGGTACTTTTCTTCCTAATTCATATTGATATGAATCATATTCTTTATAATCAGGATCATTTTTATCTAATATTTTATTATTTTCTTTATCATAATTATATAATCTATCATAGTCTTTTCTAGGTAATCTAGCATCATGATCACCATATAATACAAATACTGTATTATCTAATAATCCCTTTTCATCTAATGCTTCAATAAATTCTCCTAATGCAGCATCTGCATAGTGTAGAGATTTAAAGTAATTACCTAATTTAGTACCTTCCATATATGGATATACTTTTTCTTCTGTACTTCCATCTGAATTAGTAACTGTTTCTTTTATATTTACATCAAATTCTCCATATTTTTCTACTTCTGAGAATGGTGTATGGTTAGTTAACATAATAAGTAATCCATACCATTTTTCATTCTTTTCATTTATTTTTTCTATCTTTTCTACTGATTGTTTAAAGAACACTTTATCAGATAATCCTAATCCAATAACATTTTCTTTTTGTACATCATAATCTTTTTTAGCATAAAATCTATTGTATCCTAATTGATTATGCATTGCGCGTCTATTCCAGAAATCAGCATTATTTGCATGCATACTAAATGTATAATATCCTTTTTCATTTAATAAATCAGGTATACCAATATATTCTCTATCTGAATATGATACAAATGCAGTTCCACTTTTTGTAGGCATTAAAGATGTGTTAAATGTTAATTCTGAGTCACTACTAGTACCTACACTAACTTGTGAATAGAAATTACTAAAGAACATTCCTTCTTCTCTTAATTTATTAAGTGTAGGAGTTACTTCTTGTCCATTAAATTCTAATCCCATAGCATTAGTCATCATACTTTCACCATGGATTACAATTACATTTTTACCTTCAAATATATTTGAATATTCATTTTTTTCATTAGTATCTGGTCTATCTGCATAATAATCATTAAATGTTTTTTTAGCTTTATCAAATCCAAACATTGAATTTATTTTTGGTTGAATTGATGTTACTACATCGTTAGCTTGATATATATAAATACCAAATCTCATTACTATATATTCTTTATTCCATTGTTTAAAGAATCTTGATACATCTAATGATGATAATGTTACTAAGAATATTACTAATAACACTCCTGCAGTAGATAGTGTTTTAATAGTTCTTTTTCTTCTTTCTGTTTTTAATTCTATCTTTTTATAATAATTCTTTTTTACTAACTTTATATGTACTATTACTAATGATAATAATGGTATTAAATATATCATATCTTTTAATTGTAGTACATTTTCAACAACTGCATCACCTACGTCACCAATGTATTGTGTTAGAGATAACATTGAGATAGATGCAAATGATGTATAGAATGTATAATATACTGAATTTATCATACATATAGCAGTTAAAAATATTGCAAATCCCATATAATAGATAAATCTATTTTTAGGTTTTATTAGATATCCAAACGATCCTATAATCATTACTACTACTGTATCTGCTAAAACTGCTTTCCATGATAAATAGTTTTCTATACTATGCATACAGAAAAATCTTAATATTGTAGAATTTATTACCATTGTAATTACAAATGTTAAAAATAAAACATTATTTTTAAAATATTCTCTTATTAAGTGATCTCTTTTAATTTTTTTAATCTTTTTAATAGTATTTGTTTTTAATTTATTAAATGCAATTTTTATTCTTTTCATATTCATAACCTCGACTACCATTATATCATTATTATATATTTTTTTCAATGGATTCAAAAAAGAGTTATTTTAACTCTCTTTGATACACACTGGCATTTACAACCATACCTAATACATAGATATAAGCTAATAAATATACCCATAATAGTAATATTAAAATATTGGAAATGCTTCCATAGAAAACATCATATCTTGTGAATTTTTCTACATAGAAAGCAAATAATTCTGTAGATAATACCCATCCTATTGTAGTAAATATTGATCCTTTAGTAGTTGTTTTTGCGGGAATATCTTTATCAGGAGCAATTACATACATTAATTTTATATTTAAGAATAATACTACTAATACTAATGGATATTTTAATATAATTAACATTTCTTCAATAATACTAGATAATGTAGAATTACCAGTAGCTTCTTTTATTATTCTAAATAATGTATTTCCAAATACTGGTACTAGTATTAAGAAAAGAAATAATCCAACTAATATAAAAGTCATAACTATAGCTTTAAATCTTCTACTTATTATATTTCTAGGTTCAACTTTATAAATTTCATTAGATGTATTAATCATAGAATATGGACCATTAGAAGCAAGTAAAAAAGCTGAAAGATAAAAAACTATAATATTAAAATTAATCCCACCACTAGTAATTATACTATTAATTATACCTGCAACTTTAGTTGGAACTGTAGATGCAATAGCTACTCTAATTGACTCTGTAGATATTGATAATGCAGCTGTAATTGTTGCAAGTAGTGCTACTAGTGGAATTAATGTCATCACAAGAAAAAAAGCAAGATGCCCTGGTAATATTCTCATTTCGGGTTTGCTTAATAACCTGAATACTTTTAATATAAACTCTCTTGCTTTTTCCATCCAATCACCTTTTTATTTATAATCTTCTTTATTGGTAATCATTTCAAGTGTTGCTTCATTTATAGCATCATCTAATGTTTTAATTTCATCAGTAATCATACTATATCCTACAGCTGCACCAAATTCATGTGGAAGATTCTTCATTTCTTTAGATAGTTTTTTAGTATATGTACTAATTTGTCTATCACTATAACCAACTAAGTAAATTAAGAATTCATTTCCATCTGTTCTTATTATTTCACTGTTTTCAAGTTGTGTATTAACTAAAATACCTGCAGCTTTAATAATAAGATCGTCACCTTCTTCATGACCATAATTATCATTAACATATTTAACATTATTTAAATCTACCATTACTATAGATTGAGGGAATACTTCACAATCTTCCCATTCTTTCATCTTAGCATTTAAATAGTTTCTATTTTTTAGAGAAGTTAACATATCAGTATATTTATGTCTATCTTGAATTTTAACCTTCTTAACTGCTTTCTTATGTTTTAAGAATAAATATAAAATAATAAGTATAATTAATGGTATAAAGATAATTAATAATACTATTGTATATATTTGTTCTAAAGTAGAATCCTCAAATATAGAAGCACTTAATCCTTCGATTCCAGAATTACGATAATTATAATATGAATTAGTATTAATAATATAATTAAATAAATTATAGAATGCATCATTATTATTCTTAACCATGAATTTATAATCATTCATCATAGTATCTTTATATAATAATTTTAAATTTTTAAATTTATTATTTTGATAATAAGTATATATTTCACTATCTACTACAATAATTCTATCTTTAGATTTTTTTACTAATTGATCAATATTATCATACTCTTTGATGTTTGCACGTGAATTATTACTAAAGTAATTGTATAGTGAATCACCTTTTAACATAGCTATATCTTTATCTTTTAAGCTTTCAAAAGAATTAACTATATAGTTATTTTCTTGTCTACCTAATATTACATAATCTTCAACAAATGTAGATAAAGTAGCAGTATATTTATCATTACTATAATTGTAGTAATCAAAGTAAATATCAACTTCTCCTTTATCAATAGCTTTTTCTAAAGCTTTTTTATTAGGATATTTTTTATATTTAAAATTAATATCAGCAAGTCTTGATACTCTATCAATATATTCTCCAGCAATACCAGCAACTTTACCATGTACTTTCTTTTCATATGGAGGTTTTTCTACATATCCATATACATAATTCTTAGATATTAACTTAGCTTTAGTTTTAGCATCTAATTTGTTTTTTTCTAGATAATAATTTAAATATGAGTCATTATACTCTTTTATATATTTAGTTTGTTTCCATTTATTATAGTATTTAGTAACTATTGTATTTAATTCTTTATTATTATCACTTAATGTTAATACTATTTGTTTCTTCAATTCAGTAAAATAATAGTTAATAGAATATTTATCTTTTTCAATAGTTCGATCTAAATACATAATATTTGGGATTATTACCATATTTACTTCTTCTTTATCTAATGCATCATATAATTTACTGATATCATCATATGATTTATAAGATAAGTTAGTTCCACTTTTTAAATAGAAACTTACTTCTTCAGTATCTTCTTTTAATACACCAAATGTAATATTTTTCATATCACTGATATGATTAATTCTTTGATATGTCTTACCTACTGCAACATAATTATCATTAAATAAGAATAAATCTTTTTTTGATAATTTTTCATCATTATTTAAAATAGTAATTCTAAAACTATCAGTAGTAGCAGAAGATGTTTTTAAATATGGAATTTTATTAAATTCAATACCAATAGTACTTTCGAAATCTTTAATAAAATCAAAGATAACTCCTTCTCCATTAATACCATATAATGGATAATCATTTACTACTTCAAAATCATAAGCAGTTTCTTTGTTTTCCTCTACCCATCTCTTTTCAGATACTGTTAGTGTTGTAGTTTTATCTTCTTTGTTATAGTATCTATAGACAAAAAAGAAAGCTACAGCAGCGATTAAGACAGGTATTATAATTATTAACTTCTTTTTCATATTTTCACCATCTATCTATCTTTATTCCATGTTATAGCATCTCTTGTATGATGTTTATATCCAATTATTGGAAATTGTTCTTTATTAGCTTTATTATTTATTAATATTTGAATATCATAATATGATTTTTCTTGATCACTAAAAGCTCCTAGTGTTTGATTTCCTAAACCTCTTGCATCGTCTTTAGATACATCATCATTTACTACAACATCAATATAGATAATTCTTCCAGCTATTCTAACTTTTGCACTAGATGATCTATCTTTGAAAACATCTTTTGCTTTATTTTTAGTTTCTTCAGTAATTTTTACTTTATCTCTTCCATCAAGTCTATTTCCATATAGTACTCCTGACTCACTTGGAAAGAAGAATTTTTTAATTGCAAATAATCCTATAATTAATAATATTATGATAATTGCTAATATTATTAGCTTTCTATATTTTTTTAAAATTTTTCTTACATTTCTCATTTATCTTCACATCCTAATATAATAATTATTATACACTATGTATATAGTATTTTCAATAATAGATTATTTTAATTCTTCAGTTAAAATATCCATTGCCATCTTAGGATTTACTTTACCTTTTGTTTCTTTCATTACTTGTCCCATTAAGAATTTAATTGCTCTATCATGTCCAGCTTTATAGTCATTAACACTATCTGGATTATTGGAAATAATAGTTTTAACTATATTTCTAATTTCAGAGTCATCAGTAATATTTTCAATACCTTCATCTGTCATAATATCTTTAATAGATTTATCACTTTCAAGTACGATATCTAAAATATCTTTTAAATTCTTACTAGTTAAAGTATTATCATCTACTAAGTTAACTAACTCAATAAATCTTTCTTTGTTTAGAGTTGTATCAGTAATTACTTTTTCATTTTTATTTAAGTATCCTGATATATCTCCTAATAATAAATTTGATGCTGTTTGATGATTAATTTTTTCATCTAATAAAGTATTGAAGTAATCACTTAAACTTCTATTAGCTACAAGTTTTTCAGTATTAATTTCTGATACTCCAAGTTCTTTATATTTTGCTCTTCTTTCATCTGGTAACATTGGAATTGTCTTAACTGCTTCTTCAATCATTTCATCTGTTAAAACAACAAATGGAATATCTGGTTCTGGGAAATATCTATAATCATTTCCAGTTTCTTTAACACGCATTAAGACAGTATCATTAATTTTATCATCAAATCTTCTTGTTTGTGGTTTAAAAGTTTCTCCAGCATCATATATTTTAGTTTGTCTTTCTATTTCTTTTTCAACACCTAATTTGGCATTAGAAATAGAACCTATATTTTTAATTTCTGCTTTAGTTCCTAATGGATCAGATTCATTCTTACGAATAGATACATTAACATCTGCTCTCATTGAACCTTCTTCAATCTTACAGTCTGAAATATCTCCAAAAGATAATAATTCTCTTAATTTTTCTAAGTATAGTTTGACGTCCTCGCCATCACTCATACATGGTTTAGTAACTATTTCAATTAGTGGTACTCCAGCACGATTGAAGTCTAGAAGTGTTTTAGTACCTCTATGTGCACTCTTACATGTATCTTCTTCTATATGCATTTCTTCAATGTATACTTTTTTATGTTCTCCATTTGATTTAACTATTTCTACATATCCATCATATCCAATAGGTGTATCATTTTGAGTAATTTGATAATTCTTTGATATATCTGGATAGAAATAATTTTTTCTATCAAAATGCATTACTTTTCTAATTCTACAATTTAAGATAGTAGCTGCCTTTATACCTAGATTTATTACTTCTTCATTTAATGTAGGAAGTGTTCCAGGATAACCTAAGTCTACTACATTAGTTAGAGAGTTAGCCATTTCTCCATATCCATTTACAGAATTAGAGAATATTTTTGTTTTTGTTTTTAATTCTACGTGTACTTCAACACCAACTGTAGGTATATAATTTGCCATTATTTCTCACCTCCTGGTGTTAAATCTAAGTTTAATTCTTTTTCTAAGTAACTAGCTAATTTATAGATCTTAGCTTCTTCAAAAGAATTACCTATTATTTGCATACCAATAGGCATTTTGTTTTCATCGAATCCAATTGGTAAGTTAAGTCCTGGAAGTCCTGCCATATTAACTGGAATTACTAAGACATCATCCATAAATGATTTTCTAGGATCATCCATTGGATCATCTAGATTGTATGCTGTTGTAGTTGTAGTTGGACCTATAATTAAATCATAGTTTTCAAATACATCTTTTAAAGCTTTTCTCATATCTTCTCTTATTGATAATGCTTTATTGTAATAAATCTTAGCATTTTCTCCACTTAGTAAATAACTTCCTACCATAATTCTTCTTTTTACTTCTTCACCAAAACCAGTTGCTCTAGTTTTTAAGTAAACATCTTCTATATTTTCTGGATTTTCATAAGAATATCCATATCTAATACCATCAAATCTAGCTAAGTTTGAACTTGCTTCTCCCATAGCTATTACTTGATATAGAGTAACTGCATTTTCTAAGTATTTAACATCTACATAGTCTACTGTTGCTCCATTATCTTCTAATATTTTAATTGTATCTTTTACTTTAGAAATGATTGATTGAGAAACAATATCACTCATAAAGTAATTAGGTACAGCTATTTTCATACCTTTAATGTCTTCACCAATTAGTCTTGTGAAGTCTTCTACTTCTTTATTAACAGAAGTTAAGTCTCTTTTGTCTTTTCCAACAAGTGCATTTAAAAGTAGTGCATTATTATAAACATTAGTAGTCATTGGACCTATTTGGTCTAGGCTTGATGCGAAAGCAACTAATCCAAATCTTGAAATTCTACCATATGTTGGTTTCATACCTACTATTCCAGTATATGCAGCAGGTTGTCTAATACTTCCTCCTGTATCACTACCTAGGGCAAATGGTAAGTCACGAGCTGCGATTGTAGTAGCACTTCCTCCACTTGATCCTCCTGATATTTTATTAGTATTCCAAGGATTTTTAGGAGCTCCAAAATAACTAGTTCTAGATGAAGACCCCATAGCAAACTCATCCATATTAGTTTTACCAATAATAATCATATTACAAGAATTAATCTTTTCTACTACTGTAGCATCATAAATTGGAATAAAATTATCTAATATATGAGATGCACATGTAGTTCTTAATCCTTTTGTTACAATATTATCTTTAACAGCAATAGGAAGTCCAAATAATAAGTTATCAACTTCCTTATTTTCTAATTCTTTAGCTCTTTTAATTGCTTCTTCTTTATTTAATGTAATATAGGCATTTAATTCTTTATTATTTTCGATGTTTTGAAAAGCTTCTTCTACTAAGTCTATTGGTTTAATAGTCTTATTCTTTAATAATTCATTAATCTCTTTAATACTTTTATCTAAATACATATTAAGCACCTTCACTTTCTGCAATTACTACTGGTACTTCAATGTAATTACCACTATGTCTTGGGGCATTATTAACTACTTCTTTAGGATCTAACATAGTACCTGATACATCCTTACGTAGTTCAGTATTTTCTTCCCAACAAGCAATTAGGATATCATCATCATACCCTTTTACTTCATTAATCTTTTCAACATCGTTTAATAATTCTTTTAATTCTTTTTGGTATTTTGCAATTTCTTCTTCAGTTAAAGAAATTCTAGCTAAATCAGCTACATGTAATACCTCTTCTCTTGATAGCATTTCTTCCATAGAAACACTCCTTCCTATAGCTAATTTATTATAACATAAAAAAAGAAGATTTTAAATCTTCTTTTAATCTTTTATTTAGATTCTTCTTCGTACATAATTCCTTTAGAATCTTTTTGAATTTCATATCCATATTCGAATATTAAACTCATTGAGTAAAGGAATAATATTTCTACGATGTTCATCATGTTAAATTCAATATTTACTTCATTTTTTAAAGGTATATTAAGTAATAATTCTCCAATAGAAGCTAAGATAATACAAGCTATCATTAAATAAGACATTTTCTTAATATGATCTACATTATCCATAGTAAATGGAGTATCTCCATCTTTAATATTTGCAAATAGTTTTTCTAAGTGTTTTAAGGCATTAATTAATACAATTATTAATGCTCCTATAAATAATAATCCACCTTCTAATAATCCTATAGTAGCAGGTACTCCAAAGTGTTCTAGAGCTGGAGTAATATTTTCTATATCTTTATCATCAAAATTACCTATTACTGTATGTTCTCCTACTCTAATTTCTGTAGATTTACCTACTTCTACTATTTTAATAGTTTTATCTTTAGCTACTAGATGTCCATCCTTAACATCAATATGTTTTAATCCTATTGGAAGTAATACCATACCTACTACTAAGAATCCAAATACTACTCTTAATACAATAGAAGTTATTTTAGCTATTACACTAATAATATTACTTATTACCTTTACTTGTTTTTGTTTTTCTTTTTTTAATTTAACTACACTCATCTTCACATCTTCGCCTAATGAATCTAAGTCAATCATTTTATCATTTACTAGTTCACCTATATTACACTTAAAGATCTTACATAATTCTAGTATATTATTCATTTCAGGGTATGCTTCACTAGTTTCCCATTTAGATACACTTTGGCGTGATACTCCAACACGTTCTGCAAGTTCTTCTTGTGATATTTTTTTAGATTTTCTAATTCTTTTTAGATTGTCTGCAAATTTCATTAGACAAATCCTCCTTTCGTGAGATAAGTATATTATAAACACTACATTCTTTATACCAACTTTCAGTTGCTGCACGTGAAAGTTTACATTTTAATTATAACATAAAATCAATATTATAACTCTTAAATTTATTGTGCACTAATATTATACACATGATATAATTTAAGTAGGAATACTTAATTGTTGAGTACTTGCCAACTTTCTTGCGAAAGGAGGCTTGATATTTATGAAAAAGAAAGATTTATTAATCTCATTTCTCATAATAATTATCATTTTATTAATAGTCTCATTATTGATTCTATGCATAAAAAAATAGTACTCAATCTACCACTAGATTAAGTACTAACCAAATTAACTTGGGAAGTACTCAACGTGTGAAAGTTAAGTATTCCCTTTTTTATTTTATTCAAGTTTCCTTGATGTATTCATTATATCAAATATTTTATTGTTCAGCAATACAATCTTTTATATAAACTTTTCTATTTGTTTTATTAGTTTTAGTTTTATAATTTTTGAATGTACCTATAATTGTAATTTGTTTATCTTTTTCAAACTTATCTATGTTCATTTGTTCATCTACTAAATTACATACTATATCTACTGAATATTTTCCATCTTCATCAGTATAACCTAATACTAATTTTTTATTTTTCTTATCTATGCTTTTTAATGTAGTAATAACTCTTACAAACTTTTTATAGTAACTTGTATACGTTTTTTCTTCATCATTATTTAATTCTATAGCTAAATCTATATCTTGGATTGTTACTGGATTATTATTATATTTCAAATTCCATGTACCTATTTCAATATCACGTCTACCTTGTAATTGGTAATAATCAATTACTTTGTATCCTAAACCAATATATTCTTTAGTTCCACCATCTTTATAAGTTTTTGTATTAATTGCGAATAATGGACGTTTATCATATTTAGCTACACGTACTATATCTATTGAAATCATTGCAATAATTATTAATATAACTATAAAAAATATATTAATAATCATTTTAGTTCTTTTATATTTCTTATCTACAGGTTTTTCTTCAATAATAATTTTCTCATCTGTATAAGTATCTTTTAATTCTTTTCTTTTCTTCATAAAATTCATATTATTCACCCCTCATATGTGGACATATTATACCATATTTTCTTAAAAAAGTAAAGTTTTAGGGACTTAATAAGGCTTTTAATAAAGCCTTATTGCCACATAGCATATAGTTTTGTATTAGTTAATAAATCATAATTAATTAGACCATTTCCTGTAGAATCATAATATTTTTTACCATTTCTTATCATGTAATCAACTGTAACTTGACTATTACTTTCTAGAGTTACATCTATAAATCTATAATCTGTATCATAGTTATATGTTCGTTTACTAACCATTGCTTCTGTTACATCAAAATCTACATATACAGTATACTCTCCATTAAATTCTGTTATTGTATACATACTTTCATCTAGTAATATATCATTAAAATCTAAAGCTGTAATATTAGATGTTGTTCTAAATCTACCATTTATATGAGTGTTTTTATCACCATTTGTAATTAATGCCCATCCATTATTATTAGTAGGTTGATATCTACCTTTCTCATAGAAACCAATTCTTTTATCTCTATCACTACTTGGTAGATTATATACGCTTGTGTTTAATTCATAAGCATTTTGTGTATCAGCATATCCCTTAAAAGTAGAACCTGTTTTAGTAGGAACTGTAATATTTTGAAGTGATTGATTATATTTTACTTTTGTTGTAGTAGTACCTGGTGTTGTTGCATTTTGATTATCAAATATAATTGTAGATTCAGCATTTTCATCTGCTTGCATATATGTTACTGAGAAAGTGAATTTAAGACTTTTTGTACTTGTTGGTAGTTGATCTGCTGTTAAATTATCTTTATACATTACTTTTACTTTATATGTTTCAGATTTTGTACTTGCTAGTAAATGATTATTTTCTATTGCAGTTCCATCACCATAACTAACTATAAAATCTAGGTAATCTGGTTTTGTTATTTCTACACTATTTTCATATACTTTGTTACTTATTCCTGTAACCATAGCATCTATTGTACCATCGTTTTTAGCATCTACTGTAAATTCATAATATTCTCCTGGATTTTTTAAGTTTACTTGATACTCTACTGTAGTGTTATCACCATCTTTTAGTTTTACTTCTGTTGTTGCATTTACTCCTCCTGTTTTTGTTGCATTTTCAAAATGGATATTCCATGTTGTTCTTGAAATATTTAAAGTACCAATTAATTGTAGTGTTGTATTTATTGCAGCAAAACCTAGAGTCATAGCTACTACAACTAAAAAGAATACTTTATAAGTACTTTTTCTTTTACGATTGAATTTTCTTTTACGATAATTCTTTCTCATAAGCTACTCTCCTACTATTATTTAGTATAGCAAATAAAAAGACTTTTATAAAGTCCTTTTTATCCTAAATAACTTTTTGGTATTTCTATAAATGGTCTAGCTCCATAAGTATATTGAGCTGTTGGTTCACGATCAACATCTACATTTGAATAATAACCTTCAATATTAACTTCCCATACATATGCTGAACTATCAAATGATGGAGATAAACTCCAATAACCACATGTATTATCTCCATATACATTATTAGTCGCACCTGACTTATAACTTGATACATTTTCAAGTAACCAAGCTAGATTTTCATTACCTGAACCACTATGATGTGTTCCTAATTCATAATCGTATTCAGAGAAAAAGTAATATGATGCAGCAGATGATGTAGCTAAAGTCCAATTAAGAGTCGGTACTTCAGTTCTAGTTATATCTCGCATTTCTTCACCTGTAATTAATCTTACTCTCATATTTGTAGCTATAGGTGTATCTTTACCAGTTATTGTACATGTTCCGTCAGTACATGTTAATACTCCATAGTCATTAGGAGAAGCTAAAGTAGTATCATATGTATAATTTAATAATGGTAATTTAGTCCAAGTAGAAGTAGCTGTTGCTAATTCACTTAATACTTTATCTGGACCTGTACTTGATGTACTTTGTGTAGACCATCTAGTTTTATTTACTAGGTTATGATCCAATTGTAATTTAATTGATGAATTTGTATCATTATCTATTGGTGTCATTACTCTCCATTTATAACATGTACTTGTTCCATTATTAATATTAGTTAAACTGAATGTATCACTATTGCATGGATTATCAGTTACTGGATCAAAATATACTATTTCTCCTAAAGTATATGCTTGATATCTAACTGGTGTAGCATTATTATCTGCTTGCATATATGTTACACTAAAAGTAAATTTATATGTAGATGTACTTGTAGGTAGTTGATCTGCAGTTAATCCTGTTTTATACATT